>JAKDLG010000303.1 GCA_030452985.1 Humibacillus sp.
GGTTCGCCCCCGCCCCCGGAGCGACTCAGATCAAGCCTGACCAGGGGTCACGACAGTGTGGAGCTCGCAGAGTGGGCGGGCGGTCTGCCCCAGGTGGGCGGCACCGCCCCCCGGGTGAGGCTCGGTCATCGGTGGTTCAACCTGGTGTGGCTCCTGCCGATCGGTGTCGGCCTCGGGCTCGTGGCCATCGCTGTGGCCCAAGGGCTACGCACTCTCGAGCCGGTCCAGGAGTTCATCACGCGGTGGCCAGGCACGGCGATGGAACCAGCGCCCCCGTACACCGGCTTTCCGTGGTGGCTGCGGTGGCAGCATTTCTTCAACCTGTTCTTCATGATGTTCATCATCCGCGCCGGCGTTCAGATCCTGGCCGACCACCCACGCCTGTACTGGAACCGGCATTCCACGCCTGACACCGAGTGGTTCCGCTTCCAGAAGCCCGTCCCCAAAGACCGGGTCTGGACCGCCAAGGAGGACTCGGTCCGCCTCCCCGGGTGGCTCGGCATCCCCGGCATCCGGCACTCCATCGGCCTCGCGCGCTGGTGGCACTTCGGCTTCAACACGCTGTGGATCCTCAACGGCGTCCTCTTCTACGTCCTGCTGTTCTCGACCGACCAGTGGCAACGCATCGTGCCCATGTCATGGGATGTGATTCCCGAAGCCGTTTCGACCGGAATCCAGTACCTCTCGTTGGACTTTCCTCTCAACGAGGGATGGGTCGCCTACAACGGTCTGCAGCTCTTGGCCTATTTCGGCACGGTGTACATCGCGGCGCCGCTGGCACTGATCACGGGGCTGATGCAGTCGCCCGCGATCAACAACCGCTTCAAACTGGCGGGAAAGGTTCTCAACCGTCAGGCGGCGCGGTCGATCCACTACTTCGTGCTGGTGTGGATCCTGAGCTTCATCGCCATCCACACCACGATGATCTACATCACGGGCTTCCTTCCGAACCTCAACCACATCACCACCGGGCAGAACAGCAACTCCTGGCTCGGGTTCGTGATCTACCTCGTCTGGATGACCGTCATCGTCGTCGCCTGGGTCGCGGCGAGCCCGCTGACCCTGAGGTACCCACGGGTGATCCAGCGCGTGGGTCACGTCATGGTCGGCCCGCTGAAGGGCGCTCTGGAACATCTGGATCCGCGCCCGGGCGAGTACACGGAGAAGGACATCTCTCCTCACCTGTGGCCCAACGGCAAGCTGCCCGACTCCGACGAGTACGCGGCGCTCGAGGCGGGCGACTTCGTCGACTACCGCCTGCGCATCGACGGGCTCGTGGAGAACCCGGTCACGCTCAGCCTCGAGCAGCTGCGGGCCATGCCCCCTCAGGAGCAGATCACGCAGCACTTCTGCATCCAGGGCTGGTCGGGCGTGGCCAAGTGGGGTGGCATCCCCATGCGCGACCTGTGCGACCTGGTCAAGCCGCTGCCCGAGGCGAAGTACGTGGTGTTCTACTCGCTCGCCGCCGGAGGCCCCGACGGGGGCACCTACTACGACGTCCACTCGATCGAGGGCATGCGTCACGAGCTCAGCCTGCTGGCCTACGACATGAACGGGGAACGGCTCAGCGTTCTGCACGGTGCACCGCTTCGCCTCCGCAACGAGGTCGAGGTCGGCTTCAAGATGGTCAAGTGGATCGCCGCCATCGAGTTCGTGGCCGACTTCAAGGATCTCGGCGACGGCCAGGGTGGCTACAACGAGGATCACGAGTTCTTCGGATACCGCATGTCGATCTGAGCAGTGACCCCAGCCAGGCGGGCCTCAGCGGCGACAGGGCGTCTTTCGCACGTGGTTCACGTAGGTGGCTTCTTGGAACTACCAGCGGGGGACCACAGGGGATAGTTGACCCCGGCGAGGCGGTTGATCACGATCGCTTGACCGACGATGAGAAGCACCGCGAGCATCAGCACCGCCAGCTGGGGCGGTTTCGTGATGATGCCGAGGCTCACGATGAGCGTCGTGGCGCCGGCGGGTGGGTGCGGAACGTGCAACCAGACCATGACACCCGAGGTCACGCCGAGTGAGAACGCTGCAGCGAGGACCCTGGCCGGGGTGACCCCCTCTTGCATCGCCACGCCCGCCGTCACCAGGCCGAAGAGCACGAGGGCGAGATAGCCGGCGATCACGCCGATGAGATGTCCGGCCACCGTGTTGCGCGGAGACGCCGACGCCAGCAAGGGCGTGTAGAAGAGGAGAAAGGCGGTCGGTCCGAGTGACGGGAAGATGAACGGTTGGCCGGTGGCCAAGGCGGCAGCGGCCATGATGCCGATCGAGATGAAGCCGTTGACCAAGGCGAACGCTCCGAGAACCACCGTCGTGTCATGACGATTCTCAAGTGGCTTCAGGCGAAACCGGCGAATCAAGCCACCGGTGATGTCAGACATCTGGCCACCGATCGGGTGGCGTCGTTGCTCGTCCATCGTCGAGTCCTCAGTGGCCCTCAGAGAGCCGACGGGGCCGCCTGCTCGCTGGCTAGGCACATGGCGGGTGGAACCCACCCCCAGCGGCTGGGAGCGGGTTCCACGGCTGGCCGACCTGAGTCGCCCGCGTTACGACATCGAGGCATCTTTGATGGCGTCGTTGTAGGCAGCCTCCAGATCGGACCGGTCGATCTGCTTCACGATCTTCTTCGTCGCGTGCTGGAGGACGGGCTCCAGGTCGGTCGATGTCCTGTTCACCGCGACGATCACCAGGCCGGCCTCGCCGGAGTCGAGGAGATCGGACATCTCTCGCACATCGCTCTTCGGGATGTTGCGGTGGAAGTGTCCGATGATCCCGCCGGCTCCGGCCAGCACGCCACCGTCCACGGCGATGACACTGAGCGGCACGAGCGCGATCGGTGCCGCCACCACAGCGAGGGCACCACCGAGCACGGCACCTCCCCAGGCAAGGTGCTTGGCCGTGGTGTCGTGGCGATCGATCTTGAGGTCGCCATCGGCGGTCTTGGTGACGACGGCCACGGCGACGTGGTCGAGCTCACCTTCGTGGTGCAGCCCCCAGACGGCGTGGAAGTCCTGCTCTGCGAGGCCCTTGTCGGGGTAGGTGGCCACGGCGAGGACGGTTGGTGTATCAGACATGGTCGTCTCATTTCTGGTGGGGGCCGACGGCGGGAACCGGACCGGATTGAACTGTCGCTTCATGCTGTCCGAAGCGGGACGGCGTGGTCATCACCCTGGACGGATGACTCCACCGAAACGCCCGTCCCGACCAGGGATGCTGCGCGCTATGGCAGGCACGTGGCCCTTCGACCCATTCGGCGCCTGATCGCCCTCAGTGGGTACCCCGCTCGCCGGGGAGGCGGGACGCGCCGCCGATCCCCTGGCGGTCCTGTCCCAGCGCGAAGCTGCGCTCGTCGGGGTCCGGGAAGGCCGCCGCGACCGTCCTGTCCAGGATGAGCAGCTGTCGCGGGGGGGGGGGGGGGGGGGGGGGGGGGGGGGGCGCCGCCCCCCCCCCCCGGGGAACACACCACCCACCAACAGGACAAGAAAAA
>JAKDLG010000016.1 GCA_030452985.1 Humibacillus sp.
GCTGGGACACCAGACCCAAACGCCGACCATGACCTATCCGCGCAATCTCTAAGAGTAGATTTCCAGCATGGTCGTGTAATTCTCTCAAGCGTCCGTCACTTGGCGCTCAGCCTCTCGGTGGGTCGCTTCGAGTTCTTCCAGAATGTCGCGCGCCTTATACCAGGTCTCGCGTCTCCGTTTCATACCAGCCGACGTGATTTTCTTGGGCAGAGTTGACATCGCATCGAACGCATCCTTCTTTTTTTCCTCCGCCTCGCAAACCTCCCAGTCCCATTCGCGACTTTGGAACTCCGTCAGCTTCGATTGCCAATCATTGAATGCGTTCTGAACTTCCTCGACGTCCTCGTCGAGTGCAGGCAATTGGTTCTCTTGAGAATAGAGAACGACGGCCTGCCAAGCCGCGGTACGGTCGCGAATAGTGCCAGAGTCCATGCAGGGGTGTTTAGGCCAGGGTTTGCCGAGTTCATCAAAGTACGCGCAACCGCCGTTCGGATTCCTGTAGAACCAAACCGGCTTGACCACAGCCTGGGCATTTCGCGTTGGGTGTTTCCTCGTCGAGGTACGTGCGGCTCCACGCCAAACCCGAAAGCCATAAGGTTCGCGCCGTCAGATTGGGGGAAGAGTGATCCCAATCGTCCCGATGTACAAAGTGGCCATCTACCCAGTGCGCCTGACCGCTAGGCCCAGTTCGCCAGTGCCCATCGCGCCAAAACTGAGTCAAGGCACAACTCCCATCACCGATCGTGCTGTCCACGTTCCCAATGCACGTGCTCCTTCGAGGCGCTGGCCACTCCTTCCTACGTCGGTGGCCACCCGGTCGAGATGGTACCGATACCCATCGCAGACGTCCCAGCCCGTCGACCACGGTCGGAGTTGTCCTCCACGTCCTGAGCGCCCCCTTCGGTGAGCTTGATGTTCCGGCCTTGGTAGGTCTGCCTTCAGACACGATCCGAACCCCGCGGTCGCACCACTCGGAGTCCGGTGCAAAATCGATGCGAAGGCCGGTCTGGCCACCCCTTCTCCGACGCCGGATGAGATCCGAACTTCCGAGCATTCACCACGAGCGACAGCCCTCACAGTCAGATCCGGGAACGGGAACGCGCCCACTCGCGGCGGATAGACGCATCTCCTCGGGCTCGGACGGAGGTACAGATCGCGGCTACTCTAGGGAGTTTCCTGCAACGATTGTGAGGAGCGCTGGCCACCACTCGCTATGGACCCCAGCGTTCTCGCCGTTCCGTCTGCTCGAAAGACCGTCCCGGCCGTAGCCCCCGTCGGACTGAGCGAGATCATCGCGCCGCATCTTGGGTCGGGCGGGGACGTGGCGGAGCGGGCCTTAGGTGGCGTACCGTCGATGGAGAGCCGCCAACTGCGAGCGGTGAGCCCGCCAATATCGTCCGCTGCCGGTCCTAGCAGTTCGTCCGGGGAGCCTCGGGGGCAAGTCTAGGAAAACGTACCCTGCTCCTCGCAATGTCCCCCCGCACCCTGTGGTGATACTCGTCAACCTCGGATGCATCGTGGACCGGCAGCACGGGACTACCCGGTCACCTTGTCGGTGGTGAAACGGGGCGATCAGGGCGCGATACGCAACGGCTGCCGACGCGCCCTCTCGAGAGCCGCCGTGAAGTCCGAACAGGGCATGCTCACCCCACCCTCCGCAGTCGGCGAAGCAAGCATGCGCTTGCCGTCAGCGCCGGTGAAGCGCGATCGGTGCCCTCGAGCGGCGAGCCTAGTCCCAGGAGGCGCGGAAGGCCGGGCTCCGCCATCTCATGGAGGCCGGCGAAGGAAGGAGACTTCTGATGACGATCCCCCACACCAAAGAATTGGCACACTACTATTCGATCAGCATGCGAGTGCCGCGGACGCGCCCGGGTGACGTATGAACTGTATGGTGAACGAGGCTTGATCCGGGCTTCAGATGCGGTGCGTGACTTGAGAACCGGTGCGTCACTCTCGGCCGGACAGTTCCATAGAAGGAGGCCCAATTGCCGTTTCTCAAGGTTATAGTCGTTCTTGTACTATTGGCGTTGATAGTAAAGTACTGGGCGATCGCTTTATCGATTTCCCTAATTGTCGCCGCCGCAGCAGTTCTTCCTCGAGTTGTCCGGCACTTTCGTAAAAATCACTATTTCGCAAGTGAGGAGTTCTTGGCCCGCAAGGCAAGGATTGCTTCCGTCGTTGCTGAGCACAATGCGATCACCGATTACACGTCAGAAATTCGCGACCGTGGATCATTCCAAATTGGCGTGTCGCCCACCGGCTCACAGGCGCATCTGGCCACGTTCCGGAACACGAGCCGACACAACTATCGTCGGGACCGCAACGTTGTGAAGTGCGAGACTTCGAACGTGCACAACTGCTCCCTGCAGGTCGTCCGCAACGCCGCTGGCGACCCGCTCAAGTACGTAATGAAGTACTTCGGCATCAAACCCACAGAGGCCACTCTTTCCAGAGTTGAGGACCTCGGCGAGAGTATTTCCCGACTTGAAGGCGCCGTTGGCAACCTCAAGCAGAGAGAAATGGCCATTACCGGATCATTTAATCCGCCTGCCTTCATCGTGAAGCATTATATGGAAGAGTTCATGAACCATGTCGGAATTGAACTTTCACCAATCAAAGTTCCGTACCCAGAGTATATCTTTGAGTATATCAGTGCTGGCGGAAACAGTTCACAGCGGACGTCCGTCGAGTTGAAGTCTCCAACGATCGACGCCCTTATTGAAACGCTCTCGGAAAAGATTCGCTTTAGAATGAGCGTTGCGGGCCAACGTGCGTTGATGACGGCCAAGCTTCGCGGATCCATCAAAGAGCGTGACAACTTTACCTGCCTGTATTGCTCGGTGTCTCTCGCGAAAGAGCCTCATTTGCTGCTCGAAGTCGACCACATCGTGCCGATCTCTAGGGGGGGGCTGTCCACAGTCGATAACTTGCAAACGCTGTGCTGGCGCTGTAACCGGACCAAGTCGAATAAGTTCCCATAGATTTGCCCTCGGGGCGCATAGGCGTGCGGCATCTCGACAATGCGCGCGTTGCGCTCCCAGACGATGAGCGCTTCAAGTGGTGAAGTAGCGACGCTGCAAGGGGGAAGGATGCTTTCGCGGCCTCGTTGCCGATCTCGGTCGCCTCCTCCTCGGCACACCTACGAGTCGTCGACCGGTACCTGGCTCCATGAGTTGGTGGATCCGGCCGGGAGCTCCCGTCGCGCTGGCGACGAATAGGGCTCGCTCTGGTGGTTACGCTGGCACAGCGGCTGATCGCTAGGGCGGCGAACAGGATGGTCAGGTGCGCTTCGATGGCGTCCTGCAAATTATCGAAGACGGATTATGCCGATGGGTCTGGCCCACCAAGGTGGGGTCAGACCCATTTTCTGGAGCACCGATCCGAACTGACCGCTATGTGTTCACTCATGTTTCAAGCCAAGGCTGGAGCCCCAAATGCGAACTTGCAGCCCAAGTATGCCAGCATCGCCCCATGACGCCAGCCCCTGACCAGGAGCCAATCAGCGATACATCCCCAGCCCGGGAGCAGCAGCATGCTGGAGCGCGTTGGTGGAGCCTGGACATTCATGCTCACTCACCTGCCTCTTTCGATTATGGCGGGCTCGAAGACAGAACGAACGACGACCCGAAGCCCTCGTTCAAGGAGTGGCTTCAGGCATACATCGTTGCGGGCCTCGACGGCATCGTCGTCACCGATCACAACTCTCATGAGGGAGTGGAGCCAGCCCGACGAGCGCTCGAAGAGCTGGGTCGCGAAGACCCCCGGATGCCGCCGTTCGTGATATTTCCTGGCGTCGAGCTAACAGTTGCAGGTGGGATCCACATTCTTGGAATCTTCGACCCATCTAGTGGAGTTGACGTCGTCAACCAAGCGCTGGCCGTTTGCCGCTACTCCGGTACTCGTGGGGAGAGCGACCAGACCGCGAACATGACCGTCGCCGATGTGGCCGCCGAGGTTGTGAAGTTAGGTGGGCTCTGTATCCCAGCTCACGCTGACCAACCCCGCGGCGTGTTCCAGATGGATCGGCGCGAGCTTATGGCCCTTGCGACATCACCTCATGTGCGGGCAGTCGAGGTCGTGGATGACGGGGAAGTCGATACCGCGAAACGCCTCGGTTGGGTCCCGGTTCTTGGGTCCGACGCACATCATCTGACGACCGAATCCTGTCCCGAAGTACAAGAGGCGAAAGCGCCGGGCACCCACCTGACGCTCATCAAAGCGGAGACCCTCAACCTCGAAGGGATACGCCTCGCTCTGACCGACCCTGGTGAATCGGTGCGCCGTTGCCGAAGCGGCTACGAGAGCCCAAACAACACGGATCATGGACACATCAACCGGATCCAAGTCATGCGCGGCGAGGTCACCGAGGAATACCGCTTCGGTTCCTGGATGAATTGCCTCATTGGTGGACGAGGCGTCGGCAAGTCGACGCTGGTCGAACTGCTCCGGTTGGCGCTCGGGCGCAGCCACGAACTCGAAGGTTCGGTCGCTGGAGACCTGAGGCGATTTCACCCCGAAGCCAGCTCCGACGGGCGCTGGTGGGACGACGAGACCCAGATTGTCGTCGAATACACCAAGGATGAGCGCCTGCTGCGAGTCACTTGGTCTGGCTTAGAACCAGATGGATCGAACCTTGAACTCTGGGATGGAGACGCATGGGAGAAGCAATCAGGACGGGCAGTCGATCGTGTCCCGATCCGCGTGTTCAGCCAGAAGCAGATCTATGAGCTCGCTACCTCGCCACAGAGCTTCCTGACGATCCTTGACGACATGCCAGCGATCCGGAGGAGCGATTGGGACGATGACTACGAGGCGCTGCAACTCCGTTTTAAGGGGGAACGCAACAAACTACGCCAAGTGCTCACTGAGACCGAGAGGGCTGACAAGATCCGCGGGCAACTGGAAGAAGTCCAGGGACGCTTGCGACACCTGGCGCAGCTTCGGGCGAGCGACCAGTACCAGGATCTAGAGGCAGTTGAGGCGCGCATCCGGGACGCCACTACCGCCGAGCACTACGCCCAGAACATTGAGCAGACCATGATCACCGACGCCAACACGTTGCGCGAGCTTGTGACTGACGCTCTGCAAGTCGACGATTTTGCCGACCGGGCAGCGTCGTTGGCGATTGCTGCCGACCATCTGGAGCGGGCCGCGGCGGTTCTGTCCACCGGCCGGGCCGAGTGGGAAGGTCGAGATACGGCCACCCTGTGGCGAGAGCGGGTCACTGAACTCAACACGTGGCTGGGCGAGCAAGGTGGCTCGTCAAAGATCTCTTCTGAGCAGACGCGTGCAGATCGGCAGCGCGAGGCAGAACTCGAAGTAGAGCTCCGTGATGTCGAGAGTTCTGAGGAGAGGCGCCAGGAACAGCAGACGGTGATCGATAAGACCCTAGAGGAGATCACCTTAAAGAGGGAGGAGCTGTATCTGCGGAGGCGCGAGTACACAGACCAACTCAGCATCAGCCCAGACTCGCCGACAAAGGTGGAGGTCCATCACCAAGGCGACATCGTCAATCTTGGCGACGCGCTCCGCACTCTGCTCAACTGTCCGGAGTCGTTCGAGTCGGCGTTCAGTCAAGACGGTCTCACGGCGTCCTTGCTTCGACAACAGCCCAAGAATCCTCTATTTCCGGTAGAAGTAGGGAAATTTAAGAAGGCCCTCAACGAGTTGGTCGAGACCGGCCCCGATTCGGAACTCGGGCGTTCCGTTAAGGTGGATTCTCGCTTCTTCAGTCGCCTTGCCAGCGCCGACACCTTCGACCTAGCCACCAGCATCATGCTCTGGTTCCCCGAGGACCTTGTCTCGGTACGCTACCGACCACGTGACGGAGGCAACTTGATCGCGGTCGACCGTGGGTCACCTGGTCAGAAGACAGCGGCCCTGCTAGCCGTCATCCTCCAGATGGGAAACGATCCACTGGTGCTCGATCAACCGGAGGATGACCTCGAGAACAAACTGATAAGGCATCTCGCTGTCGAGACGCTCAGGGACATCAAGAGTCGTCGACAACTCATCGTGTCCACCCACAACTCCAACATTGTCGTAACATCAGCCGCAGAGAACATCCTCGTTCTCCAGCACGGCGACCTGTTCCCCGGTATCGAAGCCGAAGGTACGCTCCAAACCCCAGGTGTGAAGGCCAACGTCTGCGAGATCCTTGAAGGCGGCGAAGAGGCAATCACGACCCGGTATCAGCGACTGGTAGGGCCCATCAGCGTGTAAGGGTTGGAGATATCGCACGCTTCGCGCCGAGTCGTCCTTCTTGTCGACTCGTTGGCGTCAGCATGAAGGGCACCGCCGGCCTCGCTGCGACTCAAACGGGGAACAGGCAATGTTGCTGGACGCAACGGCACGGCAGCAATTCACTTCCAACTGTTGTCAGCCGTGGTCCAGACGGTGTCCGCACAAACACTGCCTCTTGACAAGCCCATTCGTGGGCGGTAGGAGGCATGGTCAAGGGGCTGAGGTGAGGTCGAACAAGGGCGTGGAGTGGGTCGACATGCGCTGCTTCGCCCGCCCGGGGGTGACGCACGACCGTCGAACTGACGCGCAGACCGACGCGCCACCTTTCTGTTCGTGTGCGGCATCACGTGGCTGGGGCTCGCCGGTCACGACACCCGTTGGCGACACGCCGAAGGGTGTCTGCGGTCAGGCTTAGACTCGTCCACGATGTCCACCCAACCTGCCCCGCCAGCACACCGGAACTTCGCGCACCTGCACGTGCACACGGAGTACTCGATGCTCGACGGCGCCGCCCGCATCACCGACCTGTTCACCGAGGCCGCGAAGATGGGGATGCCGGCCCTCGCGACCACCGACCACGGGTATGTCTTCGGGGCCTACGAGTTCTGGAAGAAGGCCCAAGGCACGGGGGTCAAACCGATCATCGGGGTCGAGGCGTACATCACGCCGGGCACCCACCGCAGCGACCGCACCAAGATCAGCTGGGGCAACGGAGGCCGCGACGATATCTCGGGTGGCGGGGCCTACACCCACATGACGATGCTCGCCCAGAACAACGAAGGCATGCACAACCTGTTCCGGATGAGCTCGATCGCCTCTCTCGATCAGGTCTACACGAAGTGGCCGCGCATCGACCGCGAGCTGCTGAGCACCTACGGCAAGGGTCTGATCGTCACGACCGGCTGCCCCAGCAGCGAGATCCAGACCCGGCTGCGCTTCGGGCAGTACGACGAGGCTCGCCAGACGGCATCCGACCTGCGTGACATCTTCGGCGCCGAGAACGTCTTCTGCGAGCTGATGGACCACGGGCTCGAGATCGAGCGTCGGGTGCAGAAAGACCTCATCCGCCTGGCCCGCGACCTGGGGCTGCCCCTGGTGGCCACCAACGACCTGCACTACACCCGGGCCGAAGACGCGAAGGCCCACGCCGCCCTGCTGTGCGTGCAGTCGGGGTCGACCCTGATGGACCCGGGCCGGTTCAAGTTCGACGCCGACGACTTCTACCTCAAGTCGGCCGACGAGATGCGGCACGTGTGGCGCGAGCTGCCCGAGGCGTGCGACAACACTCTGCTCATCGCCGAGCGCTGCGAGGTCTCCTTCACCGAGGACGAGGGGCGCTACATGCCGCGCTTCCCCTGCCCCGACGGTGAGAGCGAGACCTCGTGGTTCATCAAGGAGGTAGAGGCCGGGCTGGCGCGCCGCTTCCCGACCGGGGTCCCCGACTACGCCCGCAAGCAGGCCGCGTTCGAGCAGGACGTCATCGTCTCGAAGGGGTACGCCGGCTACTTCCTGGTCGTGGCCGACTTCATCAACTGGGCCAAGCGCAGCGGCATCCGCGTCGGGCCGGGGCGTGGTTCGGGTGCCGGCTCGATGTGTGCGTACGCGATGGGCATCACCGACCTCGACCCGGTACCGCACGGTCTCATCTTCGAGCGCTTCCTCAACCCCGAGCGGCCCTCGCTGCCCGACTTCGACGTCGACTTCGACGAGCGTCGGCGCGGTGAGGTGATCCGATATGTCACCGAGAAGTACGGCGAGGAGCGCGTGGCGCAGATCGTCACGTACGGCACCATCAAGGCCAAGCAGGCGGTCAAGGACGCCAGCCGCGTGCTGGGGCATCCCTTCGCCATGGGCGAGAAGCTGACGAAGGCGATGCCGCCGGCGATCATGGGCAAGGACATCCCACTCGCCGGCATCTTCGACCCGCAGCACAAGCGCTACAACGAGGCCGCCGACTTCCGGGCTGTGCACGACGGCGACCCGGCGGCCCAGGAGGTCGTGGCGACCGCCCTCGGGCTCGAGGGGCTGAAGCGCCAGTGGGGGGTGCATGCGGCCGGCGTCATCATGAGCAGTGAGCCGCTCGTCGACGTCATTCCCATCATGCGCCGCCTGCAGGACGGCCAGATCATCACCCAGTTCGACTACCCCAGCTGTGAGGCGCTCGGGCTGGTCAAGATGGACTTCCTCGGACTGCGCAACCTGACGATCCTCGACGACGCGATCGAGAACATCACGCTCAACCGCGACGAGACGATCGACCTCGACGCCCTCTCCAAGGACATGACCGACCGGGCCACGTTCGAGCTGCTCGGGCGCGGCGACACCCTCGGCGTCTTCCAGCTCGACGGCGGCGGCATGCGCGCGCTGCTGCGGCTGATGCAGCCCGACAACTTCGAAGACATCTCGGCCGCCCTCGCGCTCTACCGGCCGGGCCCGATGGGGGTCAACGCCCACACGAACTTCGCGCTGCGCAAGAACGGCAAGCAGGAGCTCACCCCGCTCGACCCGCAGCTGAAGGGCAAGCTGCAGCCCGAGATGATCGCTGCCCTCGAGCCCATCCTCGGCACCACGTACGGCCTGGTGATCTACCAGGAGCAGGTCATGGAGATCGCCCAGAAGCTGGCCGGCTACACCCTGGGCACCGCAGACCTGCTCCGCCGCGCCATGGGCAAGAAGAAGAAGGAGGTGCTCGACGCCGAGTACGGCACCTTCGCGGGCGGCATGAAGGCCCAGGGCTTCAACGAGGCATCCATCGCGGCCCTGTGGGGCGTGCTGGTGCCCTTCTCCGACTACGCGTTCAACAAGGCGCACACTGCGGCCTACGGCCTCGTCTCCTACTGGACCGGCTACCTCAAGGCCAACTACCCGGCCGAGTACATGGCCGCGCTGCTGACGAGCGTGCGCGACGACAAGGACAAGTCGGCGCTCTACCTCAACGAGTGCCGGCACATGGGCATCAAGGTGCTGCCGCCCGACGTCAACTCCTCGATCGCGAACTTCGCCGCCGTCGGCACCGACATCCGCTTCGGGCTGGCCGCCATCCGCAACGTCGGGCTGCCGGTCGTCGAGGCGATCGTGCGCTCGCGCGAGGAGAAGGGCGCGTTCGCCTCGTTCAAGGACTTCCTCTCGAAGGTGCCGGCCGTCGTGTGCAACAAGCGCACCATCGAGTCGCTCATCAAGGGTGGCGCGTTCGACTCCCTCGGCGAGAGCCGGCGCGGGCAGGTCGAGGTGCACGAGCGCTACATCGACGCCCTCATCGAGGTGAAGAAGCAGGAGGCGATCGGCCAGGACAGCCTCTTCGGGGCGCTGATGGGTGACGCCGACGCCGACGACGCATCGGGTGGGGCGAGTGGCCCCGGCGCCTTCGACGGTCTGCCGCCGGTGCCGACCATGGAATGGGACAAGGCGGCGCTGCTCAGCTTCGAGCGCGAGATGCTCGGGCTCTACGTCTCCGACCACCCGCTCTTCGGTATCGAGCACATCCTCGCCACGCACGCCGACACCCCCATCGCGGCGCTGATGGGTGAGGAGGGCAGGCCCGACGGCACCCCGGTCACCGTGGCGGGGTTGATCACCAGCCTGCAGCTGAAGCGCACGAAGAAGGGCGACCTGTGGGCCATCGCCACCGTGGAGGACCTCGACGGCGCCATCGAGTGCCTGTTCTTCCCGTCGGCCTACATGACCTACTCGACGATGCTGGCCCAAGACACCGTGTGCGCCGTCAAGGGCCGGGTGAGTGCCCGCGACGACTCGATCTCGATCTTCGCCCAGGAGCTCACCATCCCCGACATCCGGGAGGGGCCCCGCGGGCCGGTCGTTCTCACCTTGCCGCTGGCCCAGGTCACGACGGCGCGAGCCGAACGGCTCAAAGACATCCTGCGCGAGCACCCCGGCGCCACCGAGGTTCAGCTCAAGCTCGTGCAGCCAGGCAGGTCGGTGCTGATGTCGTTGGGCGATACCCACCGGGTCACGGCCACCTCCGCCCTCTTCGGTGACCTCAAGGCGCAGTTCGGCGCCGCCGTTCTCGGCTGACCCGGCTGAGACGGTCGTGGCTCCACGCATGACGAGCCTGGATGCCGCAGAGCGGGTTTCGCTGTGAAGGCGAGCGATCGCCGCAGGTTGCGTCGGGCCCGGATGGCCGCGCTGGGTCTGAGCCCGTCCCTCGGTACCAGGGCGGAGCCGGCATCCGCCCTGTCGGTGGTGCGCGAGCTCGGCGCCCTTCAGGCCCAGGAGTACGGCTCGGGAGCGTGGTCACTCGGGGTGCGGTCCGGGTTGACGCTGGCGCAGGTGGAGCAGGCCGTGACCGACCGCGAGATCGTGCGGACGTGGCCGATGCGCGGCACCATCCACTGGGTGGCCGCGGCCGACGCCCGCTGGATGTGCCGGCTGCTGGCTACCGCCCGTATCCGTTCGCTGGCGGGGCGCTACCGCCAGCTCGGCATCACCGAACGCGACATCGCGCTGGCCGGTGAGCTCTTCGAGACCCACCTCGACGTGCCGATGAGTCGCCCGGACGTGGTCGCCCTGCTCGCCGCGCAGGGCGTCGACCCGAGCGACCAGCGGGCCTATCACCTCGTCGGCCACCACTGCATGACCGGGCTGCTCTGCCAGGGACCGCTCGTCGGCAAGCAGCCCAGCTTCGTGCTCGTCGACGCCTGGGTTCCGCACTCGTTCACCCCGTCTCGTGAGGAGGCGATGGCCACCATCGTCGAACGCTACGTGCGCGGCCACGGGCCGGTCAACGAGAACGACGTGGCGGGCTGGCTGCTGCAACCGCTGGGCTTCACGCGGGAGGCCCTCGCCCTCATCGAGCCCCGAGTGGAGCGAGAGGAGATCGACGGCCAGGTCTGGCTGACCCACGTCGACGCGCGACCCGCCAACGGGCCCAGCGGTGTTCACCTGCTGCCGCAGTGGGATGAGCTGCTGCTCGGCTACAAGTCCCGCGACCTGACCCTGCCCGACGAGCACGTGGCCAAGGTCGTACCCGGCCGCAACATGCTCTTCCAACCCACGCTCGTCATCGACGGCGAGGTGGCGGGCCTCTGGAGGCGCCGCGAGGCCCGGTTGCGCGTCGTCGTCGAGGTCGAGCCGTTCATGGCCCTCAGCGCGAGCCGGTGGCGACAGGTCGAACGTGAGGTGGTGGCGTACGGCCACCACCTCGGGCGCGAGGTCGATGCCCTCGCGGTCGGCGCGGGCTGACGTGGCACGGGGCGGCATCCCGGCCTCGCCGTTGCCACCGCGGTACGGCGTCGACGCGCAACGGTTCCGGATGCCGCAGAGCGGGCCGTGGGCGACCTTGCGCGACCACCTCGTGCAGCGACTGGCGACCGGGCTGACGGCCGCGGAGGTCGACGCGATGCTGGTGGCCGGCGCGTTCGTCGACGCCGCCGGTGATCCCGTGGCGGCAGATGCCCCCTTCGTACCCCGCTCGGTGGTGTGGGCGCACCGCGACCTCCCGGTCGAGGTGCCGCTGCCGTTCGAGCTCAACGTGCGCCACCGCGACGAGCGGCTGGTCGTCGTCGACAAGCCGCACTTCCTGGCCACCATGCCTCGGGGCGACCACGTCGTGAACAGCGCGTTGGCCCGCGCCAGGGTGCTCACCGGCATCCCCGCACTGGCACCGGCGCACCGCCTCGACCGGCCCACCGCTGGGCTGCTGCTGTTCACGACCGAGCAGCGGTGGCGCGGTGCGTACCAGACCCTGTTCGCCAGGGGCCTCGTGCACAAGGAGTACCTGGCCGTGGCACCGGTTCGGTCCGACCTCGAGCTGCCGCTCGTGCGGCACACCCGTCTGGCCAAGGAGCACGGGGTGCACCAGGCCTTCGAGGTTGCCGGCGAGCCCAACGCCGAGACGCTCATCGAGCTCATCGCGCACGAAGGCGACCGGGGGCTGTACCGGCTGACTCCGCGCACCGGCCGCACCCACCAGCTGCGCTGCCAGCTGAACGGCCTCGGCATCCCGATCGAGGGAGACGCCCTCTACCCGAGCGAGATCGACGTTGCCCCAGATGATTTCACCCGCCCGCTGCAGTTGCTGGCCGCGGTGCTCGAGTTCGACGACCCCGTCGACGGCACCCGTCGGCGTTTCGAGACCCACCGCACCCTCGCCGCCTGGCCGACCCACACCGCCGACTGATCTCAGCCGGAGCTGCTGGGATCAGCCAGCGCCTCGGCGATCATCCGGTGCCCCTGAGCCTCGAACGACCCGTCACCGACCTGGTGGGCCCACGTGGCGGTGCCGATGGCCTCATGGACCCGGGTGCGGAACCACGCGGTCGCGCTGTCCGCCTCGTTGGTGCGAGGGTCGCTTACGTAGCCGACGAGAAAGGCAGCTTCGAGGCGCGGGTCGCGCCGAAACTCCTGGGCCGCGAGGCGGGTCAGGTCGCTCATCGCCGGCCGCAGAGCCGCACGACCGAGGTCGATGACGCGAACCTCATCGTGGTGCACGAGCCAGTTGCGTGGCTGCCAGTCACCGTGGGTCGGCACGAGACGGGCCGGCGGCGTCGGCCACGAACCGATCTCGGCCCTCAGCCGTTCCACCGTCTCGTCGTCGATGCGGTGCGGCTGCCGCAGCCACCAGAGAGACTTCTCGTTCGCGGTGGCCTCGTAGTCGCCGTCGATCGCACCCGGCTGGTTGTGCATCCTGTCCAGCAGCTCACCGGCCTGTCGGTACACCTCGGGTTCGTCGGCCGCCGGCGAGTCGAGCACCAGTGTTCCGGGCAGGTACCGGGTGACGAGCAGCCCGGCCGCGAGGTCGTGATGCACGAGCACGGGGGCGCGCCCGATCGAGGTCCAGGGTGACAGCCACTTCTGGTGCGCCTCGATCTCGCGAGAAAGGTGACCGTCGCCGGCTCCCGCGGCCTTGACGATGTACCTGCATCCGGAGTGCACCACCTCGAGCACCTGGGTCTCGACGAGGCCCCAGCTGTGGTCGTGCACGACGATGGAGCCGGGCAGCCACCGCGCCAGAATCGTCTGCTGCTCGCCCGAGAGGCTGCTGAAGTCCACCGCGCCACGATAGGGGAGGCGCGGCTGGTCCGACCCAGAAGGCCCCGACCTAGAGTGAACAGATGGACACACCCCCCGTCGCCCGCCGTTCGTCGACCACCCGCGAGCACCACGGCGACCGCTTCGACGACCCGTACGCCTGGATGGCCGATCGGGAGTCCACCGAGTTCGTCGACCTCCTCGCGCGTGAGAACGCCTGGGCCGTCGAGCAGACCGCTCACCTGAAGCCGCTGGCCGACACCATCTACGAGGAGTTCCGCTCACGCATCGAGGAGACCGACCTGTCGGTGCCGGTGCGCCACTCCCGGTGGTGGTACTACACGCGCACCATCGAGGGGCAGCAGTACTCCGTCGAGGGCCGCGTGCTCGCCGAGCAGCATCCCGAGCGGCCCAGTCTCGACGGTGACGGTGCCCCCTCCGGCGAGGAGGTGCTGCTCGACCAGAACGCCGAGTCGGTGGGCCACGAGTTCTTCGGCGTCGGCGCCAGTGAGGTGTCACCGGACGGTGATGTGCTGGCCTACGCGGTCGACCTCGCCGGTGACGAACGCTATGACCTGCGGGTCAAGCGCATCGCGACCGGCGAGCTGCTCGACGACGCGGTGAAGCGCACCGGTGGGTCGCTGGCGTTCTCACTCGACGGTCGTCAGCTGTTCTACACCCGCGTCGACGACGCCTGGCGCCCGCACCAGGTGTGGCGGCACGAGATCGGCACCCCGACCGTCGACGACGTGCTCGTGCACGACGAGCCCGACGAGCGGTTCTTCGTCGGGGTCGGCAACTCCCGCGACGACCGTCAGATCGTCATCGCCATCGGCAGCAAGACCACCTCGGAGTACCGGCTGGTCGACGCGGCCGACCCGCTGGCGGCACCGCGCGTCGTCGCGGCCCGTCGGCAGGGAGTGGAGTACGACATCGAGCCCGTCGGCGACCAGCTCTTCGTCGTGCACAACGCAGGCCGGGTCAACTTCGAGCTCGCCGTCGCCCCCATCACGAGCACGACGCACGACGACTGGATGCCGCTGTCGGTCACGAGCGATGACGAGTACGTCACCGGCGTCGACGGGTTCGACGACTTCATCGTCGTGACGCTCCGGCGCTCGGGCGGCACCGGCATCCGCATCGTGCTGCGCGACGCGACGTCGCCGAACGGGCTGGGGGAGAGCCACGACATCTCGCTCGGCGAACCGATCCACACGCTGCACGTCGCCTCGAACCCCGAGACGTACACTCCGAGTCTGCAGATCGTTCACGAGTCGCTCGTCACCCCCCGGATGGTCGAGGACTACGACGTGCGCTCGCGAACCGTCACCCTGCTCAAGGCGCAGCACGTGCGCGGCGACGTCGACCTCGGGCAGTACCGGCAGCGGCGCGAGTGGGCCACCGCTGCCGACGGCACCCGCATCCCGATCTCGATCGTGCACCGGCACGACGTCGTGGCCGACGGCACGGCGCCCGGTCTGCTGCACGGCTACGGCGCCTACGGCATCCCGAGCGACCCGTGGTTCTCGGTGCTGCGACTCTCGCTTCTCGACCGGGGCTGGGTCTTCGCCATCGCGCACGTTCGCGGCGGCTCCGAGATGGGCCGCTCGTGGTACGACGACGGCAAGCTCGACCGTAAGGCCGCGACGTTCGACGACTTCGTCGCCTGTGCCGACCACCTGCGTGCCACGGGCGTCGTCGACCCGAACCGGCTTGCGGCCGAGGGTGGTTCAGCCGGAGGGCTGCTCATGGGCGCGGTGGTCAACCGCGCGGCCGACCGGTTCCGTTTCGTGCACGCCTCGGTACCGTTCGTCGACCCACTGACCACGATCCTCGACCCGTCGATGCCGCTGACCGTGATCGAGTGGGAGGAGTGGGGCAACCCGCTCGACGACGCCGACGCCTACTCCCTGATGCAGAGCTACGCGCCCTACGAGAACGTCTCGGCGCAGCACCCGAGCCTGCTGGTCACCACCAGCCTCAACGACACGCGCGTCTACGCGACCGAGCCGGCGAAGTGGGTGGCGGCGCTGCGCCACGAGGCCGAGGGGCATCCCGATGCCGCTCCCGTGCTCTTCCGCACCGAGATGGCCGGCGGTCACGGCGGTCAGTCGGGCCGCTATGACACGTGGCATCAGTGGGCATGGGAGACAGCGGTACTCATCGACCAGACCGTCTGACCCGGGGCCAGTTGTCGGCTCACACCGGGCAGTAGGACGGGCACGGTGTGGACACCTTCGAATTCAGGTCAGAGGAGGCCACTGACCTTACGTACTGCCTCGGTTCGGCTGGCGGCGTGCAGTCGTAGGAAGATGTTCTCGAGGTGCTTGCGTACGGTCGCTTCCGACAGGCCGAGCATGCGTGCGATCTGGGCGTTGCTGGCGCCGAGCGAGACGCGCCGCAGCACCTCCCACTGTCGGGGGGTGAGCTCAGGCGCCCCGTCGAGTTCGTGTTGGCGCCGAACGTGCAGCTCGGCCAGGTGCGGCCGGATCAGCTTCACGATGCTGACCTCCCGGTCCGTGAAGTCCGGCCCGCTCGACCGGAAGAGCAGCAACCGTCGGTCGAGGATGCCGAAGGGCTGCATGGCCGCGAGCATCTCGTGCCGCATCCCCCAGTCGGCCATGACCTTTCCCATCGGGTAGCTGCGGTACTCGCGGTCACCGAAACGGTCGGAGGTGCGCTGGACCCGGGTGTAGTCGGGTGAGTCCCCGCCCGAGCATCCGCCGGGCATCCAGTACGCGGCCCAGAAGCGCGCGGTGTCCTCAGGGTCGGGGTCCTCGTCTGCGTCGTTGTCGACCGTCTCGATCTCGCCGGCCGCGAGGGTGAGGGTCCGGCAGGATCGGCGCGGCACGTCCATGAGCTGGAACGTCAGGTCATCGCAGGGGACCAGTTCGGCCAGGCCGCGCAGCACCCCGGAGTAGAAGATCTCGGTGTCGTCTGCAGCTTTCGCCGACTCGATGATCTCAAGGATTCGGGCGATGTCGCTGGTGCGCACATCTGACTCGCTCATCAGTCGAGCGTACGCCGACGCGGCAGTGCTGAATATGCGCCTTTGCGCGTACGCGATAGACCGCATTCCCAAGTGTTGTCGCTGTTGTCATCGTTGCAGGACAACATGCGTGAACCGTTCACGCATCACGGAAGGAAACCTGATCATGGTGAACCACAGCATCATCCGTATCACCGGCCTCGTCTCGGCTCTTTTCGTCGGGCTGGTCATGTCAGCCGGGAGCGCCCTCGCGGTGCGGCCTCGTGACCCCAGCGTCGGGGGTGAGCCCGCGCCGACGCCAGTACCTGCTCCGGCGTTCGAGGTCTTCGGCCAGACCTGGCAGCTCGCCCTGGCGATCGTGGTCGCCGGCATCGCCGTGGTCGCGCTCTTGGACACCACGACCTGGCTACGACCCCTGGCTCCGGGTTTAGCCACGCCTCTGGTGGTCCGCGCGGGGCCGGTGTGGGGGGCGCCCCACCACGCTCAGCGGCAGACCGGCGGAGGACTGAGCGGCTCACGTCGTGCTTTACGCCATCAGCCGGCTCTTCTCGATCTTCATGGTCGGTATCGCCGATCGGGTGGATGCCAGAAGGAGTTTGGACGTACCTTGGCGGCAAGGGATGGTTTCAAGAGAGTGCCACGATGATCGCAACCATGCGGATCGACCTACTGGGTGGGGTCGAGATCTCCGGCGCAGACCCGGCCCGGGTACAGGGGTCTTCTCGCGCAGTGTCGTTGCTGGCCTATCTGGTGTCGCAGGCCGGCACTCCGCAGAACCGGGCCCACCTGGCGGGGGTGCTGTGGCCGGAGTCGGAGGGGGCTCAGGCGCGCACCAACCTTCGTCGCGAGCTGCATCACCTACGTGCCCTGCTGGGCGAGCGCGCCAGCCTCCACGTCGACGGTGCCTCCTTGTGCTGGCGACCCGAACCGGACGTCGCGGTTGACGTTCCCGATTTTGTTGCGGCCTGCCGCGACGCGATCACGGCCATCGAACTGGAGCAGTCGCAGGCCGTCGACATCCACGGTGGACGGGCGCTGGCCTTGTTCCGTGGGCCGTTCCTGCCGGGTTGCTACGACGACTGGGCGCTCACCGTCCGGGAGCACCTGGGACGCACCTGTGTGGACCTGTGCGATCGGGCGGCCGATTACTGGCTGACCCACTGCGACCCGGAGTCTGCGCTCGTCTTCGCGCGACGACGAGTGCTGTTGGAGCCGTTGGAGGAACCGGGATATCGCCTCCTGATGCAGGCTCAGCGGGCGGCGGGAGATCGGTCAGGGGCCATGCGCACCTATCACCGGTGCGCTTCGCTCCTGGAACGCGAGCTCGGCGTCGGACCATCGCCGGCGACCCGGGCAGAGCTCGATGCCGCGCTGGCCGATCGGGGGAGGGAGTGGGGCGACGCCTCGATCAGGGCCGTCGACCTCTCGCCGCCGGCGTTGTCGCCGGATCTGGTCGGGCGGGAGCCCGAGCGTCGGTGGCTGGGGTCCGCGTGGGAGGCAGCTCAGAAGCGTCCAGGGTTCCTCGTCGTGACGGGTGACGCCGGGGTCGGTAAGACCCGACTGATATCTGAGTTCGCAGGCGCGGTAGAGAAGCTGGACGCTCTCGTTCTGACCACGCGCTGCTTCGCGGCCACCGGTGGGGTTCCCTTGGCGCCCGTCGCAGACTGGCTACGCCACCCGCACCTGCGTGCAGCGACCAGGCGGCTCGATCCGGTCTGGCTCACCGAGGTACACCGGCTCGTCCCTGAGGGTGAGAGCCTGGCTGAGCCGGGTACGGGGGCGCGCGCGAAGGTGGATGCCTGGCAACGGGTGCGCTTCTTCGAGGGCCTGGCGCGTGCCTTCCTCGCCGTCGATCGCCCGCTTCTGCTGATCGTCGATGATCTCCAGTGGTGCGACAAGGCGACGATGGAGTGGCTGTCGTTCCTGATGTCGTATGCGGGCTCTACCCCGCTGCTCGTTGCCGCGACGGCGCGCGAGGACGAGCTGGACCGCAACGACCTCTCGGGTGCGCTGCAGAAGATGGGAGGAGCCGGCCAGGCCGAGGTCAGAAGAATAGACAACCTCTCTCCCTCAGACGCCGGCCGGCTGGCGCAGCGCGTCGTCGGTCGCGCTGTGGCCGACGACGAGCTGAGCCTCCTGATGTCGGCGACGGCGGGCAACCCCTTCTACCTGGTCGAGGCCTTGCGAGAGGCCGCCTCCTCACCGGGACCGATCGAGGGCAGTGATCTGCACCGCGTCCTGACGGGCCGGTTGGCGCGCTTGTCCGAGCCGGCCCAAGAGCTGCTCGGCCTGGCTTCGGCGGTCGGCCGCGACTTCACCATCGACCTGCTGATCGAGGCGTCCGACCTCGACGAGGGCACGGTGGTCCGGTTGGTCGACGAGCTGTGGCGTCAGCGAATCCTCCAAGAACACGGACGGGGGTACGACCTCTCTCACGACCTGCTCCGCACGGCGGCCTACGGCGCCATCAGCCCGCCCCATCGTTGGCTGCTCCATCGCCGGCTCGCCCAGGCCCTGGAGCTGCTCTACGCCGACCGCATCGACGTGGTGGCAGCCCAGCTCGCCGAACAGTATGACCGGAGCAACCGGCCGGAACGCGCCCTGCCGTACTACGAGCGCGCAGCCCGCCAAGCCACCTCCGTCTTCGCTCTTTCGGAAAGTGTCCGTCTCTGGCAGCGATGCCTGAGACTCCTCGGCGAGCTTCCACCCGGCAAGCAGCGCGACGAACGAGAGCTGGGGGTGCTGCTGGAGCTGCTCCCCCCCATGAACGCCTGGCGCGGCTACGCCTCGACCACGCTGGAGAAGTACGAGCGGCGCACGGCAGCACTCGGCGAGCGTCTGGGGCTCGTCGAGGTTCGGTGTACGGCTGCGATCGCCCTCTTCGCCACCACCTACGTCCAGGGCCACATCGCAGAAGCACACGGATGGGGAACGCAGTCGCTCACCCTGTCTGAGCAGTGCCCCGACCTCACTGCCCAGGCCCACCTGGCCGTCGCAGGGTCGGGGCTGGCGCTCGGCTTGCTCCAGCTGGCCGACGGGCACTTCCGGCTGGCGTGTGAGCTGTCTGGTGAGTCCGACTCGTTGCCGATCGGCACCCGCACCGACGTGCTCGCCAGGGGTTGGTGGGCGCACGGGCGCTGGCTGCTCGGTGACGAAGCCGGCGCTGTCGCGACCAGCGCCGAGAACGTAGACAATGCCCGCCTCATCGACCATCCCTACTCGCTGGCGGTGGCCCTGTCGTACGCCGCGGTCACCCATCAGCTGCTCGGGGACCGTTCTCGGATGGCGGGTGTACTGGCCGAGCTGACCGAGGTCTGCGACCGCTACGATTTCGCGTACTACCGCGACTGGGCGAGGGTTCTCACCGGTTGGACCCAGCCGGGGCCCACCGGGGTGCGCAACGCAAAGCTCGGAATCGAGTCACTCGAGCGGGACGGCTCGCTGGCCCGGATGCCGTACTGGCTCAGCCTGCTCGCCGACCTGCACTGCCGTCAGGGGAACATCTCGGCCGCCCGAGCGACCCTGGACGCGGCCGTCGCGTCCGCCACAGAGCACGACGACCGGTGGTGGCTGCCGGAGGTCCTACGCGCCCGGGCGGCGCTGGACCCGCTCTCACGAGCACTCCCACGACTCGCGCAGGCCGTCGCCCTGGCCGAGTCGCAGTCGAACGTGCCGCTGCTGAACCGCTGTCGCGACGACCTTGAGGCTCGCGGGCAGTCGTGACGCAGGAGTGTTCGCGCCGTAAGTATCCCGGCCGAACGGTTCCCGAACGGTTCCCCGCCTAGCGTCGTCGACGAAGCATCCGGATCACGTCAGGCCGAGCAGAGGAATCACCCATGACCAGCACGATTGCACTCGACAACACCAGCACGCGGCCCGTCAACGTCCCCTACGGTGAGCTCGCCGCCCTCACCCGCGGCCCGCTGATCCTGCCTGACAGTGACGACTATGACGAGGCCCGCGCCGTCTACAACGCCATGATCGACCGGCACCCTGCCGCCGTGCTGCGGTGCCACGACGTCGCCGACGTGGTGGCCGGGGTCCGGTTCGCCCGCGACCACGGCCTCGATCTGGCGGTTCGGGGCGGCGGCCACAACGCGGCCGGCCTCGGCGTCTGGGACGACGCCCTGGTGCTCGATCTGGCGCCGATGCGCAGCACCACGGTAGACCCGGCCGCCGGAACGGTCCGCGTCGACGGCGGCTGCACCTGGGGTGACGTCGACCATGCCACCGTTGCGTTCGGGATGGCTACGCCGTCGGGCTTCCTGGCCAGCACCGGTGTCGGAGGTCTGACCCTCGGTGGCGGTATCGGCTACCTCACGCGCCGGTTCGGGCTCACCGTCGACAACCTGCTGGGCGCCGACGTCGTACTCGCCGACGGGTCTCTCGTCCGCGCCGACGCCCAGACCCATCCCGACCTGTTCTGGGCGCTGCGCGGCGGCGGCGGCAACTTCGGCGTCGTCACCTCCTTCACGTTCCGGTGCCACCAGATCGGTGACCATGGAACGGTCTTCGCCGGCCCCGTCCTCTACGACCTGGCCGACACCCGCGAGGTGATGCAGTGGTACCGCGAGTTGCAGCCCAGCCTGCCCGAAGAGCTCAACGGCTGGATCGCGGTGCTCACCGTCCCCCCGGTGGCCCCGTTTCCCGAGAACCTGTGGGGGCGCAAGGTGTGCGGGATCGTCTGGTGCTACACCGGCCCGCTCGAGAAGGCCGAGGAGGTCACCGCCCCGGTTCGCGAGTTCGGGTCGCCGTTGCTGGTCGGCCTGCACGAGGTGCCGTTCAACGGGCTGCAGCAGTTCTTCGACGGGCTCTACCCGTCTGGTCTGCAGTGGTACTGGCGGTCCGACTTCTGCACCGAGATCAGCGACGCCGCGATCGCGGTCCACGAGAAGTACGGTGCTCTCCTTCCCAGCGGGCACTCCACGATGCACATGTACCCGGTCGGGGGCGCCGCCGCCCGGGTCCCCGCGAACGCCACCGCGTTCGCGCATCGCGAGGGAGGGTGGGCGGCCGTGATCGTCGGGGTCGACCCCGACCCCGCCAACGCGGAAACGATCTCGGCGTGGGCGAAGGCGTACTGGAGGGAACTACACCCCACCGCGGCGTCCGGGACCTACGTGAACTTCTTGATGAACGAAGGCGCCGACCGGGTCCGTGACTCCTACGGCGCGAACTACCCGAGACTGGCGTCGATCAAGCATCGCTACGACCCCGACAACCTCTTCCACGTCAACCAGAACATTCCGCCCGACGGCTCGTCATGACCGTGACGGCGTCCAGCTCTGTGCGAGGTCGAGCGGCTGAGGAACGTCGAAGCGGCCTCGCACCGATCGATGGCGAGCGTTCCCGCCGCCGGACCCCTGGACCTCGCCCGAGCACTGCCACCTGCCATCTGCAAATGCACCTGCAACGCACCTGGGGCGTAGACACGACGACGGGACTGAACGTCGTGCCGCAGTCGACGCAACCGACATCAGCTCTGCGGGTGGCGACTTAGGAAGTCGACCAGGATCTCTGCCACGTCGGAGGTATGGGTGGACGCGACCGAATGGCCGCCGCCTGGCACGACGGCGCTCTCGGCCTGCGGTAGAAGCCGGAGAACATGGGCACAGGCTGCCGCGAACCAAGCACCGCTGTCACTGCCCCCGACGCAGAACACCGGACACCGGATGGTCGCGGCATCGTGCGCCTCGAAGTGCCACGCGAGCAGCGCCGGCACGTCGGACTCGAAGAAGGTGGTGGCGTCCCGCTGCATGGCAGCCAGGGAGCCAGGAAGGTCGCGTTCTGTCTGCTGGCGCCAGTCGGGTCCCGCGAGCATCGTCATGAACTCGTCCAACGCCGCCAGAGGCCCCTTTTTCTGGTAGGTGTGCAGGAGCTGCAGGTTCGCGGCCCGAAACGGCGAAGCGCCAGGCGCGTGGGCCGGTGGCGGTTCGATGACCGTGAGGGTCTGCACGCTGTCCGGCGCCGATGATGCGAGGGCCAGCGCGATGGCGGCGCTGAAGCTCACCCCGACAACATGAGCCGGCAGGATGTCCATCGTCGTCATGAGAGCACGGCAGTCAGCAGCCTCGGCGTTCACCGACCCCTGACGCGGCGCCGGCCCACCCGCGGGGTAGCCCCTGCGGTGATAGTGGACCACCCGGAACCGGCCACGGGCCGCCGTTCGCTCCGCCAACGGGCGCAGCTCGTCAACCGAGAGCGCGGTCTGGATGATCACGACCGGCTCGCCCTCGCCCATCACCTCGACCTCGAGGTCGACGTCACCGACTGAGATGATCTCCAGAACACCCACCTGCCCTCCGTTCCAATTCTGACACGACGACGACGTTGCCTCCCATATCGTCTCGGGAGTCTGACGCTCCCGCGTCTGAGCAGAACAACATCGGCCCTGGAGGTATCTGCGCGATCAGCCGCGCCTCCGACCAGAGGCGCGTAGCGTCGATACGCCAGATCGCTCGAGGGGAGCCCTGTCATGCAGTTCCGAGCCCGTTCCAATCCCCACCAGCGCCGCCGGCTGCGCCTGGCTGGGGCGCTGACGGCGGCCACCGTCAGTCTGGGTGCTACCGCGATCGCCGCGCCACTCGACGCCGACGCAGCACCCGGCCCGCGTGTCGTCGCCAGTGTCTCGGTGCCGGGCATTCCGGCCATGCTCGCCATGAACAGCAACACCCATACGCTCTACGTCGCCAACGCCGACACCTACCGGGTCGCCGTGATCGACGGAACCTCCCGAAAGATCGTCACCCACGTCGGCCCGTTCGACTGCTGCGCACTGACACCGGCCCTGGTAGCGGTCAACCAGGGCTCCAACACGCTGTACGCCGTCAACATCGACGAGGCCGAGGTCTTTGCCTCCCACGGTCGACGGCACCACTACGTTTCGAGTCCAGTTCTGCCGTCGCAACCGGAGACCATCGCCGTGAACCGACGGCTCAACTCGGTCTACGTCACCGACAGCGAGAACTCCGAGCTGCTGGTCCTCAACGCCCGCACGCTGGCTGTCGAGGCGACGGTCGCTCTGCCCGACAACGGAGCCCCTGGAGCGGTGGGCGTCAACCTGGCAACGGCCCGGGTCTACATCGCCGACCACTGGAACGACACGGTCACGGTTCTCGACGGCCACACCAACACGATCATCGACACCATCCACTCCACCGGTGGCTACTCCGACGTGGCGGTCGACTCACGTACCAACACGGTCTACGTCGCTGATGCGCTCAATGACGCCGTGACGGTCATCGACGGCAGGAGCGACACGGTCGCGCGGAAGGTCGCCGTCAGGGGCGCGACGGCGGTGGCGGTGGACGGAGGTCGCGGCACGGTTCTGGTCAGTGGCACCGCCGGAGTCTCCGTGCTCGATGCGGCCGCGGGCACCATCACCAGCACGGTCGCTGTCCCTGGTCCGGGCGATGTGGTGATCGACACGCACGCCAACCGGGCCTATGTCGCCTTCGGGCACGGTGTGAAGGTGATCGCCGGCCTACCCGAATAAGCAGCCCGCAAGGGTCGGCCCGGCCGTTCATGTCCACTCCCAGGCCGGGAGCCCGTGCGGGCAGGGCCGGCGGTTCGGGAATGGCCGGAAGGCCTGCCACGGGACTGAGACGTGGCGGCCGGGCCGGGCGGCTGCTTCTAGACTTGACCCATGATGTCTCGCCTCGACCTGCGCGGTCGCACGCTCGACGTGCGCTTTCTGCGCAGTGCCTTGCCCCGTGCCGAGTTCGACGTCACGGCCGCCCTCGAGCAGGTGCGGCCGATCTGCGACGACGTGCGTCATCGTGGGGCCGAGGCCCTGCTCGAGCTCGGTGAGCGGTTCGACGGTGTGCGCCCCACCCGCCTGCGCGTGCCGGCGGAGGTGCTGAGGGCCGCGCTCGACCAGCTCGAGCCCGACCTGCTGGCAGCCCTCGAGGAGTCGATCCGCCGAGCTCGTCTCGTGCACGCCGACCAGCGCCGCACCGACACCACCACCCACGTCGTTCCCGGTGGCACCGTCACCGAGCGCTGGGTGCCCGTCGACCGCGTCGGCCTCTACGTTCCCGGTGGCATCGCGGTCTACCCGAGCAGCGTCATCATGAACGTCGTTCCCGCGCAGATCGCCGGGGTGGAGTCGCTGGCCGTCACCTCGCCGCCGCAGCGGGAGAACACCGGCGTCTTCGCCGGCTACCCCAACCCGACGATCCTCGCCACCTGCGCCCTGCTCGGAGTCGAGGAGGTCTACTCGGTCGGAGGGGCGCAGGCCGTCGCCATGTTCGCCTACGGCTTCGACGAGCAGGTCGAAGAGGGCGGCGTGACCCAGACCCTCACCTGCGAGCCCGTGTCGCTCGTGACCGGCCCGGGCAACATCTGGGTCGTGGCGGCCAAGCGTCTGCTCAAGGGGGTCATCGGCATCGACGCCGAGGCCGGCCCCACCGAGATCGCGATCCTCGCCGACGACACCGCCGACCCCGACCACGTGGCGGCCGACCTCGTCAGCCAGGCCGAGCACGACCCGCTCGCCGCCGCCGTGCTCGTCACCGACAGTGAGCAGCTCGTCGACGACACGGTGGCCGCGCTGGCCGCCCGCGTGCCGGCCACCAAGCACTCCGATCGGGTGGCGGTGGCCCTGACGGGCACCCAGTCACGGCTGGTACTCGTCGACGACCTCGAGGCCGGTCTCGCCGTCGTCAACGCGTACGCCGCCGAGCACCTCGAGATCCAGACGCGGGATGCCGCTGCCGTGGCCGCCCGCGTGCGCAACGCCGGGGCCGTGTTCGTCGGCCCTCACTCACCGGTCAGCCTCGGCGACTACGCCGCGGGGTCGAACCACGTGCTGCCCACCGCCGGCTGCGCGAGCCACTCGAGCGGCCTGTCGGTGCAGTCGTTCCTGCGCGGCATCCACGTCGTCGACTACGACGAGGCGGCGCTGCGCGACATCGCCCGCCACGTCGTCACGCTCGCCCAGTCCGAGGACCTGCCCGGCCACGGCGAGGCGATCACTGCCCGCTTCGGCGACGAGGTGCCGCGGTGACCGCTGCCACCACGAACGTCGCGGAGTCAGGGGGCCAGGAGCACCCGGCATCCTCGGCGTCGGCGTCGGCGGCGTCCGAGGTCGAGCGACTGCTGCGGCCCGACCTGCGCGGGCGCACCGCCTATGGGGCGCCGCAGCTCGACGTCGCGGTGCGACTCAACACGAACGAGAGCTCCTACCCCGTTCCGCGTGACGTCGTTCGCGCGGTGATGGCGGCGCTCGAGGCCGACATCGCCGGGCTAAACCGCTACCCCGACCGAGACTTCACCGCCCTGCGCAAGGCGCTCGGCGACTACGTCGAACGCCAGTCGGGTGTTGCCTTCGGGGCCGACCAGCTGTGGGCGGGCAACGGTTCGAACGAGGTGCTCGCGCACATCGTGCAGGCCTTCGGTGGTCACGGCCGCACAGCGCTCGGGTTCACGCCCAGCTACTCGATGCACTCGATCATCGCGGAGACTCACGGCACCACCTGGGTGCACGGGCTGCGCGAGCGCGACACCTTTGATCTCACGGCCGAGTCGGCGGCCGAGCAAGCAGCAGAGCACGATCCGTCGATCGTGTTTCTCTGCTCGCCCAACAACCCGACCGGAACCGCCTTGCCGTTCGAGGTCATCGGCGCGGTGCTGCACGCCGCCCCGAACGCCGTGGTCGTCGTCGACGAGGCGTACGCCGAGTTCGCCCGGCCGGGCACGCCGAGTGCCTTGACGTTGGTCGCCGACCACCCGCGCCTCGTCGTCACCCGCACGATGAGCAAGGCGTTCGCCTTCGCGGGCGGTCGCCTCGGCTACCTCGTGGCCGCGCCCGAGGTCGTCGACGCGCTGCGGCTCGTGCGCCTGCCGTACCACCTCAGCAGCCCCACGCAGACGATCGCCCGGGTCGCGCTCGAGCACGCCGACGTCATGCTCGCTACGGTCGAGGCGATCAAGAGCCAGCGCGACCGCATCGTCTCGCGTCTGGCCGAGCTCGGGGCCGCGCCCGTGCCGAGCGACAGCAACTTCGTGCTCTTCGGCAACCTCGTCGATGCTGCCGACACCTGGCAGGCCTTGCTCGAGCAGGGCGTGCTCGTGCGCGACGTCGGCATCGAGCACCACCTGCGCGTCACGGCCGGCACCCCCGACGAGACCACGGCGTTCCTCGAGGCCATGACACGTCTGGCCCCCACCCACGTCCGCCCGGCGGCCGGTCAGCAGAACCCCGCCGCGCCCACGACTTCAACAGAGGATCAGCCATGAGCATGTCACCGTCGACCCCCTCGAATGCCGTTGCAGCGCAACCGGCGTCGAACGCACAGTCACGGCCGCACCGAACCGCCAAGATCAGCCGCGCCACGTCGGAGTCGACGGTCGAGCTGTGGCTCGACCTCGACGGCACCGGTGTCGCCGACGTGTCGACCGGTGTGCCCTTCTACGACCACATGCTGAACTCGCTGGCCAAGCACTCGCTCATCGACCTGACCGTCAAGGCGGTCGGCGACATCGAGGTCGACGTGCATCACACGGTCGAAGACACGGCGATCGTGCTCGGCCAGGCCCTGCGTCAGGCGCTCGGTGACAAGCGCGGCATCTCGCGGTTCGGTGACGCCACGGTGCCGCTCGACGAGGCGCTCGCCACCGCCGTCGTCGACGTCGCTGGCCGACCCTACGTCGTGCACGAGGGCGAGCCGGAGGGGCAGCAGTACGTGCTCATCGGCGGGCACTTCACGGGTTCGATGACCCGGCACGTGTTCGAGTCGTTCGCCACCAACGCCGGCCTCTGCCTGCACGTTCGGGTGCTCGCCGGGCGCGACCCGCACCACATCGTCGAGGCCCAGTTCAAGGCGGTGGCCCGAGCCCTGCGCTTCGCGATCGCTCGCGACGACCGCGTGGTCGGCATCCCGAGCGCGAAGGGTGCGCTCTGAACCATGGGGGCTGACGTCGTCGTGTTCGACTACGGGAGCGGCAACGTGCGCTCGGCCGTGCGCGCTCTCGAGCGAGTCGGCGCGAGAGTGACGCTGACCTCAGACCCGGTGAGGGCTCTGGAGTGCGATGGCCTCTTCGTGCCGGGGGTCGGCAACTTCCACGCGTGCATGACCGGCCTGCGGGCAGCGCACGGCCCGCGCATCATCGGGCGCCGCCTGAGCGGTTCTCGCCCGGTGCTCGGGGTCTGTGTCGGCATGCAGGTGCTCTTCGAGGGTTCGAGCGAGCCGTCCGACACCCCTCTCGAGGGGCTGGGCGAGTGGCCCGGCACCGTCGAACGGCTCACGGCCGATGTCGTGCCCCACATGGGCTGGTCGCCGGTCGATCCGGGGGAGGGGAGCCGGCTCTTCTGCGGCATCGAGCAGGAGCGGTTCTACTTCGTGCACTCCTACGCCGCCCTGCGGTGGTTGCTCAAGCCCGCCGGCGCGTTCGTGGCGGTCGCGCCCGTCGTGACGTGGGCCCGGCACGGCGACCCCTTCGTGGCGGCCGTCGAGAACGGTCCCCTCACCGCCACTCAGTTCCACCCCGAGAAGTCGGGGGATGCCGGCCTGCACCTGCTCGAGAACTGGCTCCACACGCTGTGACCGCTGTGGTCAGTACTGACCGGGCCACGCTCGACTGCTCCTGACCCACTGACCCGGCACCTTGTCGAGCACCCGGGTGGGGTCGGCCCCCAGCATCCGTCGAGCAACTCGCCGTAGACGGCGCGGAAGCCGGTGGGGGTCTTGCGGTCACCGTCGTCGAGGTCGGTCAGGCGTCGGCGCCGTCGCTGGACGTCATTGACCCGAAGTCGGGCCAGCAGCGCTGACGCGCGGCCTCGCCTCGAAGGCGGGAACGGGCGTCGCCGTCGAGCCGGGGTCGTCGCCCGAATCGGCCCGTAGCGACTGCTGCACCCAGGCAGGCGCGCCCTGCCGGACCACCGCGTCGGCGCGGGCGCCGGAACCGCCGAAGCCGGCCGAGCGCACGAGGTGGGCGCTCTGGACCCAGCTGGTCGAGGTCATGCGCTCACTGTGCCGTCGGCGTGTTCGGGTCGTGTCAGGGACGGGTCCGATCCTGGTCTCGATGCCGGGCCGCCCGGGCGGCCGGGTCGAGCGGGATGCGTAGCCGCACGGCATACTTGGAGGCTCCCGAAAGACTCCCATCTCGCACCCAGCAGGAGACCATCGCCGATGAGCCAACCACGACTCGAGCTGCTTCCCGCCGTCGACATAGCGGGCGGGCAGGCGGTGCAGCTGGTTCAGGGCGTCGCCGGCACCGCCCAAGGCTACGGCGACCCGCTGGCGGCAGCGATGGCCTGGCAGGAGCAGGGTGCCGAGTGGGTGCACCTCGTCGACCTCGACGCTGCGTTCGGTGGGGGCAGCAACCGGGAGGTCATCGACTCCATCGTCGGCCGGCTCGACATCGACGTCGAGCTGTCGGGCGGCATCCGTGACGCCGAGTCGCTCGAAGCGGCGCTCGCCACCGGGTGCCGGCGCGTGACGATCGGCACGGCGGCCCTCGAGAACCCCGAGTGGACGGCGTCGATCATCGCCGAGCACGGCGACCGGGTCGCCATCGGCCTCGACGTGCGCGGCACGACGCTGGCGGCCCGGGGCTGGACCAGCGAGGGCGGCGAGCTCTGGCCGACCCTCGAGCAGCTCGACCGCGAGGGCTGCGCCCGCTACGTCGTCACCGACGTCAAGACCGACGGCATGATGCAGGGCCCGAACCTCGACCTGCTGCGCTCGGTCTGCGAGCGCACCGACCGGCCGGTCGTCGCGTCCGGTGGGATCTCCGCCCTTCGTGACCTCACGGCCATCCGCGAGCTCGTCGAGATCGGCGTCGAGGGTGCGATCGTCGGGTCGGCGCTCTACCAGGGGGCGTTCCGGCTGTCCGAGGCGCTCGACGTGGCCGGTCGCCCGTTGCTGTGACTCGCGACCACGCCCACGACGACCACCCCGAGCCGTTCGTGGAGTCGGAGCCACCGGCGCCGCCCGCCGACTCTGCCGGCCAGCCGTGGGCGGGCAAGAGCATCCCCAGCCACGGGTTCTCTGGCGACACCGGGGAGGCGGATGCCGTTCTGCTCGCGGCCCTGCGCGCAGCCGCTGAGCGGCCCTCGCCCGAGGCCGAGCAGGCTGCGATGGAGCACGTGGCTCGGGTTCGGTGGCTCGTGCCCGTCGTCGCCGTCGCCGCCGAGGTCGACGACAGCGGCGAGCACGTGGTCGAGACCCGCACCGACATGGCCGCCGTCACCCTGACTGCCCCCGACGGGTCGCGGGCCCTGCCCGTGTTCACCTCGCTGCAGGCGCTGGCCGCCTGGGACGCCGCCGCCCGGCCGGTGCCGGTGCGCGCTGCGGTCGCAGCCCGGTCTGCGATCAGCGAGGAGTGCTCGGTGCTGCTCGTCGACGTCGGTTCCGACCATGCGACCGTGCTGCGCCCGAGCATGCTGTGGGCGCTGGCCCAGGAACGGGCCTGGGTGCCGAGCCACCATGACGTGCATGTCGCGTCCGCCGTGGCAGCGGCGCTGCAGTCGGAGCCGGTCGTGGCCGCCCACCGGCTCGAGCCCGGCGAGCCGGTGGGGGCCGGGGTGCTGCGGGTCGTGCTGCAGCTGCCGGCCGGGCTCGACAGCGAGGCCGTGGGCGCTCTTGCCACCCGCATCGGGGAGCGCATCGCAACCGACGGTGAGACCCGTGCGAGGATCGACGCCCTGACCTTCGCGCTCGAGACGCTCTGATCGCGAGCCGCACCGTAACGTCGCATGGAACTGGAGGTGGCCCCGTGAGTGGAGCACTCGGCTTCGTCGTCGACCCAGCGGTCGACGCCCAGCGGCGGGCCGACCTGCGCCGGATGCGGATGCTCGCGACCGGCCTGCTCGTGGTGGCTGCCATCGTCTACCTGCTCACCCGCGGGCAGAACACCGGACTGCTGGGCTTCGTCAACGCCGGTGCCGAGGCGTCGATGGTGGGCGCCTGCGCCGACTGGTTCGCCGTCACCGCGATCTTCCGGCATCCGCTGGGCCTGCCCATCCCGCACACGGCGCTCATCCCGCGCAAGAAGGAGATGCTCGGTCGCAGCCTCGAGGAGTTCGTCGGCGAGAACTTCATGCGCGAGGACATCATCCGCGAACGGGTCATCGACGCCGAGCCCACGCGGCGGGCCGCCGAATGGGTGCTCGGCGATGCCAACGCGAAGCGTCTCGTCGACGAGGTGGCCACCGTCTCGGCGCACGCGCTCGAACGCATCCCCGACGCCGACGTGCAGGCCGTCATCGAGCAGGCCGTGCTGCCACGGTTGATGAAGGAGCCGGTCAGCTCGCTCGCCGGCGGGCTGCTCGACCAGGTGGTCAAGGACAACGCCCACGTCGGCCTCGTCGACCTGGCCCTCGACGAGATCGGGCTCTGGCTGGTCGAGAACGCCGACGTCTTCGAGTCGCTCATCACCCGTCGGGCCCCGACGTGGGTCCCCGCCGCCATCAACGACCTGGTCGCGCGCAAGGTGCACACCGAGGCGCTCAAGTGGCTGGCCGACATCCGCCGGGATCCGCAGCACGAGGTGCGCGAGGCCTTCGACACGTTGCTGCGTGACCTCGCCGAGAACCTCCAGCACGACCCCGCCACCCAGGAGAAGGCCGAGCGCCTGAAGGAGCGGCTGTTGTCGCACCCGCAGGTGTCGGTCACGGCGATGTCGCTGTGGATCTCTGCTCGGGGAGTCATGGTGGCGGCTCTGCGTGACGTCAACGGGCCCCTGCGCACCCGTGCCGTCGAGGAGGTCGTCTCGCTCGCCGAGCGGCTGCTGGCCGACCGCGAGCTGCGTGACCGCATCGACCAGCGGATCTGCGACGCGGCCGTGTACGCCGTTGCGCGCTACGGCACCGAGCTGACGGCCGTGATCAGCCAGACCGTCGACCGGTGGGACGGCAAGGAGACGGCCGAGCGGGTCGAGCTTCAGGTGGGGCGCGACCTGCAGTTCATCCGCATCAACGGCACCCTGGTCGGCGGCCTGATCGGCGTGCTCATCCACGCCGTCTCGATCCTCCTACCGACCTGACCCCCTGCCCCGAACGACTCGTTCGAGGTCGAACGCGCCGGCATACCGCGGCGTTCGCTCACCAACAGCGCGTTCGAACCCGCTTCGGGGCCCGGATGCCGTCCGCCCGCGCAGCAGTCCTGCCTTTCTCGGCCGCCTCGGGCATCGAATCGGTTCTCCGGTGGTTGTCTCCCGAGTCCGCCTTTTCGCAACAGACCAGGAGCGTCAGATGACCGCCACCGTCGAAGATCCCACTGCCGCCTACGTCGCATCGGCCACCGCCTCCGGCCGCGAGGGCCGGGCAGTGAGCACCGACGGGAAGCTCGACGTGTTCCTCGCCCCGCCGACCGAGCTGGGTGGCTCGGGTGAGGGCACCAACCCCGAGCAGCTGTTCGCCGCCGGGTACGCCGCGTGCTTCGCGAGCGCCCTGGGTGTCGTCGCCCGACGCAGCGGCGTCAAGGACTTCGACGCGTCGGTCACCGCTGACGTGAGCCTCCACACCACCGAGCAGGGCGGCTTCAGCCTCTCGGTCGTGCTCGAGGTCGAGCTGCCCGACGGCTTCGACGACGAGCAGGGTCGCACGCTCGTCGAGTCGGCGCACCAGGTGTGCCCCTACTCCAACGCCACCCGCGGCAACATCCCGGTCGAGCTGTCGATCGCCTGATCCTGCCTCCAACCACCGAACCCAACCAACGAGAGGTAACCCATGACATCGCCCCGTGAGGTCCAGCTGAATGCCCGGCCCGTCGGCTGGCCGACCCCCGACGACTTCGAGCTCGTGCAGAGCGCCCCGACCGACCTTGCCGACGGCCAGCTCCGCGTGCGCAACATCGTCATGTCAGTCGACCCGTACATGCGTGGGCGCATGAGTGACGCGAAGTCGTACGCCGCGCCCTACGCCCTCGGAGAAGCCATGAACGGTGGCGCCGTCGGCGAGGTCGTCGAGTCGCGGGCCGACGGGTTCGCCGTGGGCGACCACGTGCTCCACGGGCTCGGCTGGCGCGAGGAGGCTGTGGTCGATGCGTCCGCCGCGCGGGTCGTCGACACCTCGCTGGCTCCGGCCTCCGCGTACCTCGGGGTGCTCGGCATGACCGGGCTGACCGCCTACGCAGGCCTGACCCGGATCGCGTCGTTCAAGCCCGGTGACACGGTATTCGTCTCCGGCGCCGCCGGAGCGGTCGGCAGCGCCGTCGGTCAGATCGCGCGGGCCCTCGGGGCCGGTCGGGTCATCGGAAGTGCCGGCACGGCCGAGAAGGTGCAGCACCTGCTGACCGATCTGCGCTTTGATGCGGCCTTCAACTACCGAGACGGCAAGGTCTCGCACCTGCTGCGCGAGGCGGCCCCCGACGGTATCGACGTCTACTTCGACAACGTGGGCGGCGAGCACCTCGAGGCCGCGGTCGGCTCGCTCAACCTCGGGGGCCGGATCGCCATCTGCGGCGCTATCTCGGTCTACAACGACACCGAACCGGCGCCCGGGCCGCGCAACCTGGCCCGGCTGATCCAGACCCGCGGTCTGATCCATGGCTTCCTCGTCGGAGACCACTACGATCTCGCCGGTGAGTACGCCGCCAAGGCGGCTGGCTGGTTGGCCGACGGCTCGCTCACCTCGCGTGAGACCTTCGTCGACGGGATCGACCACGCGGTCGACGGCTTCCTCGGCGTGCTGCGCGGTGACAACACCGGAAAGATGATCGTGCGCCTCTGACTGCGTCCCACCGCCGAGCGCCCGGTTGACTTCGACCTGGCTTCGTCAACCATCGGATGACGGAGCCAGTTGGATCGCGCACGGTCCGTGGGCCGGCGATTCGTGGCTGCGTTCGCCTGCCTCTGGTCAGTGTCGGTAAGCCTGAGTAGGTTCCCGCCTATGACACATCTTCTGCGCGCCGCTGGTTCCGCTCTGGCCGCGCTCGCCCTGCTCGCATCCGGAGTCACGGGGGCCACGTCTGCGTCGGCCGCACCGGCGGCGTCGCACACCTGGCGCGGAGGGGTCGTCTACGACGCGCTCGGCGACTCCTACGCCTCCGGCTACGGGGTGCCGCCCTACGACGGTTCGTGCGGTCGCTCGCAGTCGGCCTACGCCGAGCAGCTGAACGGACGGATGCGGATCCGCCTCGACGACTTCGTCGCCTGCGCCGGCGCCACCACGACCTCGCTGGTGAGCGGTGGTCAGCTCAACGCCCTCAACGCCCACACCAACCTGGTGACCCTCACGATCGGCGGTAACGACATCGGCTGGTCGTCGGCCGTGGTCGCCTGCCTGGGCGGAACCGACTCGCAGTGCGCGGGCGCAGTGGCCGCAACCCGTAGCAACATCACGACGAACCTGCCGGGCCTGCTCGACTCCTTGTACACGCAGGTGGCGCAGCAAGCCCCGCGCGCCCGGGTCGTCGTCACCGGCTACCCGCGCCTGTTCTCCCCGAGGTTCGGCTCGTATCTCGGCGCCTCGGCTGCTGAACAGCGGGCCCTCAACGACGGCGCGAACGTGCTCAACCGGGTCATCGCCAAGGAGGCGCGGAAGCACGGCTTCACCTTCGTCGACGTCACGAACCGCTTCCAGGGCCATGGGGTCAACGCCCCGAGTGCGTGGATCCTCGGGCCGACCGACCCGGCCGCCTTCCACCCGACCCTCGCCGGCTACCGCGCCTACACGGCCGCCATCCTGTCCTCACTCCGGCACTGCTCGGCGCACGGGCACTGACTGCTCGCCGTCCGGGCCCCTTCACGCCGGACGGCAATCAAGGAAGTCGCTCCAACTCATCCCCAAACGGCATCCGCCTCGTCAAAACGGCCGGTGTGGCTGGTCACGTGCGTACCAAGCAACACCGGCGTCCGGCTGTAGCACGTGCCCGCTACGGCGTGTACTCCACCCTGTACGTGCGGCCGAGCTCGTTCTGGAGCCGGTGGCTCAATTGCCGCCCATTCCGCTGCCACGCATCGTGCGCGGTGGCATCCACGATCTCGTACCGTGCGACCTCGACGCCCATCAGAGCCTCGCACTACGTGCCCAGCCACGTAGTGCGGTGACCAGCGCGTCCGACAATGGCAGCCTGTTCAGGTCAACCATGCCGGTTTCGTCCCAGACGGGGTCAGCCGCGTAGTCGGGGAACACTCGGAGCGCGATCCCGGCGCCTTCTGCGGAGCTCACCGTCCTATCCTCCCGCTTGCGCCAGGATTCACGGCTCCCAGCGAGCGGAGCTCGCCTTGTTCGCGGCTGAATGACACGCCGAAATGGCGCGCCCAAATGACACGCCTTGACGACGGCGCCCGTTGCTACTGTCGAGAAGCAGCCAAGACTGCACGAACCTGAGCGTGACACCTCGCGCAACGGGTCCGTCTGAAGCCGGCGGCGCAAAGTAGCTTGCCGCACGCACTACCTGCGGCAGATGGGGGGTCCGCCACGCCTGGTACAGGTGGGGGTTTTGCTGCGGAACGCCCTGCTCACATGGGACCTCTTGTCAGGAGCCGCCTTGGGTCCTTGCTCCACCCCGGTGCGCCATGGCCCTCTGGCGCGCGAACGGGTCTGGCGCGGCTGGAGGCGCCGGGACTTTACGGCCCCAGGGCTGTACGGCCCCGGGGCCGCCACGGTGATGGCGGCAGTATCAGAAGAGGTCGATGCGGGATGTCGAAGATGCTGACAGCCGTTCGACGTACGTGCGAGAAGCAAGTCCCCGCCAATCATTAGGAGTGATCCAGGTGCCGCGTTTCATGGGATTCGTGAGGATGGAAGAGGGTGTCGGCACGCCGCCCCAAGCACTGTTCGACGCGATGGACGTCCACATCGGGGAGCGCGCCGCCAGGGGTGTGTTCCTCGACGGAGGCGGTCTGTACGGAACCGAGGACGCCGTGAACTTTGTGGTCCGTCAGGGTGAGATCAGCCGAGTCGACGGACCCTACGCCGAGAGCAAGGAGGTCGTGGGCGGCTGGTCCATCCTGCAGTACGACAGCCTCGAGGAGGCCGTGGCCGACCAGCGGGAGTTCGCCGAGCTCCACGCCAAGCTCTGGCCCGAGGTCACTGTGATCTCGACGCTGCGGCAGATCTCTACCGGTCCGGACGCCCCCGGCGACTGACCGGGGATCACTACGCTGGCAGTACACCGGCAATGTCCGCGACCAGCGGCCGCCGACCGCGCGGATCGCGGCATGAGCGGACGTCAGGCTTCAACGCAGAACTCGTTGCCCTCGGGGTCGGCCATGACGACGAGATCACTGTGCTCGTCAAGGATCGTCGCGCCAAGGGCGGTAAGTCGCTGGACCTCGGTCTCGACCGACCCGATGGCGCGCAGGTCGAAGTGCTGCCTGTTCTTGGAGAGTTTTGCCTCGGGGACTCGCTGAAACCACAGGGTTGGGCCACCCCATCCCGCCGGCTCTACCCACGCACGCTGCTCAGTGCTGTCCTCGTCAACATTCGACCCAAGAGCCGCCGCCCAGAATGTCGCGAGCCGCAAAGGACTTGAGCAGTCGAACGTCACCGATTTCACAAACGAGACCATGCGTGGAACCTAGACCCACGAACAGTTCGCGGCACGGTTGGCGTTCCGTCCGACGTGTGGCAGATGCGTACGTGTGCTCACCCGCCGGCCGTTGCAGGAACCGAGCCTGGCAGAGACGCGGTCGGAATCCGTGAGTTGAGTGCTGATGGGCGTGCTCTCGAGGTCAAGCTCCGCTCGGAGTGTCGGGGGCCTATGATCACTCTTCCGGCTGACTATCTGATCAATCCCTACGATGGCCCATGGCGTGCCGCCAAACGCCGCCCGCATGAATGAGGCACCGCAGTCCGACAACGACCTTTGCAGCCCAGCAAATGAGTTCGTAAGACGTGGACCACCAGCCCGGCGGTCCGTCCTGACTATCCGTGCCGACGGCCAACTCCCGTCCGTGCTGGCCGACGAGGGGTCGGCGAGGATCAGACCCGGCCTGATGCCAGGACGCAGCTCATCAGTCGTGACTGATCAGCTTGAGAGAGGTGTTCCCGTCTACCGCTGCTCGTGCTGCGAAGCCGGCTGTGGGGTCCGGTCTTCGTCCGGCCCGGGTGCCCATCTGCGGCTGGTCCCACGGCGCCGTAGCGTTTCGCGCTCTCCACGGCAGTGGGGGACGTGCGTCCTTGACTACGCAGGGTGTGGGAGTTCCGCCGGGTCGGACGCGGGGGCAAAATCTCTGCACGCTGAACGGTGCTTGCCGGTGACCTGCTCGTGGCGAGCCGTGGACGGAGGGGGCAGGGCAGGTGAGACAGGGATGAGGTCGTGACGCGACTGTTGCGCCCTGAGAAGATGTTCCTGACGGTTGACGCCGTCTGGGCCCCGGATGAGACCCAGCCTGTCGTGGCGGTCCTCGATCCGGTCGACGGGAGCGTGCGTGGCCTGCTCGACTGGGCCGATCTGCCGCCTGCGCCGGTCGGGGACTCGCAGGGGCGTTGCGCAGCCGGTGGTGAGACGTTCTGGGTGCAGCAAGGCCAACACCTTTTGGCCCTGAAGGCCACCGGGTCGCGGTGGGTGCTGGCGTGCCCCGGCCTGACGTTGTTGACGGCCGGGCCCTTCGGGGTATGGCTGGCCGACCTCCCGCGTGCTGACTCGGGGCTACTGTTCCACGTCCCCGCCACCCAACGAACCGGGGGCCTGCCAACGCCAATCACGCTTGACCGTTCGATCCGAGGGGTCCAGGTCCGCGCTGACGGGCTCGAGGTCACGGTCCTGTCGCCGCCACTTCCCCGGCTGTCGGCCAAGGCAACACCAGCCGAAGCGGCCCGGCGGGTGCACACGCATCTGCTGACCTGGGCAGCGCTTGAGCAACCCCACCTGCGCATGGCCGAGCACCCGGAGATCACCTCGACCCCGAGCCCCGATGTGTACCCGTGGCTTCCCGAGGCCGGCGCACGATGGCAGGTCGACGGTCAGGAATGGCACCTCAGCTGAGACCGCGCCCAGCTGGGCGCGGTCTACCGTGACGTCATCGCCAAGTCCTCCGCAGGGACGCGGATCCGCCTCGGGAGCGGCACCGCGGTCGCTGTCACGGCCGGCTTCAACCGGCTGTGGCTGACCCTGTCACGCCGACGGGCGCTCTACGTGGACCGCGACAAACACCACCAGGTGCGACTCCTTGACCCTCTCACCGGCCAGGTCCGCACCGTCCTCGGCGGTACGGGCAACCACAGCGGCACGGGCAGGCTCGAGGGCACCACGCCCACCCCCGACATCAGCGCGCACTGCTGGAAGCTTCCGGACTCACCGCCACCCGGCGCGCTTGAGCACGAGGAGCGTTGGCGGCTCCGCTTCGCCGACCTCGAACACTTCTGGCACAGTAACGAGACCGGCGCGATCACGCCGCTGGCCACCGGAATGCACGACGCACACGCCACGCTGCACGGGTCATGGCCAGACCGCACCCTTCAGGTGACCATCCGCCACCCGCGCTACCCCGACGGCGTCATCCGCCGCACCATCCAGCTTTACGACGAGCTCGGCCGGCCCGCCGACCTCGAATACGCCGACGTCCTCCTCATGGAAGATCTCGACACCAACTACATCCCACCTGTCGAGGAAGCCCGGAACGGGATCCTCGACATGTGACCCTGCCACCAGACCCAGATGCGCCGAGCGACAGCCCAAGGCGGCCGACACAGGGGCCGGAACATCCTCCAGACAACGTGGCAACACGGTCTTCGCTTAATCGTGAACGTAAGACTCCTCGTCATCCGGCCAAGCACGGACGGCGGCAGTGGCGGATGTTGCGCAGCTCCCTGTGCAGACGGCTACGGCCAAGGCCTCGAGTCGCCGATCGATCGCTTATCGATGCGGGCCCTAGCACCCACCTTGCCATCTACACAGATTTCTGTACAGTTCTGGCATGACCATCTTTGCGGACCTGCACCACGAGCGGACTCTGTCCGTTACGGCTGCCTCCAGTCGCGGCGTCGCGGGCCTGCTCAAGGATGCGGAGCGTGGCGAGGACATCATCGTCGAACGCCACGGGCGCGCGGTCGCTGCCGTAATCTCCCTGAAGCAGTTCGACGAACTTCACCGGGTCCGGGCTGACCTGATCGCCGCTTCCCTTGTCTTGGCGCGCGAGCTCTCGGACACCGGCAGCCGCACCGATCTGGACGACGCCATCGCAGCGTTCGGGTTCGACCGGGGCGAGCTGGAGACCGAGCTCGACGCTGACCTGGCCACCGGCCGCGAGTGACTCCGGTGCCACGGACCGGCCTCGGGCCGGCGGTGACGCATGGTTGAGCAGGAGAAGCACCCTGAAGTGCCAGGGTGTCTAGTGCGGCTCACCGACGATGCGGTCGAGGATCTGCGGACCCTCTTCAAGACCGACCCGCAGATCGTGCGCTGGGCCTTGAAGAAGATGATCCAGATCGAGCGCGATCCCAACGCCGGCGCACCCTTGTTGGGCGGCCTCATCGGTTATCGCAAGATCACCGTCGGCGATCGTGACTGGCGCGTCGTGTGGCGAGTTGTGCAGGACGACGCGGGAGGCTTCCGGGTTGAGGTCGCGGGGGTCTGGGCAGTCGGGTACCGGAAGGACGATGAGGTCTACGAGGAGATCAAGCAGCGCGTCGCCGAGGCCGGCCCGTCACCGAAGGCCGAGGCCCTCACCGAGGTTCTGGGGCTCTTCGCCAAACAGGCAAGCGACCTGACCGCAACCCCGGAACCGGAGACGCCAGAGCCTGTCCCGAAGTGGTTGACGGACGCGCTGCTCTACGTGGTACACCTGCCGGCCTCCCAGGTAGCGGAGATGACTCTTGAGGCAGCCGAGATAGCTTGGACGGACCACATCTCCGGTGAGGGATCAGGAACTTAGCTCGACAGCCTGATGGCCGATGTCGCTCCTCCATTTGGGCTCGTCGGACATGGGCTGGCGTCGCAGGATCGGACGTCCCGTCCGCGGCAGAGTCGGACGAGCGTAGCCGTCCTCAACGCGGCAAATCCGGTAAAGCTCTCACGCTCACGGTCTAGTGAACGAGGCCCGCCTAATGGGTTTGCGGATGCCTGACCAGTCCGTGACGCTGACGGAGTGACCACTCCCTTTGCTGACAAGCCCACCCTGGTCGGAGACCTGGTGACGTTGCGACCTATCCGCTTCGACGACGCTGACACCATCGACCGCTTGATTTGCCAAGACGACGAGATCGCCCGCCTGACCGGCTCGATCCATCACAGCACCGAGCAACCCGCGGGCATGCCCCTCGAAGACCTGCGTGAAATCTACGGCTCCTGGGCCACGGCCGATGACCGCCTCGTACTCGGAATCATCGACAACGCCACTGGCGACCTGGTCGGCGAGGTCGTCCTGAACGAGTGGGACGAAGACAACCGGGCCTGCAGCTACCGCACCCTGATCGGGAGCGCTGGCCGCGGTCAGGGCCTGGGCACCGAGGCCACCCGACTGATCGTCGAGCACGGGCTCGGGGCCATGGGTCTGCACCGCATCGCTCTCGAGGTCTACGCCTTCAACCCTCGCGCCAGGCACGTCTACGAGAAGGTCGGCTTCGTGCACGAGGGCACCGGCCGGGAGGCCCTCCTGTTCGACGACCAGTGGATCGACGTGCACTACCTCGCCATCCTGGCTCGCTAGCTCACCCCAGCAACTGACCTTGCACGCGTCGCGGTGCGTCCGCGCTCGGGAGGCACCCGCTACTCACCCGCTCCGCGGCGATAGCGGACGTCAGGAAGGGCCCATGATGGCGAGGAGGGCGGCGAGGGCTAGGTGCGAGTCGCTCGTTTCGATGAGAGTCCGGGGGCCGTCCCGTGCCTCGTCCCACGGGAGCCATCCCCGGCTCTCGACCTGATCCCACGACGGCACCTGGAGGCCGGGGATGTCGGCTGTCCGGGTCTCGACACGACGGCGGTGTTCGCCCGGATCCGGCAGCCAGGTCTCGACCTGCAGCAATTGGGCTTCGCCACGATCAGCAGCGTCCTGCCATCCGGCCCGCGCCTCGGGAACGTCGTTGACCGCGTCAACGACCACGTAGATACCGAGCAAGAGGTTGGAGACGGCCAGCTCGTGAATGACGGCGTAGCCCTCGACGCCGACCGTGAACCCGGTATGCGCCAGAGCGGTCTCGGCCGCATCCACTCGTAGGTAGCACGACCGCCGCAGGCGTACCAGTGCCCTTGCCAGAGTGGTCTTGCCCGTGCCCGGGCGCCCAGAGATGACCGTCAGCGTGCCGTGGGGTCGGTGCCGGCGGTGGAGGTGGCGCTCACACCCGTTCGACGCGGTCGGCCTGTGGTCCTCGATCGCTCTGTCGCACCTGGTACCGGACCCGATCGCCCTGGTGCAGCGCCTCGGTGCCTCGAAGGACCGACACGTGCACGAACAGGTCCGCGCCGCCCGCGTCCGGGGCGATGAAGCCGAACCCCCGCTCCGCGTCGTAGCGCGCGACCACTCCCTCGCCGCCGCGGGCCGGGACCTCGGACGACTCCCGGTGTCCCGACCGAACACGGGTCGTCGACATCGCGGGTGCGCCCCGCGGCGTCGAGCCGCGCGCGAGGCGCACGTCGCGAGCCTGCGGGCCCTTCTCGCTCATGACGATGTCGTAGGTCACCCGGTCCCCCTCGCCCAGCTCGGTGAGCCCGTCGGCCAGCGCCCGGACATGGACGAAGACATCCGGGCCGCCCAACTCGGGCGTGATGAACCCGAAGCCCTTGTCCCCGTCGTACCAGGACACGGTGCCGTCCGCCCCGTCGGACGCCACGCCCTGCTGGGCGGCCTGGGCACCCAAGGGGAGCAGATGGTCAGCCTGCGGTCCCTTCTCCCCGTCGACGACGAGGAACGCCACCTGCTGCCCCTGCGAGAGCACGCCGCCGCCCACGATGGCCGAACTGTGCGCGAAGATCTCGGCACCACCGCCGTCGGGCGTGATGAAGCCGTACCCCTTGGCGGGCTCGTACCAGGCGACGGTGCCGAGCACGCCCAGCGGTGTATTCCCGGCCTGGTCGGCCGTCACCCGGACGCGGCGTGCCTGCGGGCCGCGGTCGCCCTCACCGATCTCGAACTCGACCACCTGCCCCTCCCGGAGCAGCTTCATCGCCTCGTCGCTGAGAATCTCGGACGCATGCACGTACAGGTCCTCGGCCTCATCTCCGAGGGCGATGAAGCCGAACCCCCGATCGGCATCGAACCAGCGCACGGTTCCCTCGGTCACGGCTGACTCCTTCTCGAAGCTACGGTCGGTGTTCCCCCAGTGTCCCCGACGGGACTGCGACACGCGCCCGGCGCCAGACGGTGCTCGCACCGTCGTGGCAAGTACCCGACGGCGACATCCACCGCCCCCGGCCCCGCGCCGACAGCGGCATAGAGAGATGAGCGGGAGTTGCCTGGGGGAGCGGGTTTAGACAAGGGAGATCTGTTCCGATCGCAGGATCCCCATGCGCACAATGTCCTCGTAGGTGCCCCGGACCCAGGCGTGTTGACGCTGCCGCCCCTCGACCACGAAGCCCGCCTTCTCGTACGCGCGGATCGCGGCGACGTTCGATGAGATCGCCTGCAAGTGGATCCGGCGCAGGTTGTGACGTACAAACCCGAACTCGACGAGCTGGACGACCGCGGCTGTACCGATGCCGCGGCCTCGGGCGTTCCGTTCTAGATTGATCCCCGCCTCGGCGTGGCGAGCAAGCAGGTCGAAGTTGAACAGCGTCGCGCTGCCAACAGCGGTGCCGTCAACGGTCGCGGCGCCTGCGGGCCCCGCTCTTCCCAGGTGTCCAGGTCGGCGGCGATGTCGAACAGCAGGTCAAGGTCGTCTTCGGCGCGTGGTCGGAGCGAAACGATGGGCTTCTTGGGCACGTCGAGAACACTACGTCGACGCCGGCGATCACACTTTTGAGTTTCGCGGCCGAGCCAAGGCGAGCGCGCCCTTGCAGACATCCTCCACACGCCCCTCGCCCATTGGGCGATCCGGGGCCTAGACCGGGCGAACGTTGCCGTCCTCAACGCGGCTGCCATTCCGCTAAACGTCTCACGCTGATGGTCGGACGCTGCACATATCAGGTAGACGCCTCGGTGTTGTCTTTCGGTTCGTCACTGAGAGTGGTCTGTTCCGGCAGTCAATCTCCAAGTCGGCGAGCGTCAGCTTGGCATATAGGGCCGCGCAGCTGCGCGTTGAAAGTCCCATCGGGCTTCTTATCCGCCCAGACTGCAGCACCCATCGGCAGCGTCGTCACCGGCTGACATGAGCTCGAGCTATGCCGTGATGACCACAACGACGGCTCCCACGACAGGAAAGGCGGTGGTCGCGATGCGGCTTCGGATGACCAGGCGACGGTCGATGCCGCGCCAGCGACCAGCAAGATCACCTAGCTGTCAATCATGCTGGGAACCACATGCCTGCTGAGGATTCGGACACGCTGATGAGACGACAGCCGTCCCGGCATCTTGTCGCGTTGCAGGTCAGGGCCTGCCCCTGTGACAGGTCGGGCGGAACCTGCCCGCCCTCCTGTTCGCGGGAAGTTTCGTGCCACGGTCGACGTTCGAGCAGGACCACCACCTCACCATCCCGCTGCAGGTCCTGCTGAAGTGGGACGACGAAGGCAACGACCGGCAGCTGGTGCTGGACCTGTTCGACCCCTCGGCTCGAAGGAGAAGACGCTGCACGCCGGTCTCGGTGAGCACACCAGCGTCCCTGCGTTCGAGGCGGACGCCTCGGGCCGGTTCTTCGCCCCGTCACCAGACCTGACCGGCGGCCGGGCGGGCCATGAGGTCTCACGCTGATGCCTATGGCGGCAAGTCGACCATCCATGGTGGGAGCCTCGTACACCGATTCCGCAACTCGGCTAGCTCGGCAACAGCCGGCTGGCCTGGTCGGCGGGGAGCAGATCGTGCCGCAGCGGCTCGCGCGTGAACGAGCCGGTGCCGTGGCTCACCGACCTCAGGTCGATGGGGTAGCGCGCGAGCTCTGACTGGGGCACCTCGGCGTGCACCACGCTCCACCCGGCATCCTCACCGGGCTCGGTGCCGACGACATGGCCCCGACGCCCGCGCAGGTCGCTCATCACCCCTCCGAGGTACTCGTCGGCCGTGGTGACCGCCACGGTGTCGATCGGCTCGAGCAGCGCGACGGTCGAGGCGTTGGCCGCCTCCTTCAGGGCCTGGGCGGCAGCCGTCTGGAAAGCGACGTCAGAGCTGTCGACCGAGTGCGCCTTGCCATCGAGCAGGGTGATGCGCACGTCGACCACCGGGTGACCGGTGAGCACGCCCTTGTCGAGCTGGTGGCGGGCTCCCTTCTCGACCGACGGGATGAACTGGCGCGGCACCGAGCCGCCGGCCACCTTGTCGACGAACTCGACACCGGCACCGCGGGGGAGCGGTTCGATCTCGAGCGAGCACACGGCATACTGCCCGTGCCCGCCCGACTGCTTGACGTGGCGTCCCTGTACTGTGCACCGGCGAATGAAGGTCTCGCGCAAGGCGGTTCGGTACGGCTCCGACTCGACCGCCACGCCGAACCGCTCGGCCAGCTTGGCGATGAGGTCGTCGACATGGGCCTGACCCATCGTCCAGAGCACCATCTGGTCGGTCTGGGCCGCGTGCTCCATCCGCACGGTGACGTCTTCGGCCACGAGGCGGGCCAGAGCGGCGGGCAGCTTGTCGTCGTCGCTCTTGGTCGCCGCCCTGATCGCAACAGGCAGCTGCGGCTCGGGCAGCAGCCACGGCGCCACGACGGCCGGCCGGTCGGGGGAGGAGAGCGTGTCGGAGGTCTCGGCCCGGGTCAGCTTCGACACGAGCGCGATGTCTCCCGCGATGACGGTGCCCCGCGGGCGGTGCGCGTCGATGAAGGGCGATGCCAGCGGGCCCACCCTCTCGTCGTCGTCGTGGGCCGGGTGACCAACCACCTCGTGACCGACGAAGTCACCGAGATGCCCCGACACGTGCACCGTGTCGTCGACCCGCAGCGTGCCCGAGAACACGCGCACGAGAGAGAGCCGACCCACGTAGGGGTCGGTCGTCGTGCGCACCACCTCGGCCACGAGCGGCTGGGACGGGTCGCAGGCGACGCCCGTGATGGTGCCTCCGACCGGGCTCGTCACGGCCGGCACGGGATGAATCGTCGGATCAGGGAACGCGCGCTCGATCATGCCGAGCAGCTCCTCGACGCCGGCCCCGCTCGGTGGTGACACGGGCACGATCGGGAAGAAGGTGCCCGCAGCGATCGCGGCCCGCAGGTCGACGACCAGTGACGCGGTGTCGAGGTTCTCGCCCTCGAGATAGCGGTCGAGCAGCCCGAGGTCCTCCGACTCCTCGATGATCGATTCGATGAGGGCGCTGCGGGCCTCGGCGAGCGCCGGGTCATCGATCAGCTCGGGGTCGCCGGTGAGCAACCCGACCACCCCGGCCACCGCGTTGCCCTCGATCACCGGCCAGTGGGTGGCTCGCGCGTCGCCGAAGGCGCGTCGAGCAGTCTCGACCGTCTGGGCGAACTCGGCCCTCGGCTGGTCGAGGTGGGTGACTACGACCGCCCGCGGCATGCCCACGGCGGCGCACTCGCGCCACAGCAACGACACGGGCCGGTCGATGTCATCGGCTCCCGACACCACGAACACCGCCGCGTCTGCGGCTCGAAGCCCGGCGCGCAGGTCACCGACGAAGTCGGGGTAGCCGGGCGTGTCGATGAGGTTGAGGGTCACGGCTCCGGTGTCGAACGAGGCGATGGTGAGGCTGGTGGTGCGCACATGTTCGGTGGTCGACGCGCGCTGACCGGGCACCCGGGCCGTCACAAGGGCCTCGAAGAGGGCGCTCTTACCGGCACCGCCCGGACCGACCAGCACGAGGTTGCGGATGTCCTGCGGCGATGCCGGGTTGGGGGCCGCAGAGAGCTCTGCCCTGCCGGTCGTCTTTGCCATCACCCCACCCTTCCGCTTCCGCCCACCCCAGACAAGGGTCGACCGACCCCCGTCACGACAGACGAGGACTCCGGGCCGGCCCTCGCCCGAGAAGAAGTCAGGTGCGCGACATCGGCGGCAGGTGGCACGCTCGACGGGTGGACGTTGGGCAGTACCGGTACGCGCTCGCGATCCGCGACGCCCGTAACGCCCTCGTGCTCGGGCTGCTCATCCGCATTCCCATGTTCGCCGGAACGGTGCTGCTCACCCTGCACGTGGTCATCGCACTCGGTCGCAGCTACGGCCAGGCCGGCCTCGTTGCCGCCGCCGCCACGATCGCGATCGCCATCTCCGGACCGTGGCGTGGGCGTCTGCTCGACCGCCTCGGTCTTCGCCGCACCGTCGCCCCGTCGCTGGTCGTCCAAGCCGTCTGCTGGTCGATCGCCCCGTTCGTCGACTACCTGCCCCTCATGGCCCTTGCCGCCTCGGCCGGTCTCTTCGTCGTGCCCACCTTCTCGATCCTGCGCCAAGTCATCATCCGTTCGGTGCCCGAGCACCACCGACGCAGCGCACTCTCGCTCGACTCGGCCGGCACCGAGATCGCGTTCATGGCCGGCCCGGCCCTCGGGGTGTGGCTGGCTACGGTGTGGAACACCGGCTGGGCCCTGTTCGCGTGCGAGATGGCTGCTGTCTTGGCGGGCTGCCTGCTGTGGGTGGCGAACCCGGCCATCAAGGGCGACCCGGTGGCCGAGCCCCAACCCGTGGCGGATGCCGTCACCGGTGGTTTGGCGCTGGGGTGCACCGTCGACGGGTCGATCGGGCCCGCGGACCAGCCGAGGTCGACCGACCATCCGGTGCCGGCCGACGAGACCGTGCCGCTGCGGGCCTGGCGCGGGTTCATCACCGGCCCCGTGGCAATGGTCTACCTCGCCGCGCTCTCTACGACGCTCGTGCTCAGCGGCAGCGACGTCGCGATCGTCGCCGCGCTGCGCAGCTTCGACGCCACCGGCTCGATCGGTTGGATCCTGGCGCTCTGGGGTGGTGGGTCACTCATCGGCGGTCTCGTCTACGGAGCGTGGCCCCGGTCGTTCCCGGTCTACTGGCTGCTCGGCGGCCTCGCGTTGACCACCGTCCCGGTGGCCCTGGCGGTCGGGGTTCCGAGTTTCGCCGTGCTGCTCGTGCTGTCGGGCCCGTTCTGTGCCCCGACCATCACGGCCACGGTCGAGCATCTGAGCACGGTGGTGCCCGAGCGGTTCCGGGGCGAGATGATGGGCTGGCACGGTTCGGCCATGACCGGCGGTTCGGCCGTGGGGGCGCCGGTGGCGGGCTTCGCCATCGACCACGGGGGATGGCAGTGGGGCTTCGTCGTCGTGTCGGTGGCGGGTGTCGTCGTGGCGCTGCTGGGGGTGCTGCTGTCCCGGCGAGAGAGCGGCAGGCTCGCGAGAGTCCACGCCGATTCGGGCTCCGGCTTCGCGGCTGCTACTCTTGAGCACTGACCAGTTGTTGTCGCGCTCAGGTGCGCCAACAACGTGCAAAGAGAAGCTCGCTTCCACCCGCCGTGACAGCAATGTCGCCGGGTTCCAGGTCTGTTCGGCCGTTCGCCCTCGTGGCGGTCGGTCGAACCGCGCGACGTTCGGGAAACCGGTGGTCGCAGGCGAACCTTGGGCTCCTCGTGCACACACGAGGAGCCTTTTTTCGTTGTTGGCCACGACAGCCCGTCACCCGAAACTAAGGAGCACCACATCAGCGAGCCTCGCATCAACGAGCGCATCCGGGTCCCGGAAGTGCGTTTGGTTGGACCCAATGGTGAGCAGGTCGGCATCGTGCGCGTCGAAGACGCGTTGCGTCTGGCTGAGGAGGCGAACCTCGACCTCGTCGAGGTGGCCCCCATGGCCAAGCCGCCGGTCGCCAAGCTCATGGACTTCGGCAAGTTCAAGTACGAAGCCGCCCTGAAGGCACGAGAAGCACGCAAGAACCAGGTCAACACGGTCATCAAGGAGATCAAGCTCCGGCCGAAGATCGACCCGCACGACTACGGCACGAAGCGTGGCCACGTCGAGCGGTTCCTCAAGGCGGGCGACAAGGTCAAGGTGACGATCATGTTCCGTGGTCGCGAGCAGTCGCGCCCCGAGCTCGGTCGACGTCTGCTCGAGCGTCTGGCCGACGACATCGCCGAGCTCGGGTTCGTCGAGTCGGCCCCCAAGCAGGACGGCCGCAACATGATCATGGTGATCGGCCCCACCAAGAAGAAGGCCGAGGCCAAGGCCGAGATGCGTCGCTCCCGGGAGCAGCGCGCCGAGCTGTCCGACGGGGCAGCCGGAACCCCGGACCCGGCGGCGGCTGCCGCCACCGAGGCCCGCGCCGCCCAGACGGAGGCCACCGCAGCAGCCGAGTGACGACTCACCCCGATTGAGCCGGCGAGCCCCTCACTGGCTCAGCCGCCGATGCCCAAGCGCCTCCTTGCGCCCGGCAAGGCCCAGCCTGACCTACCAGTAGCAGAGAACTCGTAGCACCACAGAAGGAGAACGACTCATGCCGAAGATGAAGACGCACAGCGGTGCGAAGAAGCGCTTCCGCCTCACGGGCACCGGAAAGGTGATGCGTGAGCAGGCCGGCGGTCGCCACCTGCTCGAGCACAAGTCGAGCAAGAAGATGCGTTCCATCGCGAACGACGTCGAACTGTCGAAGCCCGACGCGAAGAAGGCCAAGAAGCTCCTCGGCAAGTGAGCCGAACCCCCTACCCAGCATCTCGCTGAGCAGCCGGGTCACCTCGGACACGCCAGCACTACCAGCAGCAGTGCGAACCAGAACCAGCACTGCACCAAGCAGCGAAGGAGTATTCACGTGGCACGCGTGAAGCGGGCGGTCAACGCCCACAAGAAGCGTCGAGTCGTTCTCGAGCGGGCCAGCGGTTACCGCGGTCAGCGCTCACGGCTCTACCGCAAGGCCAAAGAGCAGGTCACCCACTCGCTGGGTTACTCCTACCGCGACCGTCGGGCGCGCAAGGGAGACTTCCGCCGGCTCTGGATCCAGCGCATCAACGCCGCTGCCCGGGCCAACGGCATGACCTACAACCGGTTCATGCAGGGCCTGAAGATCTCGGGCGTCGAGGTCGACCGCAAGATTCTCGCCGACCTGGCCGTCAACGACGCGCCGGCCTTCGCCGCCCTCGTCGAGCTGTCGCGGGCCAACGTTCCCGCTGCCAGCACCGGTGGTGCCGCCGCCGGCGACGCGGCCTGACCGGCCCACTCGGCAAAGGCATCGAGCGAGCGCACCTCTGAGACCGAGCGCCGGGACTCCTGTGCCGACCCCTCACCACGTGACCACTCTGACGAACCCTCGTTCAGACCGGGTGAAGGCGGTACGGGCCCTGTCCCGGCGTTCGGTGCGTTCACGCACCGGTGAGTTCCTGGCCGAAGGCCCTCAGTCGGTTCGCGAGGCCGTGAGCCACCGGCCCGACCTCGTGCGCGACGTGTACGTGACCGCGGAAGCGGCAGGGCGGCATCCGGCCATCGTGCAGGATGCCGTCGAGCGCGACCTGTGGGTGCACGAGGTGACCCCCGAGGTGCTTGCTGCCATGGTCGACTCTCCGGCGCCGCAGGGGATTGCCGCGGTGTGCCGCACGCTCGACATCAGCCTGGGGTCGGCGCTGCGAGCACTGTCCGACCGTCCTACGGCGGCGCTTGTGTGCGTGCTCACCCATGTTCGTGACCCGGGCAACGCCGGCACCGTGATCAGGGGCGCGGATGCCGCCGGGGCCGACCTCGTGGTCGTCAGCGACTCGAGCGTCGATGTCTACAACGCGAAGGTCGTGCGCTCGACGGCCGGCTCGCTCTGGCACCTGCCGGTGTGCGTCGGCGAACCGGTACCGACCATCCTGGCCGCCCTTCGCTCCGCCGGGATCAGGCTGCTGGCGGCCGACGGCGCCGGCGAGACGCTGCTGCCCGACGTCGACCTGGTGCCACCGCACGCGTGGGTGATGGGCAACGAGGCGTGGGGGTTGCCCGCCGACGTTCGGGAGGCGTGCGACGAGGTGGTGCGGGTACCCATCTACGGCCGAGCCGAGTCGCTCAACCTCGCGATGGCGGCCACCGTCTGCCTCTACGCCTCGGCGCAGGCCCGCCACGAGGCGCGCTGACGCGCCTGGTCTCCGACACCTTGCCCCACGCCGCTAGGGTTTGACCCATGGCGAACGGCGAGTCGACCACCCTGCCCGACTCCGGGCAGGCGCTGGCGTTCGTCTCCTCGATGGGTGATCTGCTGCCTGACGGACTCATCGTCATCGGCGCCGACCGGGTGGTGCGCTTCGCCAACAACGAGGCGGTGCGCATCCTGGGGTGCGAGATGAGCGAGGTCGTCGGCCGCCCCCTCTCGGAGGGGCTCCCCCTGACCGACAAGTACGGCCGCGACTGGTGGGCCCACACCGATCCCTGGACCGGCATCGAGACCCGCACCGGACACCGGGAGAAGCTGCTCGTGGGGCCGGCCGGTCACGACGTGCTCGTGACGGCCCGGTACGTACGCACCGCGCATGGTGGTCCCGTGGAACGCATCCTGCTGGGGCTGCGTGACGCCGAGGCTCGGCTCCGGGCCGAGCGCGACCAGGCGACCGTGCTCTCGACGGTGGCCCACGAGCTGCGCGCGCCGCTCACCTCCGTCACGGGCTTCACCAGCAGCCTGTTGCGCCGCTGGGACCGGTTCACCGATGAGCAGAAGCGCCTCATGATCGAGACGATCGAGGCCGACGCCACCCGGCTCACCCGACTGATCACCGAGCTGCTCGACATCTCGCGCCTCGACTCACACAGCCTCAGCCTGCGGCTCGGCCCGGTCGACCTGCACGAGCTGCTCAAGCGTCACGTCGTGCGCCACGAGCTGGGCCGCACCCCCGGGGCGGTCCGCCTGCGCCTGGGGGCGCGCGCCGAGGCTGAGGGCCTGCCCGAGCTCTGGGCCGACTCCGACCGGCTCGAGCAGGTGCTGTTCAACCTCGTCGACAACGGGCTGCTGCACGGTGACGGGGTGGTCACCGTCACCCTCGACCGGGCCGGCCACGAGCCCTCCGACGGTCAGGCGAGCGGGCGGGCCAGTCATGACGACGACGCCATCGTCGTCATTGTCGACGACGAGGGTGACGGCATCCCCGCCGACGACCGTGACAAGGTCTTCGGCCGGTTCTGGCATGGCCCGTCGAACGCCAGCACCGGCCTCGGGCTCTACGTCGTGCGCGGTCTCGTCGAGGCCCACCGCGGTTCGGTCGTCGCTCTCGCGAACGAGGCGGGGGGAGCGCGGTTCGTCGTACGACTGCCGTCGGGGCTGCCCGACGTGCTCGACCCCTGACCACCACCTGTCACCACAGGCGCTGACCACGACCGCAGCGGATCAGGGCTACGGGGGCGAAAGCCAGTTGAGCCCCGCCCCTAGACTTGGGCTGCCCGTCCCGTCCACCGGGGCGGGCGTTCCACGAGACCTTCCTCGAGTGACGAGAGCAGCGACAGCACACCGATGTCTGCACCCAACAGCAACTACGACCCCGTCGAGGTCTCGGCCCTCGACCCGGCCAACGTCGACGCCGCGCTCGCCGAGGGGCTCGCCGCGATCGCCGCGGCCGCCGACCTTGACGACCTCAAGGCCGTGCGCATCGCCCACCAGGGCGACAAGAGCCCGCTGGCCCTGGCCAACCGCGAGATCGGCGCCCTACCGCCGACCGCCAAGGCGGAGGCCGGCAAGCGCGTCGGGCAGGCGCGAGGAAAGCTCGGGTTGGCGTTCGGCGCCCGCCAGAGCGTGCTCGAGGCCGAACGCGACGAGCGCATCCTGGTCGACGAACGGGTCGACGTCACGGTGCCGGCCCTTCGTCGCCCGCCTGGCGCACGGCATCCGATCGAGCTGACGGCCCAGCGGCTCGTCGACGCCTTCGTCGGCATGGGCTGGGAGGTTGCCGAGGGCCCCGAGCTCGAGAGTGAGTGGCTCAACTTCGACGCCCTCAACCTCGGCCCCGACCACCCGGCCCGACAGATGATGGACACCTTCTTCCTCGACCCGGTCGACTCGGGTCTGGTGCTGCGCACCCAGACCTCTCCGGTGCAGATCCGCACCATGCTCGAGCAGGAGCCGCCGATCTATATCGTGGCACCGGGCAAGGTGTACCGCACCGACGACCTCGACGCGACGCACACCCCCGTCTTCCACCAGATCGAGTGCCTGGCGATCGACAAGGGCCTGACGATGGCGCACCTGCGCGGCGCCCTCGACGCGTTCGTGCGCATCATGTTCGGCCCCGACACCCGCACCCGGGTGCGCGCGAACTACTTCCCCTTCACCGAACCGAGCATGGAGACCGACTTCCTCTGCTTCGTCTGCCACGGCGCCGAGACGTGGGGCACCGCCGAGCAGTGCCGCACGTGTGGGGGCTCCGGCTGGATCGAGCTGGGCGGCTCGGGCATGGTCAACCGCAAGGTGCTGCGCACGTGCGGGATCGACCCCGACGTCTACTCGGGGTTCGCGTTCGGGCTCGGCATCGAGCGGGCGCTGATGCTGCGTCACGGGGTGCAGGGCATGCACGAGATGGTCGAGGGCGACCTCCGCTTCTCGCAACAGTTCGGGATGGGAGCCTGAGATGCGGATGCCGCTGAGCTGGCTCGAGGAGTACACCGACCTGCCCGAGGGGGCCGGCGGCGCCGACGTGGCCGCGAGTCTCGTCTCGGTGGGGCTCGAGGAGGAGGACCTGCACGGTGGCGACCTGACCGGCCCGCTCGTCGTCGGCCGGGTGCTCGAGCTCGAGGAGACGGTGCAGAAGAACGGCAAGCCGATTCGCTACTGCGTGGTCGACGTGGGGCACCATGGCCAACAGGTCACCGAGGGCAAGCCCCAAGAGATCGTCTGCGGCGCCACGAACTTCAAGGTGGGTGATCTTGTCGTCGTGGTGCTGCCCGGCGCCGTGCTGCCCGGTGGCTTCACGATCTCGGCGCGCAAGACCTACGGCCGCATGTCGAACGGAATGATCTGCGCCGAGGACGAGATCGGCCTCGGTCACGACCACGACGGCATCATCGTGCTCCAGCGGCTGCTCGGCGAAGAGGCAGCGGCTGGCCTGAGCCCCGGTGACGACGCGATCGCTCTGCTGGGTCTGGCCGAGGAGACCGTCGAGACGAATGTGACGCCCGACCGTGGCTACTGCCTGTCGGTCCGCGGGCTCGCCCGCGAGTACTGGCACTCCCAGGGCAGCCCGGCCGGCGGTTACCGCGACCCGGCCGCGGTCGAGGTTCCTGCGGGCAACGACGCCGGGCACCCGGTTCGCCTCGACGACGAGGCGCCGATCGACGGGAACGCCGGCTGCGACCGCTTCGTGGCCCGCGTCGTGCGCGGCATCGACCCGACGCGCCCGACTCCGGCGTGGATGCAGAAGCGCCTGACCCAGATGGGGATGCGCCCCATCTCGCTCGTCGTCGACGTGACGAACTACGTCATGCTCGCCGTCGGCCAGCCGCTCCACGCCTACGATCTGGCCACGCTCGAGGGCCCTATCGTCGTTCGCCGAGCCGGGCCTGGAGAGACGCTGACGACGCTCGACGACGTCGCCCGGAAGCTGCGCCCCGACGACCTGCTCATCACCGACTCCGGTGAGCGCCCCTTGGCGATCGCGGGGGTCATGGGTGGGGCCAGCTCCGAGGTCGGCGACGCCACGGTCGACGTGCTGGTCGAGGCAGCGCACTTCGACCCGACCACGGTCGCCCGCAGCTCCCGGCGCCACCGTCTCGTGACCGAGGCCTCCAAGCGATTCGAGCGCGGAGTCGACCCGGCCGTTACCGCCGCCGCCGCCCAAATGGCCGTCGACCTGCTCGTCGAGCACGGTGGCGGCATCCCCGACCCCGGTGTCACCGACCTCGACCACACGACAGGGCGTTCGGCCTACCGGCTCGACGTCACAGAGCCGAGCCGCATCGTCGGCGTCGACTACGCCCGAGACCGGGTGATCGGCATCCTGCGTGACCTCGGCTGCGTCGTCGACGAGTCGGGCGAGGGCAGCGACGTGAACCACGTTCTCGTCACGCCGCCCTCGTGGCGACCCGACCTCGAGAACGACTCGCCGGCGCCCGACTACGCCGAGGAGGTCGCCCGGATCGACGGCTACCACCGCATCCCGTCGATCACCCCCACCCCGTCGGAGGGGCGCGGCCTGACCCACGGGCAGAAGGCCCGACGCCTCGTCGCCGACGCCCTAGCGGCCGCCGGCTTCACGGAGGTGCTCAGCTACCCGTTCGTCGCGGGCGCGGTCGCCGACCAGTTCCGGCTGCCGGCCGACGACGACCGTCGCCAGGCCGTGCGGGTCGCCAACCCGCTCTCGGAGGAGCGTCCCCTGCTGCGCACGACGGTGCTCAGCAGCCTTGTCGACGTGCTGCGCCGCAACCTCGCCCGCGGCCACAAGGACGTCGCCGTCTACGAGGTCGGGCTGGTCTTCCGTCCGGGCGGGCTGCTGGGGCGTGCCCCGATCCTGGGTGTCTCCACGCGGCCAGACCAGGCCAGCCTCCAGCAGCTGTACGCAGCCGTGCCCGACCAGCCCCGCCGAGTGGCGGTCGTCGCCTCCGGGCAGATCGAGCAGGCCGGCTGGTGGGGGCCGGGACGGGCGGCTGACTGGAGCGACATGGTGGCGGCCGTCGAGACGGTCGCGGCCGCCCTGGCCGTGCCGGTGCTCGTCGCGAGCGATGCCGACCACGCCCCGTGGCACCCCGGGCGGTGCGCCCGCATCACCCTGACCGACGGCACGCTCGTGGGTCACGCGGGCGAGCTGCATCCTCAGGTGCTCTCGGCCCTCGAGCTGCCCGCCCGCACCGTCGCGGCGGAGTTCGACCTCGACGTGCTGTCGGCGGCGAGCGAGGCTCCGGTGCAGGTGCGGCCGTTCTCGACCTACCCACCGGCGCTGACCGACGTCGCGCTGCTCGTGGCGGGGGCGGTGGCGGCGGCCGACGTCGAGGCGGCGCTGCGGGCCGGAGCGGGCGAGGCCCTCGAGCGCATCGTGCTCTTCGACGTCTACGAGGGTGAGCGCATCGAGGCCGAGCACCGGTCGCTGGCCTACCGGCTCACGTTCCGGGCGGCCGACCGCACGCTGACGACCGAAGAGGTGAACGGCTTCCGCGATGCTGCGGTCGCTGCTGCCGCCGAAGCGACCGGCGCCGTCCAGCGCTGACCCCCCTGCTCCTTCCTTTCACCGTCGAGAGGGCAGTTCGTGTCGCCCGATGTGTAGCTAACGCTCCCTTGAGGGGTTCTGAGCGACA
>JAKDLG010000304.1 GCA_030452985.1 Humibacillus sp.
CGCTCGGTGCGGGCCGGCTGGCGAGATCGCGGTGCGAAGACGGTCGCTCTCACTCCCTATTACACCTTCAAGGCCAAGAGAACCTCCTTGCACGTCGATGTGCTCGACACCGAGGGCTTCCGGCTGCTGAAGCGTCACACGGGCTGGCGCAGAGTGGGAGCGTCACGGCATGGCTCCCCGAGGGGTGAGAAGCCGGTGTGGCTCGTCGGTGAGCTGCCCTACAAGGCCCAGGACACGGGTCTCGCCTTCTTCCGCTTCCTGCGCGCGCGTCACCCCGAGATCGACGCCTACTACGTCATCGACCAGTCGTCGCCCGAGGTGAAGAACCTGGAAGGCCTCGATCACGTCGTGTGGCACCGGTCGAGGGAGCACTTCGAGGTGTCGCTCCGGGCCCAACGATTCATCGGCTCGCACCACCCCGACTACCTCTTCCCGACGCGGCTGCCGCAGTTTCGCAAAGCCGCGACCGGCACCAAGGTCTTTCTGCAGCACGGCGTCATGGGCACCAAATGGATGGTGCCCAACTACGGCAGGAACGTCGCCGGGTTCGAGACCGACCTCTTCCTCGTCAGCTCCGCCCGTGAGAAGGAGTACATCGTCGACGACTTCGGCTACCCGCCCGAAGAGGTCGCTATCACCGGGCTCTCGCGCTACGACACCCTCTTCGCCGATGACGTGGCCGTGCAGCCGGGCCAAGTGCTCATCATCCCCACGTGGCGTGACTGGTTGCAGGACCACGAGACGTTCGAGAGCTCCACGTACCTGCAGGAGTGGAAGGGGCTGTTGACCGACCCGCGTCTCATCGAACTCGTCACCTCGTCAGGCGCAGAGCTCGTGCTCTGTCTGCACCCGAACATGCAGCAGTACACGAGCCACTTCGCTGCGGGTGGAGTCCGGGTGATCAACCAGGGTGACGTCGACGTCCAGTCGCTCATCAAGCAGAGTGCCGTCATGGTGACCGACTACTCCAGCGTCGGGTTCGACTTCAGCTTCCTCGGCAAGAGCGTCATCTACTTCCAGTTCGACCGCAACCGGTTCCTGGGCCGGCTGGGGTCGCACCTCGACCTCGACAACGAGCTACCCGGCCCCATCGGCTTCTCGCGCGACGCCAGCATCAACCTCATCGGCGCAGCGCTCGCGCGAGGCGGGGCTGCGGACCCTGAGCACCTCAGGCGGGCTGACCGGTTCATCGATCATCGAGACACACAGAACTGCGAACGCATCTTCCAGGCGGTGGTCTCGGCGAAGCCGCGCACCGGTCCCCGCCGCCTCATCGACCCCGAGCTTCGGACGCTCTCTCTGAACATGTTCCGACGGAACAAGGCGTACTACCCCACCATGAGGCGGCTGATGGCTTTCTATCGGACGCTCCCGATGGATGATGACCTCATCGTCTTCGAGAGCGGACTCGGCAGACAGTACGCCGACAGCCCCCGCTACATCTACGAGGAGCTCGTCCGGCGTGGCGACCCTCGCCGCAAGGTGTGGATCTATCAGGGCAAGCTGCCGGTCTCGGACCCCAACACCATCACTGTCAAACGCCTGTCCCCGGAGTACTTCTGGTACCTCGCGCGGGCCAAGTACTGGGTGAACAACCAGAACTTCCCGTACTACATACGCCGGAGACGGGGGGGCGTCTTCGTCCAGACCTGGCACGGCACGCCGTTGAAGAAGATGCAGTACGACCTCGACACGATCCACGGCCGGGACCCCGAATACCTCAACCGGGTGACTGCTGCGACGCGACAGTGGTCAACGCTCATCTCCCCGAGCCCGTACGCCACCAAGGCGTTCCGCAGCGCGTTTCGCTATGACGGGAAGGTGGTGGAGGTCGGGTACCCACGCAACGATATCCTCGCCGATGCCGATCGCGGGAGCAACATCCGTCGCGCGGTGCGTCACGATCTTGGGCTCGAGGACACTGCGAAGGCGGTTCTCTATGCTCCCACCTTCCGTGATGACCAGGTCGGGGCGAGAAAGGGACGCTTCCGCTTCGACCCCCCCTTCTCGGCTCAAGACTTCGCGAACGCCCTCGACGAGGACGTCGTGCTTCTCGTCCGCATGCACGTGCTCATCGAGAACAAGTTCGTCATTCCTGAGGAGCTTCGAGGTCGCGTCATGGACGTGTCGACCTACCCCGACATCCAAGAGCTCTATCTCGCCAGCGACGTCCTCGTGACCGACTACTCCTCCGTCTTCTTCGACTACGCCATCCTGGGCCGTCCCGTGGTCTTCCTCGCTCACGATCTCGATGCGTATCGAGACCTGTTGCGCGGCTTCTACCTCGACTACTCGCGCGACCTGCCCGGGCCGATCGTCTCGAACGTCTTCGAGCTGTGGGAGGCGTTGCGGGCCGCGCTCGACCCCGATGAGCAGACGGTGTCGCGACTGGCGGAGTTCAACGCCACCTACGCCCCGAACGACGACGGCCGGGCTGCTGCGCGCGTCGTGGACCTCTTACTGACGGAAGGCCCCAGCGACCTCCGGTCCGAAGGTCAGCCACCTGCCAGTACACCCCCACCGGCGCCGGACCCGATCAGCCCCGCAGCAGCTGACGGGCCATGACGATGCGCTGCACCTGGTTGGTGCCCTCGTAGATCTGGGTGATCTTCGCGTCGCGCATCATCCGCTCGAGCGGGAAGTCACTGGTGTAGCCGGCACCGCCGAGCAGCTGCACGGCATCCGTCGTGATCTTCATCGCCACGTCGGAGGCATAGCACTTGGCGGCGGCCCCGAAGAAGGTCAGGTCCTTGTCGCTGCGCTCCGACTTCGCGGCCGCGACGTAGACCAGCTGCCGGGCGGCCTCGAGCTCCATCGCCATGTCGGCCAGCATGAACTGGATGCCCTGGAAGTCGGCCACGACCGAGCCGAACTGCTTGCGCTCCTTGACGTAGGCGAGCGCTTGGTCGAGGGCCCCTTGGGCGATGCCCACCGCCTGCGCGCCGATGGTCACCCGCGTGTGGTCGAGCGTGCGCAGGGCGATCTTGAGGCCCTCACCCTCGGCGCCGACGAGGCGGTCCCCAGGAAGGCGCACGTTCTCGAAGATCAGCTCACGGGTCGGGGAGCCCTTGATGCCGAGCTTGCGCTCCTTCTCACCGAAGCTGAAGCCCGCATCGCTCTTCTCGACGACGAAGGCGCTGACGTTGCCGCCGCGCGGCCCGTCGGGGTCGGTCACGGCGAGCACGGTGTAGTACTCCGAGACGCCAGCGTTGGTGATCCACGACTTCTGGCCGCTCAGCACCCAGTCGTCGCCGTCGCGGCGGGCGCGGCACTTCATCGCGGCCGTGTCCGAACCGGCTTCCCGTTCGGAGAGGCCGTAGGAGAAGGTCGACTCACCCCGGGCGAGCGGCGGCAGGTACTTCGCCTTGACCTGCTCCGACCCGGCCAGGATGAGCGGCATCGAGCCGAGCTTGTTGACCGCGGGGATGAGCGAGCTGCTCGCACAGAC
>JAKDLG010000107.1 GCA_030452985.1 Humibacillus sp.
AGGGGCGGCCGCGCCAGCGAGATGGGGAGCCGACACGCCGAGTGCCAGGTTGATCGCCTCGGCCGCACGTCATACGGTCAGGTCACACGTCGTGACCAAACTGTAACCTTTGGCCTGACGTTGAAGGTTAAGGGGTGGAGCCGTCTCAGTGGAGACGGTGAAGGGCTCGGTCCGCCGATCCCGACATACGATCCCCTTCGCACTGCGCTTCACCACCAGACGCTCCACCACCAAGAAAGGCCCACTCACGTGGCAGCAGCACCGCAGAACTACCTGGCCGTCATCAAGGTCGTCGGCATCGGCGGTGGCGGTGTCAACGCCATCAACCGGATGATCGACGTGGGCCTCAAGGGTGTCGAGTTCATCGCCATCAACACCGACGCCCAGGCGCTGCTCATGAGCGATGCCGACGTCAAGCTCGACGTGGGTCGTGAGCTCACCCGCGGGCTCGGTGCCGGCGCCGACCCCGAGGTCGGCAAGAAGGCGGCCGAAGACCACGCCGAGGAGATCGAAGAGGTGCTGCGCGGCGCCGACATGGTCTTCGTCACCGCGGGGGAGGGTGGCGGCACCGGCACCGGCGGCGCGCCGGTCGTGGCCCGGATCGCCAGGGGCATCGGCGCGCTGACGATCGGTGTCGTGACCCGGCCCTTCACCTTCGAGGGTCGACGACGGGCCAACCAGGCAGAGTCGGGTATCGGCAGCCTCCGTGAGGAGGTCGACACCCTGATCGTCATCCCGAACGACCGGCTCCTGTCGATCAGTGACCGGAACGTCTCGATGATGGACGCCTTCCGCTCGGCCGACCAGGTCCTCCTCTCCGGTGTGCAGGGCATCACCGACCTGATCACGACACCGGGCCTGATCAACCTCGACTTCGCCGATGTCAAGTCGGTCATGCAGGGTGCCGGGTCGGCGCTCATGGGCATCGGCTCGGCCCGCGGTGAGGACCGCGCCGTGCAGGCCGCCGAGCTGGCCATCAGCTCGCCGCTGCTCGAGGCCTCGATCGACGGCGCCCACGGGGTGCTGCTCTCGGTCCAGGGCGGGTCCGACCTCGGGCTCTTCGAGATCAACGAGGCGGCCAGGCTGGTTCAGGAGGCTGCTCACCCGGAGGCCAACATCATCTTCGGCGCGGTGATCGACGATGCGCTGGGTGACGAGGTGCGAGTGACGGTCATCGCTGCCGGGTTCGACGCGGGCGGGCCGACCAAGCGCGAGGACAGCCGGGCCCTGGGCCAGGTCATGGGACGGTCTGCCGCCGCAGCTGCGCGCCCGGCCACCGCGGCCCCCAGCTACCCGGTCGCCACTCCCGCTCCGGCCCAGCCGACCCAGGTTGCCGAGCCGGCACCGGCCGCCCCGGCGCCCGCGAGCGCACCGGCCGCGCAGCCGCAGCCGGTGTCCCAGCCTCCCCGGCAGGTCAGCTTCGAGGAGAACGACGACCTCGACGTTCCCGACTTCCTGAAGTAGCAGCTGCTCTTCCAGCACCCGGCCTCGGCCGGCTCGGTCGACTGACGTGCTGCGTCACCGAGCCCGGCCAGGGCCGCACCCGGCCACCGGATAGGTTGGCCGGGTGTTCTACTGGCGCTCGACGGTCCCGCCCTCGGTGACGCCCGCGTCGGCCCACGGGAGAACGGTCGAGCTGGCCTTCACCGGGCGCTCGCCCGGGGCCGGAGCCGCCCCCTATCGCGGCCTCAACCTCGGCGGCCACGTCGGCGACGACGCCGACATGGTCGAGGTGAACCGCACGGCCCTCGCTGCACGGCTCGGCCTGCCCCGACAGCGGCTGCTCTTCGTCAACCAGGTGCACGGCGACCAGGTGGAGATCGTCAGCGGCCCCTGGACCGGCCTGGTGCCGAACGCCGACGCGATGGTGACCCGCGAGGCCGGGCTCGCCCTCGCGGTGCTTGTCGCCGACTGTGTTCCCGTGCTGCTGCACGACGCGCGTGCGGGCGTGGTCGCGGCAGTGCACGCCGGTCGACCCGGCATGGTCGCCGAGGTGGTGCTCCGCACGGTCGAGCGGATGCGCGACGTCGGGGCGAGCGAGGTCAGTGCGGTCGTAGGCCCGGCCGTGTGTGGTCGGTGCTACGAGGTGCCGGCGGCCCTTGTCGACGAGGCGGCGGCCGTGGCGCCGTCGTCGCGAGCTCGCTCCTGGACCGGTACCCCCGCCATCGACGTCGCCGCCGGCGTGGTGGAGCAGCTCGCGGGTGCCGATGTGACGGTCACCTGGGTTCCCGGGTGCACCCGCGAGCACCACGACCTCTACTCCTACCGCCGTGACCACGTCACGGGCCGGTTCGCCGGCCTCGTGCTGCTCCGAGAGGCATCATCGCCATGACCAGCCCAGCACGTCGGAACGAGCTCGCCGAAAATCTGGCTGCAGTACGACAGCGGATCCTGCGCGCCTGCAGCTCGGTAGGACGCGACCCCGACGAGGTGCGCCTGATCGTGGTGACCAAGCACTTTCCGGCATCCGACGTGCTGACCCTGCACGAGCTCGGCGTGCGCGACGTCGGGGAGAACCGCGACCAGGAGGCGGCCGGAAAGGTCGCCGAAGTGCGAACCACCTTGCGCGACAGGGAGGGCGGTTCCGAGGCCGAAGTGCTCACGTTTCACTTCATCGGTCAGCTCCAGTCGAACAAGACGGGCCGCGTGGCCGGCTACGCCGACGTCGTGCACTCCCTCGATCGGGCCAAGGTCATCGACGGCCTGGCTCGGGGTGCCCAGGCCGCTGACCGTGATCTCGACGTGCTCGTACAGGTGAGTCTCGATGGCGACACCTCTCGCGGTGGGGCCCGACGTGAGCAGGTGAGCGAGCTCGCCGACCGTGCTGCCGCGCACGACCGGCTCCACCTGCGCGGGGTGATGGCCGTCGCCCCACTGGGCGCCGACCCCGAGGTGTGCTTCACCGATCTGCGCGACGTCGCCGACGGCATCCGGGCTCGGCACCCGGATGCGACGTGGGTCTCGGCCGGGATGAGCGCCGACCTGGAGCCCGCAGTGGCAGCCGGAGCGACTCACCTGCGTGTCGGAACCGCAATCCTCGGATCGCGGCCACCCCTTCTGTAACGTCAGCCGCGACCGCATTTCGACGCTTGAATCGTTTTTCCTTGGGAGTTGGCCATGGCAGGGGCACTGCGCAAGACGATGGTGTACCTCGGACTCAGCGAGGAGGACCCTCGTCAGCAGCGTTACGACGACGACGGGTACGACGACCACGAGGCCTACGAGGGCACCGATGTCGGCGAGCACACGGCCGCCGTGACCCAGTTGCCCATGAAGCGGCCCGTGGCTGCGGTCGTTCGCGACTCCGACACCGGCGGCACGGGTGGCCTGAGCCGCATCACGACCATCCACCCGCGCACCTACAACGAGGCCAAGAACATCGGCGAGTGGTTCCGCGACCAGGTGCCGGTCATCATGAACCTCAGCGACATGGACGACGCCGACGCGAAGCGGCTGGTTGACTTCGCGGCCGGACTCGTCTTCGGTCTGCACGGCTCGATCGAGCGGGTCACCTCGAAGGTGTTCCTGCTCTCACCGGCCCACGTCGAGGTCTCGGCCGATGAGCCCGAGGTTCCCGTTGCGAGCACCCGCAACTTCTTCAACCAGAGCTGACCACCGCTGGGTTGGTTCCTGCCGACGGGGCCCGATGGTGTTCCGGGCGCCAGAATCGGCGAGACTGGAGACATGAACGCGTTCTGGACTGTGTACGGGGTGGTGGTCTTCACCTTCTTCATCGCCCTCATCGGTCGTTTCATCATCGACTGGGTACAGGTGCTGGCACGTTCGTGGAAGCCGAGCGGGCTGGTGCTCGTCATCGCCGAAGCGGTCTACACCGTGACCGACCCGCCCCTGCGAGCCCTGCGCAAGGTGGTTCCCTCCCCGAACCTCGGCGGGGTGCGACTCGACCTGTCGTTCCTGGTGCTGATGTTGCTCACCTCGCTGGCCCTCAACGTTCCCGACCTGCTGTCTTCCTGATCCGAGTCGGCATCCGTGTCGACTCTTCGTTGGTTCGCGACGCCACGTTGGATAACGTGACCCTGATCTATTTCGTCTACCGAGGTGACCCATGGCCCTAACGCCCGAGCAGGTGCTCAACAAGCACTTCCAGCCCACGCAGTTCCGAAAGGGCTACTCAGAGCAGGATGTCGATGACTTCCTTGACGAGGTCGTCGCCGAGATGCGCTCGCTCATCGAGCAGCGCGACGACTACCTCAAGCAGCTCAACGACTGCCGGGCCAGCAAGAACCAGCCGGCGGTCCGCGGCTCTGACCCCGCCACGGCCAAGCTGAAGGCCGCGCGTGCCGACGACGAGGCCAAGCTCGGGTCGATCACGGCGCGTATCGAGGATGCCGAACGCGCCTTCAAGGCGGCCTCCGACCGGGCAGCCAAGGCCAGCGCCGATGCCGAGAACGCCGAACGCGACGCCAAGGAGCGCATCGAACGGGCCACGGCGGAAGCTGCGGCGCTGTCACCGGCCGGCCAGTCCGCAGCCGCGGCCGCCGGTGACGGTGCGGCGCCTGGCGACGCGCCGGCGGCTGACGTCGGCGCCTCGGCATCGACCGCGGGCCTCGACGCATCAGGGGTCATCGCGCTGGCGCAGCGTCTGCACGACGAACACGTCGCGGCCGGTGAGGCGCGTCGCGACGAGCTGATCACCGAGGCCGAGAGCCGCCACGCCGCCCTCATCACCGAGGCGGAGGAGCGCCACGCCGAGCTGCTGTCGACCGGGCAGGCGAAGTATGACGAGCTCGCCGGCGCCGGGCAGGCCAAGCACGACGAGGCCTCCCGACAGGCCGTCGAGCTGGCGGCTGCCGCCACGGCGGAGCGGGACCAGATGATCGCCGCCGCCACGGCCCAGCGCGACGAGATGATCGCGACGGCCACGACCCAGCGCGACGAGATGATCGCCACGGCCACGACCCAGCGCGACGAGATGCTGACCGAGGCGCGGGAACGTGCGACCGGCATGGTGGCGCAGGCAGAGCAGAAGAAGGCCGGGGTGCTCGAGGGCCTCGACAAGCGCAAGAGCCTGATCGAGCGCAGCATCGAGGAGCTGCGCGGGTTCGAGAAGAACTACCGCGGCAACCTCAAGTCCTACATCGAGGGACAGCTGCACGATCTCGACGGGGGTGGGCAGGAGCCGGCCGTGTCGGCCGACCTCGCAGACGCGGACGAGCAGAGCGTTCAGCCGAGCTGACCCGGCACGGCATCGAGCGGTACGCGAAGCAACGGTTGAGGGCCGCCCGGCGACGTTCGGGCGGCCCTCAACCGCGCGGTGGCGTGGTCGGGCGGCGACGTGCGTCGCAGCCAGGGCGCGCCGCGCTGGTGACGTGTTTGTGGTCTGGACTCGGGGGCCTTAGTGTCAGGCCCACTTGTGTGGGCGTCGAAGACATGAGCCACGGAGGGCGAGATGGCGGCGAAGAAGACGACGGCGGTCAGTGCCGCGGCGAAGAAGGCCGCTCCGTCTCGGGGGAGCAGCGCAGCGGTCACCGCCCGCAAACCTGTGAGCACGCCGGCGAGGAAGAAGACAGCGCCGGCCAAGAAGGCGACGCCGGTGAAGAAAGCAGCACCGGCCAAGAAGGCGACGCCGGCCAAGAAGGCCACGCCGGTGAAGAAGGCGACGCCGGCCAAGAACGCGACGCCCGCCAAGAAGGCAGCACCGGCCTCGGTGCGCCGTAGTAACAGCACGGCCGCACCGGCCAGTACCAGTACCCAGAACACGAGCAGAGTGGCGAAGGTGGGCCACGCCACGACCACCCCGGCAAGGACAACCGCGGCGAGAGCCGCAGCGAAGAAGGCACCAGTGACGCAGGCCAGGCCGATGAAGCGAACGTCGGAGAAGACCTCCCCCGGCGGCAGGGCCTCGGTGGGCAGGCTCACCGAGCGGCTTCGGGTCAAGGACGACGAGAGCCCATGGAGCGCCGACGAGATCACCGAGGTGCGCGGCATCCTGGTGGAGGAGATCGAGACCCACCGCGAGGAGGTGCGGCTGGCCGAGGACGAGCTCGACCATCTGCTGCGCGACTCGGGCGATGGAGCGGGCGACGACCAGGCCGATGCCGGGTCGATGACGGCCGAGCGTGCGCACGAGATCGCGCTGACCGACAACGCCCGGGCTTCGCTCGACCAGGCCGAGCACGCCCTCGAGCAGCTCGACGCCGGAACCTACGGCATCTGCGAGAACTGCGGCAACCCCATCGGCAAGCTTCGACTCCAGGCCCGTCCGCGTGCGACCCTGTGCATGTCATGCCAAGCCAAACAGGATCGCCGCTGAACCCCGAGGGCGCTTCGTCGATCCAGCCGTCAACCCCGCCGTCAACGACACCCAGGCCGCGACGTCGGGCCCTCTTCGTGCTGCTCGTCGTGGTCGCAGTGGTGGCCTACGCCAGTGATCAGGTGTCCAAGGCGATCGCGCTCGACCGGCTCTCCGACGGAGCGCCGCGGCCGTTCATCGGCGAGTTCATCCGGTTCAAGCTGATCGGCAACCCTGGCGCGGCGCTGTCGCTGGGCGCCTCGAACACCTGGGTCATGACCGCCATCGCGCTCGGGGTGCTCGTCGCCATCGTGTTCGTCGCCAAAGGGCTGGGCTCTCGCGCCTGGGCTATCGCGCTCGGCCTGCTGCTCGGCAGCGCCCTGGGCAACCTCACCGACCGGTTCGTCCGGCCTCCCGGTGGCGGGTCGGGCCATGTGGTCGACTTCATCGACTACAACCGCTGGTTCATCGGCAACGTGGCCGACATCTGGATCGTCAGCGCTGCCTGTCTCATCGTGCTGCTCGCCCTCCTCGGGGTCGGCGTCGACGGTCGCCGAGATGGGCACCGAGACGGTAACCGAGACGGCGGCCGGTCCGGCCGCTCCGACGATGCCGCCGACGGCACGGGCGGCGACCAGCCGCAGAACGAGAGAAGCGATGTCTGAGGTTCGAACCGTGCTGGTACCCGAAGGCCTCGAGGGTGAGCGGGTCGACGCCGGGGTTGCTCGCCTGTTCGGGCTCTCGCGCACCAAGGCGGCAGACCTCGCCGCGCAGGGGCACGTGATCCAGAACGGCACGTCGGTCGGCAAGTCCGAACGGCTGCTGGCCGGGTCGATGCTCGAGGTGTCGTTGCCGAGCGTCGACCCCAGCCCGAGCCTGGCTGTCGTGGCCGCCCCCGTGCCGGGCATGACGATCGTGTACGACGACGACGACGTCGTGGTGGTCGACAAGCCGGTCGGGGTGGCGGCCCATCCCAGTGTCGGCTGGGTCGGCCCCGACGTCGTCTCGGGGTTGGCCGCCGCCGGGTACCGCATCTCGACCTCGGGCGCGCCCGAGCGTCAGGGCATCGTCAGCCGTCTCGATGTCGGCACGTCGGGCCTGATGGTGGTGGCCAAGAGCGAGGTGGCCTACTCACGCCTCAAGCAGGCCTTCCGTGACCGTACGGTCGACAAGACCTACCACGCCCTCGTGCAAGGGCTCCCCGACCCCGTGGTCGGCACCATCGACGCCCCGATCGGGCGGCATCCCGGCCACGAGTACAAGTTCGCCGTGATGAAGAGCGGGAAGCCCTCCGTGACCCACTACGAGGTGCTTGAGGCTTTCCGGCACGCCAGCCTGCTCACCATCCACCTCGAGACCGGCCGCACGCACCAGATCCGGGTCCACTTCGCGGCCCTGCACCACCCGTGCTGCGGCGACACGATGTACGGCGCCGATCCCACGCTCGCGTCGAGGTTGAAGCTCGACCGCCAGTGGCTGCACGCGGTCGGGCTCGGGTTCGAGCACCCTGGCAGCGGCCAGTACGTGGACTTCGAGAGCCCGTACCCTGACGATCTGCAGCAGGCCCTCGACATCGTCGCGACCTTCTGACGCTCACCTGCCGACCGTAGTCAGAGGCGGGAGGGGGCGCGGCCTGGATGCTGGGCGGCCGCCGATCCTCTTGACGAGGGTTAGGTCCTGAGTTAGATCTTGGCTGCGCGGTACCCGGAGCGGGCTGCTACTGAGGTGCTCGAGAAGCAGTGTCTGGCGTTGGTGATCTTGTAGAACCGCTGCCCGGGCACGTGGTAGATCTTCGAGTTGTCGTTGCCTTTGACCGGGTAGCGGCTTGGGCACACGTTCCCGGTCCCGGCCACCGGCTTCATCGGCTTGGCGGCAGCAGGCTTCTTGACGGCGCTCCAGCCCCCTCGGTAGTCCCGGTAGCGGGCGTCAGCCGCCCGGTAGCCGGCCTGACGGGGGTGCCATTGGTAGCCGTCCTTGCTGTCGTAGCGGGCGCGAGCACCGTGCACGATCTGGGCTCGGTCCACGTCCACCTGCCGGCTGACCACGTAGCGCAGGTGCCGCCCGTAGCGGTCGTTGTCCTTGACGCTGACCGGGTTGCCGAGCAGCACTCGAGACCCACGCGGAGCCAGGCGGTTCGCCCAGGCTGTGGCAGTTGATGCCCCGGGCTTTCCGGCCTCCGGGGTGTCAACGCCGATCAGGCGAATGTTGCCGGCGGTGGTCTGCACGGTGTCACCGTCGACCCAGCGCACCACCTGCGCGTAGGCCCAGGTTATCCGAGTAGACGTCGACGCCTGGGCGGTGCCGCCGACCAGGGCCACGAGCACCCCCACGGTCACGAGACACGCGGCGAGACGGGCCAGGTTTCTGCGCATGGAAACGCTCCTTCGAAGCCCGGCGCTACCGGAACGAACGAGCGGTGTGGTTGCGATCACACAGTTACCGCTACTAGCGATCACCCGACCACTCAGCGGTCTGATGCTACCGGCCGCCGGCTGCCGCTGGACCTCATTTTGGGATCCTCGCCGGTGTAGTGCGTCACATCCGCTATCGCGACCATTGCCATCCGGGCGACCAGCGACTCGGGGACGTGCCCTGTTTTGGCCGGAATCGATGCAGGTCTCGGCCACGTCCACACGCGGCGGTAGGACGCACCTCGGAGACCGGTGCCGAGCGAGCGGATCGCGGCCCCCTAGGCATACGCCGATGAAGACTCATCGGCGTTCCTCGCACGCAGCCCACGAGGGCCACGGGTCGGGCGAGGGGACCTACGTGCTGCCCGTCGTGACAGGGGGCAGGCCCGACTTCAGCCCGCACCCCCGCTGTCGCCGGCGACACCGCCAGCTCCGGCTTCCCAAGCACTATGCCCAACAGCACCCGGCGAACGGACGAAGACGGACGCCTCCAGCTGCGCGGCCTCGGGTGAGTTGCCGAACCCGACCAGTGAGTCGCTGGCGTTTGTCGATCTGACCGCCGTTGCTGCGACCGGGCCGAGCACGGATCCGGCGAAGAGCAGACCGCCGGTACCGTCCGCTTGCTCCCGCACCGTGTGGCCCTCACTGACGCCTTGGCCGGGCCGGCGCAACAGTCGGACCAAGTACCCGTGGTCCCCTTGGTTTGCGGCAACAGCCGCGCGGGCCAGCTCAGCCGGATCGGTACTCTCAGGTCGCTGCGCTTCGGACAGATCATGGCGCAGGCGCAGGAACAAGCGCTCGCGCTGCTCCAGCACCAGTGCTGCAAACGCCTCTCTGTGGACCTGCTCAACGACCTCAGGTCGGGCCACTCGGAGCAGGAAGTTGTAGCGCGCGAGCTCCCACGCCTCCTCGCCGGAGGCGTCCGGTGGGTTCGCCGACTTCCGGCTGCTCCCCTGCGTGGTTGCCTTCCCGGTCAGGCGCGCGGCCCGGTCCCGAATGCTCATGACCAACTTCCTTTCGCTCTTTCCACACGGTTCCGACTCCGACCTCGCCTGACACCGGGGTGACAGGAGCGAACGTGCCGGTAGGGCGACGTGCGCGGAAGTGCGTGCGCGCTCTGCCTCATCGCTCAACGATCCTCCGACGGCTCGCGCAAGGTCAACGCCTTGTCAGAGGCAGGTGCCGCGACCCACATCGGTTGGCAGCGTCGCCAGCCGACGGGCTTGGGCCACCGATCGCGAGACGGCTCGATGTCCCGAGCTGAGCTTTCGATGCTGATGGAGGGGATACCCGCAGCGGCGATCTGCGCGGAGGCATGACCGACAGGCGGCGGAGTGACTCGCCTACGCCGGTGTCGCAGGTAACACGGCTGGCTAGGATGGACGGCATGACCGAGCGGGATGTCCAGAGCGTGATTTCCGGGATGTCCTATACGGAGTGCCCGCGTTGGCATCTGGGTCGGCTGTGGTTTGCTGACTTCTACACCAATGCGATCTACTCGGTGACCGAGGCGGGCGGGGATCTGCGTACCGAAGTCGAGGTACCAGCCCAGCCATCGGGCCTCGGCTGGCTGCCGGACGGCCGACTGGTCTTCGTGTCGATGAAGGACCGCAAGGTGATGCGCCGCGAATCCGATGGCAGAACTGTCGTGCATGCCGATGTCACCGATGCCGTCACCGGTCATCCGAACGACATGGTGGTGGACACCGAGGGCCGGTGCTGGCTGGGCAACTTCGGGTTCGACCTGATGGGCGGGGCGGACGTGGAAACTACGTGCCTGCTACGGATCGATCCTGACGGCTCCGTGACCGAAGTGGCCCAGGACCTGTGGTTTCCCAACGGCAGCGTGGTCACTAGCGATGGCGGTACCCTCATCGTCAACGAGACGTTCGGCAACCGCATCAGCGCGTTCACGATCCAGTCCGACGGCAGCCTCGGCGCGCGGCGCGACTGGGCGAGGTTCGGTGACCTCCCCACCACTCGGGTAGTCGCCGAGGCGGTGCCGCGGGCCGTTCTGGCCCCCGATGGCGGCTGCCTCGATGCAGAGGGCTGCCTCTGGGTTGCCGACGCGGTCGGCGGTCGTGTCTGCCGGGTCGCCGAAGGCGGTGAGATCCTCGAGGAGATCATGCCGGGCAGCGGGGTGTTCGCCTGCATGCTCGGCGGCAGCGACGGGCGCACTCTCTTCCTCAGTTGCGCTCCCGACTTCGACGAGCACGCCCGCAGCGCGGCTCGCGAAGCAGAGATCCGATCGGTGCGGGTGGATGTGCCGCATTCCGGTCGCCCCTGACCGCCCCCCGACCGGATCGCATCTCGCCGGTCGGCGTCATTCGGGGTGACGCGACGGATTGACGCAACGCAATCGACGTCGAACGAGCGGAGAGGACGGATGTGTCACCGCGTAGAGCTACCGACGCGAATGGTGCGTACTGGGCCGGATCGTGAAGCACACTCGGCGACGGCATAGGCGTCAAGATCGCTTCCTGGGTCGTTTGACCGTGGGCGCCGGTGGCCGGCAAAGGGAGTCGCTGGCCTGGCTCGCGGCTGTTAGACACTTGCCGGAAGGACGCGGTCTCGAACGGTCGCTCACCTGCCGCCGTATCACGGCGTGGCTACGCTACTGACGTGAGTCGGCCCTTCTTCGACGTCTCGGAGAGGGCGGGCTTGTGCGACCTCCTCGAGGAGCTTGGCCCTGACGCGGCAACGGTCCTCGCGCCGTGGACCACCCGGGACATCGCCGTGCACCTGGTCCTACGCGAGCACGATCCGGTGGCCGGTCCTGGGTTGATGGTGCCAGGCCCGTGGGCACGTCTGGCCCAGCGACACCACGCGAGGGCGGCAACCAGGGACTTCGCCGAGCTCGTCGCAACGATTCGGTCCGGGCCCAGCGGAGTGTTCCGGCTCAGCTGGCTGAGACAGGTGCCGAATCTCAATGAGATGTTCATCCATCACGAAGACGTGCGCCGAGCGAACGACGGCGGCCCTCGAGAGTTTGACCCTGCCATGAACGGGGCACTGTGGGCGAACGTCTGCACCGGGACCTGGGTCCTCACTCGCCGACTGCGTGGTTGCGGGCTGGAACTGTGTAATGCCCTGACCGGACAGACCGTCCGCGCCCGCCGCGGATCGAATACGGTCCGCGTCACTGGAGAGCCCGACGAGCTCTTGCTCTACCTGTTCGGGCGTCAGGGTGTCGCTGACATCCGGCTAGAGGGCCCACGAGGGGCCGTCGCAGAAGTGAGGTCCACCCGGTTCGGTCTCTGAAGGATCCCCGCGCGCCACATGTGGATGGGGGGGCAGCCGCCGGTGTGACGCACCTGCTCCGAGATCGTCCTGGCCGCCCGGCTCGCCGCAGTGTGACGCAGTCACCTTCCCTCGCATCATCGAATATCCTCGAGTGCTAGCATTGCTATCAGGAGGTAGAGATGAGCACTCTGACGATCCGACAGGTGGACGAGCGCACGCACGCTCGCCTGCGAGGACGGGCTGCTGAGCACGGTCGTTCAGTGGAGGCGGAGGTCCGCGCGATCTTGGATGCCGCCGTCAACCGTCCCGAGCGCAACTTTCTGCTGTCCTTGCACGCAGCCATGGCTGAGATCGGCGGGGTCGACGTCAAGGTGGCCCCGCGTACCGACCAGCCGCGCCCGATCGATCTGTCGTGATCATCGCTGACACCAACGTGGTGTCGGAGTTGATGAGAGACACCCCTGATCCGACGGTCCTTGATTGGGCCCACTCGATCGACTCGTCGGACCTGACCATCTGTGTGGTGACAGTCGAGGAGATCGAACGCGGGTTGGGCCGGCTGCCCGAAGGGCGACGGCGCCGCGATCTGCAGCAGCGGTGGGCGCGACTCCTGGACCCCTTCGTCGAGATCGTTGCCGTCTACGACGTGCTCGCGGCCCAGGAGACGGCCGCCGTCCTGGTGGAGGCCGAGGGGTCCGGTCGACCGATGTCTCTGGCCGATGCTCAGATTGCCGGGATATGTCTAGCTGGTGGCCACGACTTGGCGACCCGCAACGTCAAGGACTTCTCAAGCACCGCAGGCCTAACCGTCATTGACCCCTTCGACTAGCGATCGTTGGCTGGGCGACACGCGGTGACGCAACACAGACCTGGACGCACCTTCGCGGCGGAAGGGGCGCGTCCGCTGTCACGGGTGGGACGGTCTCTGAGCCCTGGCCGGCTCGGACTGTAGCCATGGGAGTGCGCTTCGTGGCCGGGCTACGGCAGGTGTTGGTCCAACCCAACGCAGTGGTCCCACGAACACCGCGTGCCGATGCCAGTCGCGGTGGAGAACGCTGCGGCGCGTGGCGGAACCGATCGCTACTGGTATTCAGACAAGGACGTTGACGTTGCGTCGGTCCCTGGTCTCCCGGGCTGGGTTAGCGGCGCACGGACGGCAGATGGCCGCTTCCGGGCGATTGCCGGCCCTTCCCGGATGAGGGGGCAGCTGGGCCTGACGCCCCCGCTCTTGGGAGCGATGGAGCGGTCTGGTTGGCTGGGTGCGTGCCGAAGAAGAAGCGGAAGAGGCAGAGCGGCGTGTCCAGGGTCGGCCCTGACCCGACATTGCTCAAGCAGCTGACGGCGAACGCGGGCAGGGACACGTTTGCAGGTATGTTCGATGAGCCGGCGCCGGAGGTGCGGGAGGCGCCGGAGGCTGCGCGGGGCTTCCGGGCCCGTGTCGACCTGATGTATGCCAAGCCCCCGATCTGGCGTCGTCTCGACCTGCCCGGGGACCTCATGCTCGACGAGTTGCATGTCGTGCTGCAGGTTGCGATGGGCTGGGAGGACGGCCATCTGCACAAGTTCGGTGTCGGCGCCGACCGGCGTACTCGTGCCTACTTCGTCACCGGGTTCGACGTCAGTCAAGGCGACGAGGGCATCGTCGAAGGCGACGTACGGCTCGACCAGGTGGTGTCCGCCAAGGGCGACCGGCTCTTCTATGACTACGACTTCGGCGACGGGTGGGAGCACGTGGTGCTGGTGGAAGAGGTTCTCGACGACCCGCCACCGGCTCTCGTCTGCTTGACTGGCAAGATGGCCTGCCCGCCGGAGGACTGCGGCGGTTTGGGCGGCTACGAGGAACTCGCCGATTGGGTTCGTGGTGGATACGACCGGCGGGCGACACCCATGGGGCTCGGCGCCGAGGAGATGCGGGCGTGGCTTCCCCAGGACTGGCATCCGGACCAGTTCTCGGTCGACAAGATCAACGACGCTCTGGCCGCGCTGACTGCGGGTTGAGTGTTCGCGTGCTGGTCCCAGCAGAAGACGCGAAGGGCCTCGACCGGGTCAGCTTCTTGATGGTCAACAAGATCACCACTGGGCGAGACCAACGCACGCACGCGGTCATCGGAGGGCAGGCGAGGGGGACGTTGGTGGAGGTCGAGTCACGGCTGCCCGTGCACCTCGGCTTCGGTGCCCGACTCGCCCCGCTCGCGGCGGTTAGACGCTTGTCGGTAGGACGCATCTCGCGTCCGACCGCATCGAAGTCCGGAACCGCGGCCTGTACGGAGGGTCAGCCGCCGCTCGACGGGCGACTCGCCACCCGCGATCCCAATGCCTCCTCGTTCGAAACGGGATGGCTGCGGACAATTGCGAATGGTGCCTGCAGCCTCAGATCTGCCCCTCGTCAACCTCACTGATTGCCCAGACCGGCCGTACTCGTCTTGGTCGTGGGGAGGGGGCTGGCCACGGACGGCCGCTTCTCTCGAGGGCCGTGATCGCCCGGATTAGGACGTCACCATCCCCGCGGGATCTGCGCGAGGCGTGAGGGCCGCGAGTCGATCCACTCACGCAACGACCCCGCCGACCGCGGCCGGACGTAGAACGCCCACACGAGGCTGTCCGAGACGAACTCGCCTTCCTCGATGAATGAGTCGAGCTCAGCTCGGACCCGCTCGTACTCGGCCACCTCGGACGGCCACCCCTGGTGGATGACCGTCGGCAGGTTCCGCACCACGTCGGCGACCTCCGATGGCAGTTCCTGGACGCGCATCGGCAAGGACGTGTCCCCGCGACGCCACGCCTGCCCTCTTCGACGCTTCAAGTACCCCCACCCGCCGAAGATCGCCGCAAGTAGCAGGCTCGAGAGCGCTCCGCCTGGGTTGGGTCCCGCCGACGTCTCCGACGCAGGCGACATGTTCCCTAACGCGGCGATGACAAACAGGACTGTCAGGAACCACTGCCAGTTCCGCCCCCACCAGCCCCGTCGCTTCGTCGCACGCGAGCCCTCTAGCGGACGTGAACGCTGGTACGTGACGCTGGCCCACTCGCGAACAACGTCACGCGGGAAATTGACGACCCCGTTGATCGCGGCGCGGGTGCGAGGGTCGTCATCGCCTTGCAGCCCAGCGAGACGACCTTGCGCGGGCCGGGGAGAGGGCCTGCTGTTGCCATTACCAAAGTGGACCGAGGTCGGTGGCGGCATCTGACTAGTGAACTGCGCGGCGTCGTTGACTGCGGTCATCTCACCGAGAAGGTTGTACCGAAAGAGAGCCACACTCATTGTGGCCGCGTACGTGACCGCCTGCTGGGAGTACCCAGCGCCAGAGAAGAAGAACAGTTGCTTGTGCCCGTCGCGTCCGGCGGCGCCAACGAGCTTCTGCACCGCGGGAGCGCCGACCTGCGCGGCCTCGAACTTCACCTGGCCAAGCGCGGATGACGACCACACGTCGATGCCACCGTCGGCCCCGCTGTCGGTGACCTGGGCGTCGTGATGACCCCAGAAACGCATCCACGTAGCCGCGTTCGTCTCGGCGGTCTGCCATGAATCAATGTGCAAAACCTCTGGCTGCTGGCTCACGATGCCGTCCCCTGCCCGCCGAGAGCTTAGCCCGGCACTTGCTCTCCCAGTCCGAAGGCGCGACCGCGTCAGCGGCAGGACACGCCCAACTCCTGGAAGAATACGACATTTCAACGTCCGGTCTCGGTGAGCCGCGAGTACGAACAGTGGCGGGCCGGTCGCGCCGCCAGCGAAAGGACACGCCTTGGAAAAAGCGTGGTCGCTCCCTGCAGGCCCGGGCGGGGTGCCGCACGCTCATCGGCTGCTTGCGGCAAGACCCCTGCGCCGACACGCGGCGGCGGTTGGACGCACCCGCGGGGGTCGACTCGGTCGAAGGCACCGTCCCCGGGCGGGGATACTGGTCAACGTGGCCGACTCGAAGAAATTTGCGTTGTCAGCCGACAGATGCAAGTTCTGGACAGTCAATCACCGCGACCAGACCATCTCGGTTGTACTCCAGGACGGGCGGAGCGTCACCGAACCTATGGACGCGGACGACCCGCTCGTCGATTCGGAGATCGCCATTTCTATCTTCGACTGGGACAAGAGGGGGGTCACAAGTGTCACCACGCGCGACCGCATCATTTTCGCGGCGGCATTCAGCCCTGCGACACCTGATCCGCTGAAGGACCGGCCGTCGGTGTACCTGGACCAGAATCACTGGAGCAAGGTGGCGTTCGCCACCGTCGCTCCCGAGCGAGTGAAGTCCAAGCTCGGAACTCGTCAGCGTTGATCATCTCGAGGTCCATCAACCAAGGGTGGTGACGATTGGGACTAAGAGATCGCGCGGATAGGTGACGGCGCGCCGTAGCAGCAAGGCGGGCACG
>JAKDLG010000108.1 GCA_030452985.1 Humibacillus sp.
ACACACGAATTAGCAGGTCAGCGGCCTACAACCGGACTTTGCCGACCCCCTGGGGCCGTTCAGACCCTGGAGCGGAAACCCACCGACCTGCGCCCCAACCACCGGGGAACCACGGCGCAATAGGCCTCGAAGTCGGCTCCGAAGTTCGCGAGTAAGGCCGACTCTTCGGATGCGATCTGCCATCGACCGATGACCATCGTGAAGCCCATGACCGGGACGAGCGCTGCCCAGGACCCACGCCGGATTGCGTGCGAGACGAGCAACCCCGCCATGCCGACGTACATAGGATTCCTGCTGATCGAGTTAGCGCCGGTCCGCACCAGGACCGAAGCCTGCGCGGGATCGTACGGGTCGAAGGTCGTCCTGCTTCGTCGAAACATACCTGCGGACGCGCCCGCCAGCGCCAACGAGGCCAGTGCGGTCGCGCCCCTACCGCCGCGCGAGCAGCGGTCGGTGGCTGGACGTCCCTGGTCAGTGCACGCTGAGCGAGACCAGCAGAAAGCGCTAGAACCGGGGGCGATATGCGCGTCACCCGTGCAGCGTCCCACCCAGCTCTGACGAAGTCATCGTTCGCTGCTGAGCAGACCCCTGATAACAACAAGGTGCACTCGCGGCGGTGGGACGCACCTTGCGACCATGGGTTGCGCAAGCGATCGCAACTGTGTGAGCAGGTTCACTTACTCGGAGGGGAGAGCCCCTAGTACGGGCCACGGCGGACCCTGGCGGAGCACGGCCAGGATGTCTCGGCCATGTTGAAGCCCGTTCGGGAAATCATCGCGGACGTCCCAACGCCAGGCAGCGACCATCGCAAGAGCCAGCCGCCGACACTCTGCGAGCAGAACGTGATCGATATCCGGATAGTGCGCGATGACCTCGATTGGCACGTGGGCAACGTCGAACTCGATGGGTCCACGGCAGCACGTCTCGAAGTCGATGAACAGTAGGCCGGCGTCGGTGCTGAGGAGGTTGCCAGGATGCGGCTCGCCGTGCAGCAGCTGCTCGGCAGCACTGCGGCTGCGGATCCGCTCACGCGCGTCTTCCAGGGTGTTCAGAAGCAGGTGCCGGTCGGTCTCAGCGAGCGTGGGGGTTTCCTCTCGGTGGGCAACCAGCCGTTCAGCCTCGGCGACGCGGTCCAGGAAGTGTGGCGTCGCGAGATCGACGCTTTGCATGCCCATGTGTAGACGGTGGAGCGCGTCTGCGAATTCGCCTGGCGCGGCCAGGTCTGGAGCCGCCGACTCGTAGTAGGTCCAGAAGGTCAGCGTGAAGCCGTCGCGTTCGTAGTTGCGCGGCTCGACCCTGGGCTCGAGGGCTGCGACGGGGCTTGCGGTTGCAGAGAGTTGCTGAACGATCTCGACCTCAAGCGCGGCGACCTCTTGCCCCGCCAGTGCCACTCGAACGAAGGTGTCACATGGCAACAGACGGAGAGCGAGTTTGTTCGAGTTGTGCATCACGACCACGTCGTGGACCCGCAGCATTAACTCTTCTGCCAGTGCTGTAGCCGCGTCCATCGCGCAGGAAACGAGCTCGGCTTCCACAACGTAGATTCTCTCAGTTCCTCGCCCATCGGCCTCAGATAGCACCCACGCCCTGCACGTGGCGGTTAGACGCACCCCGGCCGCGCAGTAATAAGTCGGTGGGGACGCAGGGCACGTCAGCCGGGTGGTCGTGGTCGGCTGGAGGGCCCTGCAACGTGGTCACCCTGGCGGTAGACAGCTTCGACCTCGAGGAGGGCACCGACGTCGGTGGTGGCTTGGCCGCGGACCACGAGCAGGTCCGCGCAGCGACCGGGAACTAACCGGCCGCAGGTTTCGGCCAGGCCGAGGGAGTCGGCCGCCTGGGACGTCGCGGCCCGTAGGGCGCCGACGGGATCCCCGCTCGCGGCGGCAAGCTGAAGGACGGCATACGCCATGGCGTCGTGAGGTTTGCCCGGCCCGATCCCGGCGTCGGTGGCCACGACGATGCGGGCTCCGGCCTCCCACAGCGCCAGGATTTGACCCAGGATCTGCTGCATCCTGGAGGCAATCGCCGCCGGCGGCGGCGGCCCGCCCGGGACCAAACCGGGCGTGATCCGCACGACGATCCCGGACCCGGCCAGCTCGCGCAGCAGGGTTGGGTCATGGTCGACGCCGTCCGCGGTCATGAAGGTGGCGTGCTCCACCGCATCCACGCCGGCCGCGACGCAGGCACGCAAAGCGGTCGCCCCGTGGGCGTGCGCGGCAACGGGGATACCCGCGTCATGGGCGTGCTGAACCAGGACCCTCAGCGCGGCCTCGCCGAACTGCGACTCCCATGGCAGCGACCCCGGCGTGATGTTGCCCCCGGACACCATCACCTTGACCACGTCGACGCCGCGGCCGGCACGGGCACCGACCGCAGCCGCAATGTCAGCCTGCGCCGTCTGCGCCCCGACCAGGAAGTGGCAGTGCCCCCCGCGTGTCGTGATCGGCGGGCCGCTGGCCAGGATGCGGGGAAGGGACCGGTCGCCCCGGACGGCGTTGCGGACCTCGACGACCGCGTAGTCACTGTCACCAAGGTCCTGCACCGTGGTCACCCCACCGGCCAAAGCCCGGCGCGCGTTCGCGATGGCTGGTGCTCGCTGCGCCGCGGGCTCCTGAGGGATACCGTCACTGGCGCTCTGCTGGCAGCCCCAGGACACGTGCTGATGGCCATCGACCAGACCGGGCAGCAGCGTCGTGCCGGGACCGTGCTCCACCACCATCGCGCCGTCGGGTGCGGGCTGGACGGGACGCACCTGCAGGACCGTTCCCTCGTCGTCGACGAGGACCTCGCTGCCCGGCCGCGCCTACGGGGCCCCCTTGTTCCACTGGGCCACCCTAGGTAGAGTACGACTATGCCACCCCGGATGACCATGGCCACTCGATTAGTCCTCGACGTTCTGTTCAGGGACCTGGCGGCCGACTGGTACGGCTCGCAGATCGGCCAGTTCGCCGGTCTGCCCAGTGGCACGGTCCACCCGATCCTGGCGCGCCTCGAGCGGGTCGGCTGGCTCGAGTCCCGGTGGGAGGACATCGACCCGAGCGTTGTGGGACGGCCGGCGCGAAGGTACTACCGACTCACCGACTCCGGTGCCACCCAGGCAGGTCGTGCCCTGGCCTCCGCGCGCCGGCCGCAGCTTGGCTTCGCACCGATACCCAGGGAAGGCTTGTCATGAGAAGGAAGAAGCAGAGGGCGTCGATCCGGTTTGCGGTGGCGGCGATGGAGCGGGCCACCGAGGGCGAACCCTCCGAGACGCGCGATCGTTACCACGACGAGCTGGTCGCCGAGATGCATGAACTCGGGCGCATCGCCGCGTGGCGCTACGCGGTGGGTGTCGCCGTATCAACGTCCTCGATGCGCGCCGCCCTGACCGACGGCGGTCCCCAGCGCGAGCCCGCCGTGCGACATGCCCTTGGCTGCCGCACCAACACGCGTCACGTGTGGAAGACAAACCACACCACGGACGGTCATCTCTACCGCGCCTGCGCTCGCTGCGGGAAGGAATACGTCAGTACGGGCAGGACCCCCATGATCGGGGGCTGAGGAACGCCGAACGACTCGCAGGCCGATTATCGACGAAGCTCCGCCCCGGTCTTGCCCTGCCCCTGAGGACGGTGGTCCCGGCACGAGCCTCAGTTTGGGACCTGGACTACAGGTCACGGCAGGGTCCCGGCCAGCGCATCCGATTGCCTTCTGGTCCGACGGCGCGACGGATCGCTTTCCCACTCATGGGCGTGGGGACCGCCTCAAGCGGGAAACGCCCAGAATCCGACGACTCTGTGCCTGCCCAGCCATTCACATCGGGCACCCGGCGTCCATTCACGTCGGGTCTCGACTGGGAAGAGTAGGGCCAACTCATGCGTCTTTGTGGGCGGAGTTGACGCTCGTGAAATTCCGCGGGTCAGACCCCGGCGACGTAGGCGGTGAGGAAGTGCACGCCGTGGCGGTCGAGGTTGCCTCGGGCGCGGTCGTAGTGTTCGGTGGTGCGCGGGTCGGCGTGTCTGGTGAGGATCTGCGCGTCGCGCAGCGGTACACCTGCATCGAGCGCATTGGTGATGGCGGCGTGCCGCAGCGAGTGGGGGCTGATGTGTCGCGGGATCCCAGCGTCCTTCGCGATTCTGGAGACCATTCGGTAGATGTCGCGTCGGTCGACCGGCTTGCCGGAGACCGGCCGCAACACCAGGGGCCCGGAGGTTCGTTGGCCGCGGCGGGCCTCGAGTGCTCGGAGGACGGGGACGGTCACGGGCATGGTGGCGGGCTTGTTGCCCTTGCCGACCAGGCGCAGCACGCGGTGGCCGCGCAGGGTGTCGGCGTAGTCCTCGATCCGCACGGCCGCGGCTTCTGAGGCGCGCAGGGCGTTGATGCCGAGCAGGTACGCGAGGGCGCCGTGGTGGACCGTGAGGGTCTGGGCCACTTGCAGAAACCGAATCAGCTCCAGCCGGTCCAGGCCTTGGGTGCGGGACTCGTCGTGGTGGATCTTCGGCAGTCGCGCGTAGACGGCGGGGTCGGAGGTGATGATCCCGTCGATGTGGGCGAAGCGGAAGTAGCCGCGGACGGCGTGCATCATCGTGTTGACCGAGGAGTCCATGAGCCCGCGGTCGCCGAGGCCACGAATGTAGAGCTCGACGTGGGCTCGCTGAACACCCAGCAACGGGTCGAGCCCGTTGCTTTCGCACCAGGCGAACCACTCCCGCAGCTGAAACGAATACAAGGTGTGGGTACGCCCGGAGTACCGGGCCAGGTAGGAAACCGCCGCCAGCTGTGCCGTCGACATGGTCGCGGGCTGGAGTGGAAGAAGCGCTGTCGGGCCGGACATAGAGACGCCTCACGCGGCGACCGTCTACCGGACCGGCCCCGCTCGCCGCCAACACGGCCGGGCACCTGGGGACTCATCGACGCTAGACCTGTCCCTTCATCGCGTCCGCAGGCGGCGAAGTGACGCACTCATTGGTGATCGGCTGGCGGCGAGGGGTAGGCATAGGGTCGGTCGGCATGGATGAGAACGAGCCCGCCCTTTTCGACCTGCCCGAGCGTGAGCGGCCAGTTACTGCGGGGAGGCGGGTACGCGGTAGGAACCGGCAGACGTGGGCCCGTGTCGTCACGGCCGAGGTCACCATCCTCGACGCGGGGGCACTTCATGAGGCCGCGGCGCTGGTCCACGAGAAGGCCGCAACGATCGGGCTCTGTGTCGAGCCCGACATCGAGGGCACCGAGCCCGGGGCGCCCGCCGACCTCGGGGCTCCCGAGGAGCAGCGGCTCGGCAGGGACGCGTTCGATGCATTGGGCTGGCTAATCTGGCCCACCGACGGGATGGAGGTGCTGCTGGAGACCGGCGCCTTGCGGGTCCTCTCGGTGGACAGCGAGGTCGTGGCCAAGTCCGCTGACCGGGGCAGTGCCACCTGGACGGTCACGGTCAAACTCCTCGACATCGAGGAACTGCGACGGGTTGCTGCCGATTCCCATCCAGACGAGGCAGGGTTGATCGCAGACAGCCTCGAGATTGCTTGGCGACGCGCGGCGGACCCCTTCGCGCCGCTGCGCTCGATACCGGGGATCCTCTGGCGTCCCGGGCAGGTCGTGACTGAGCACCTGCCGGCGAGGGCGGCCGGGAACTGCTGAAACGGGGTCATTCGAGGCGTCAGGTCAGGTCACAGCCAAGATGGCTTCCATCCTGCTGGTATGGCTGCCGTGTTCGAGGTCAGGCCCAGACAGCGTCGGTAGGCCGCGTGGACCCAGGCCGCCGCGGTAGCGGGCGGGAACACCACGTCCGAAAGGTGCAGTTCCTGCACGGCCTGCCCGCGTTGGCAGTGCGTCGTGAGTTCCTGGCCGTGCTCGGCGATGTCGATGCCGACGACTCGTATGGTGGCGCCGAGTATCGAGGCGGGTAGCGGGAGCATCTCAGCGAACACCTCGTAGAAGGCCGTCACCTGTTCGGCGAGGTTGCCGCAGTCCACAGTGATCACCTCAAGGAGGCGATCAACCTCGTCACTGCGTGTCATCGCCGGCCCCGGGCAGGTAGGGAATGAGCCCGTGCTCGAAGGCCATCACCTGAAGTGGTACTGGCGCCTGCCGGATATCGACCAGCATCCCGTTGATGTCCAGCAGCCATGTCAATGGGCTGGCATCCACCAGGTCACGGCGCAGGAACGTGTTGTCGGCATGGCTCAGGTGCAGGGTGCTGCGGATCGTCCTGGCCTTGTTCGCCATCGTGGTCTTCTTCACGCCCAGCCACCCGCTGAGCTGCTCGACACTCACGTGGGGTGTCTGTGCGGGGTCGAAGATGAAGTTAAGTTGCCCGAGGGCATAGATGACCCCGGCGGCCCAGATCCGCGGGTCGCCGCGCAACAGTGGTGAGGGTCGCTTCCGGCCGAGGCTGGCGACCATCTTGCAACAAAGGTCGGCGTACTCAGGGTCCAAGTGCTCCAAGCAGACCGCGTCGGTCACAGCCACGACCTGGTCCACATACGGTCGCACCGCATGTGGAACGTTCACGTCCTCCATCCTCCGCCATTTCCTTGAGGTTCGGATGCTTGAGTCATGCGCCGTGCCACCATGCCCGAGTTCCGACCTTGAACCCAGCCTGACACCGACGGGAACTATGCCACAGGAAAGGGAATCGGTGACGGGCCACCCCCGCTCGCCCTGACCCCGCCCTACAGGCGGCGGAGTGAATCACTCTCGCTCGACCATGGCTTGGTCGAGCGGATCGCGTTATGACGGCCGTTCTTCGAGGAGACCGATCGGGTTCTCGCGTGGGGGGCGGCCAGGGCGTGCCAGCCCTCCTCTGTCAGGCGGCGACGAGGTCGTCGATCTGGTTGATGGCCGAGGTGGCGCCCTCCACGACGCCCATGTCGAGGACCTTCTGCAGGGCCTCGGCGGTGGCGTACGTGCTTACGAAGGTGGCACGGGTGCCGCTCTCATGCTCTGCGAAGGAGAAAGCGTTCCTGCCGACGGGCAGGTCGGGGTTCTTGGTGAACCCCTCGTCGAGCGCGAAGCCGTCGGCGAAGGTGAAGCTGTTGGGCTCATCGACGCTCTCGACCTCCCAGTAGCCGTAGTGCTTCGCGCCCTCAGGGCTTGTCATGTAGTAGTTCATCCGGCCGCCGGGCACCAGGTCGTGATCGACGAAGGTGGCGGGGTAGGTCGGGGGTCCCCAGACCTGCTCGAGCTGACGCGGGTTCGCGTAGACCTCCCAGATGCGCTTCGGTGCGCAGGTGAAGTTCGCGACGATGGTCAGGGTTCGGGCGTCGAGGTCGTGCGAGACGTCGGTGACGGGCATGGTGATCAGTCCTTCTGGGTGTGGGGTGGGGTTGGGGTCTGCTGGGTGTGGGTTTCCGGTGTGGCGATGAGCTCGTCGATCCGGGAGATGCGGCCGCGCCAGAGGGACTCCAGCTCGGCGAGCATTCCTCCCAGCGACCGCACCGCTGCCACGTCGCCGCTGGCTAGGGCCTCCCGTCCCTGCCGGCGTTTGGTCAGCAGGCCCGCTTTCTCCAGCACGGCGACGTGCTTCTGCACCGCGGCGAAGCTCATGTCGTAGGACGCCGCGAGCGTCGAGACGGAGTGCTCTCCGGCCAGCACCCGGCGCAGGATGTCGCGCCGGGTGCGGTCGGACAGCGCGTGGAACCAGGCATCCGCCCGGTCCTCGTCTGCTCCGTCCATGCCTCATAATATACAACCGAATGGTTGTACGTTGTCAAGAGGTGCGACGCAGGGGTTCTAGCGGCGGGTGCCCACCTAGTCAGGTCAGCGGCGGCCATTCGCCGCGCGGGGTGCTGGCCCTCACTGCACGGGGGAACTGACTAGATCCAGCAGAAGAAGGATGGACGGTTCTGATCGCCAGGACCTCGCGCGCTTCGGCCGAAAGCCCGACCAACCAGCGCGCCGTCACGCGGCGGATACGCGCCGCATGGATCGCGGCATGAGGGGCCTGGTCGACGCTGTGCCATCACGGTGTCATGAGCGTGCGTGATCAGCTGCCGCACTTGCTAGCCGCGAAGCCGGCCATTCCCTCGGTGGGCGCTGACAGGATGGCGGTATGTCCGACGAGGAGACGCCGGAGGAGTTGGCTGGCCAGCCGGTGATCTCGTTCGCCACTCTGCCCGACTGCGAGGCATGGTTCGCCGAGCACCACGCCGACCACCGCGGCTTCTGGCTCAAGATCGGAAAGGTGGGCGCGGCGCAGACGGTCACCTACGCCGAGGCGCTCGAGGTCGCCCTCGGCCACGGCTGGATCGACGGGCAGAAGCGGGGATATGACGACGAGTCCTATTGGCTGCAGCGCTTCACCCCGCGCGGGCCGCGCAGTAGATGGTCGCAGATCAACCGGGACAAGGCCGTGGCGCTGATCAAGGCCGGGCGCATGCGCCCGGCCGGGCAGGCCCAGGTCGACGCGGCGAAGGCCAACGGCCAGTGGGCGGCGGCCTACGCCGGCCAGAAGAGCGCGACCGTCCCCGATGACTTGGCCGCCGCGCTCGCGGCCAACCCGCAGGCCAAGGCGTTCTTCGAAACACTCAGGGGCGCCAACCGCTATGCGATCCTCTACCGCGTCCACGACGCGAAGAAGCCTGAGACCCGGGCCGCGCGTATCGCGAAGTTCGTGCAGATGTGCCACAACCACGAGACCATCCACTGACTGCTGGCCAGCTTCGACGCTGCCCAGCAAAGGCCAAGGTACGACCACTCGTACGTCGACGCCGGTCGCGCCGCGAAACGTCCCGACATCGGCTGCCCCGGTGGCACTGGCGCCCGGCTCGCGGCTGAAGTGACCCAGCCATGAGTGGCCTCAACCGGCCGGCGCTACCTCTGCGATGCGTGCACTCGGGCTGCCCACGAGAGCGGGTGAGTTGGCTGGCGTCGACCACACCTGCGTCTCGAGGAACTGCCGAAAGCCTCGCGCTGCTTCGAGGGTGACGAACTCGAGGTCGATGATCACATAGTGCGGATCATCGACCGGTTGCATGATCCGCTCGCGGATCACACCGCCCTCCTTGCGGCGCGCAGCCAAGCGCATGAACGCCTCGTGCCAGAGGCCAAAATCGCTGATGGAATGCTCGATGAGCAGTGTGGGCATGATCCCTCCCGGTCCGGGGCTGAGCTAGGTGTCCTTGACGCTAGGCGGGACCGTCGGCCGGTACCATCCCAGCAATCTGGGGTTCCGCTTCGGCGTACGCTCGCCGCGTGAGAGGTCCTTTCTCGGCGGCCCGCCTCAGCGCGGCCATCGAGCACATCGCCTTTGCCGGCGCTGACGATCGGGCGTTGCGTTCGGACGTGCTGGCCGCGATCCGACGCTACGTGCCCTTCGACGCCTACGCGTTCTTGATCACCGATCCTGCCACCACCGTGGGCTGCTCGCCGCTGGCCGAGGTCCCGAACCTCGCGACGCTGCCGCACCTGATACGTCTGAAGTACCTGACGCCCGTGAACAGATGGACCGGGCTGCCAGCGATCGGCTGCGCGAGTCTGCACCAGGCAACAGGGGGGCGGCCCGAGCAGAGCCAGCTGTGGCGTGAGTACCTGGCCGACCTCGGCGTCCTCGATGTGGCCTCGACCGTCTTCACCGACCGATTCGGCTGCTGGGGGTTTCTGGACCTGTGGCGCCACGAAAGCTGCTTCACCGACGACGAAGTTGCGGCCCTGGCCGGAGCACAACCTTCGATCACCTCCCGGTTACGTCATGTGCAGGCGGCCGGATTCACCTCTACCGGGAGCGTCCCGGAGCAACGAGGTCCAGGCGCGCTGGTCCTCTCCCCGACGCTCACGGTTCGCGCTCAGACCCCACAGACCCAGAACTGGCTGGCCGCGCTCGTCCCACCCCCGACCGGACAAGTCTCGGTACCGGCCAGCGCGTACAACGTGGCGGCCCAGCTTCTCGCCATCGAAGCAGGTGTCGACTCCCATCCGGCGCAGGCTCGGGTCCATCTCGGCGTCGGTACCTGGCTGACCCTGCGGGCCGACCGTCTCGCCGGGAACCAGGCGGCCGAGGACCTGGACATCGTCGTGACCATGGAAGCAAGCTCGCCGGCGGAACGCCGTGACGTCTTCTCCCGTTGCCACGCGCTCACGAGGCGTGAGGACGCGCTACTGCGCCACCTCGCTGATGGAGTTGACACCCACACCCTGGCCAGGTGCATGTCGATCAGCGAGCACACTGTCCAGGATCACCTGAAGGCGGTGTTCATCAAGACCTCCACCTCGAGTCGCCGAGAGCTGCTCGCGAAGTCCGCCGGGCAATGAGCACCACATCGAAGCAAAAACGGTGAATCACCGCCCCTGCGAGCCGGGCGGTCCCGCGACGAGGTCGAGGGCGGCGAAGCTGAGACCTAAGTCGTCTGCGCCCACTGATGGGCAGCCGCAGCAACGCAGATGCGCCGACTGGCGGCGCAGCGACTCACTCATCACGTCCGGCATCTTCGCGATCAGGGCCATTCCGATCCGATACTGCATTCTGCCTTCTCCGTCGACCAGCGCTGGCCAACCGCACGCATCCGGACGATGTCTCAACGTCTGGGGCGACCCCGTCAGTCGCCGTCGGCTGAAGTGGACCCCGGCCCTCCTGGTCCGGCCCTTTGGCCTTATGACGTCGTCGTATGCCTTTCCACGATCGGGATAGGTCGACACGTAAGGTGTCCCGATCAAAGTCTGTTTCGGCCCGCTACCGAAGCGAAGCTCAGCCAGGTGTGGCGGTTGCCGGCCCAACACCATCCGACCTTGGGCGCGTCACGGTTTGCTACGCCATCTCGCCCGGTCCCGTTGCTGATCCAGAGCGCTGGCGTTCTCGCGTCCAGCACACCGTTGGCCTTGCGGAGCCGAGAGGCGATCGTCATGAAGCAGTGGTTTCGTTCGAGCGCCAGTGGCTGCTGAAGCAGCCACTGGATGCCTTCTCCCAGGGTCACGGGCGTGCGCCCGGCCGCGGTGATGGCGGGCAGGGCTTCGTCCGGGCTCCAGTTGGCCAGCTGATCGCCGCGGTCGATGTCCTCCACAGAGTAGACGGGGCTCTCGGGAAGCGTGACCGTCTCGATCGGGGTGAACTTGTCAACGTCAGGCATGTCAACAACGACGAACCCGTGCTTGCCGCCGCGTTCTAGCAGCGGCGCAAGTCTTGACGCTGGTGCACGGCTGGGGTGGATGACCAGAAGTCCGCCCTGAGGTGAACCGATGTTGACGGCGCGGCGTAGATCTCGTGCGGATAGTCCGGCGACCTCGTGCACTCCGAGCTCGATGAGTCGCTCGGCCTGTTGATCAAGTGGGGGTAACCCAGTCTGCACAACCGCCAAAGCGCACAGCTCCGATCGTCGAGAAGCAAGGAACCCTGTACAACGCTGTCACAGGATTGATGGTTCCGAACGAGGACCCGCGTGGTCAACCGCGACACATCTGAGCTCACGCATGCCCGACAGCACGTAATTGTCGGGGGCTGCCGGTTCGCCTCGCATCGCCCGGCCGCCGCCCACTCCTGGGCGGCGCCTCCCGGGCTGGCGAACGGTGCCACCGATCCCGTCAGTCATCCATCGCTTCGATCCAAGCTCAGCCAGTTCGGCCATTCGCTCGCGCAGGTGCTGGATCATCTCCGGCGGAGGTCGCTACCAGCCGGTGATCTCCTCCATGACCCGCAGTGGCTCGGTCGTTCGGTAGGACCGGGTCTGGTTGCCCGGGAAGCGCCTTTCGGTGGCGTTCGGGTCGTCCTCGGGGACCTTGCCGTGGGCCCGATCTGCAACCGGAGCAGCTAACATGACCGACCTCTGGACCCATGTCGCCGCCGAGCGGGGCGCTCTCGCCGACGATATCGCCGCCCTGACGCCCGAGCAGTGGGCCAGCCGGTCCCTGTGCCTGACTGGACGGTCCGCGACATCGTCGCCCACCTCACCGTCGCCGCGTCCACGAGACCGGTCGCGTTTCTTCGGCCAGTTCGCCGAGGCTGGCATCAGCTTCGACAAGTATGCCAATGCCGGCCCCGCCCGCCAGCTCGGCACCGACACCGGTGCCACTCTGGCGGGCTTCCCGTGCCGTGCAGGGTTCGAAGACCTCCCCGCCCGGGCCAAAGCCGACGTGGCTCGGTGAGGTCGTCGTCCACGCATAGGACGTCCACCGGCCCTCGGGATCGCGCACAGCTACGACCCGGAAGCTGTCCGTAAGGTTGACGACTTCTACACGGGCTCCGACACCCTCATCGGCGCCAAGAACCGGATCGCCGGCCTCGCCCTGATGGCGACCGACCAGCACTGGGCCCACGGCACGAGCCTCGCTGTCCTGGGCCCGCTTCTGTCGCTCGTCACGGCGATGACGGGGGCTAGGCGCACGTCGAGGATCTGACCGGTGAGGGCCTCGGGAGGCTGCGCAGCCGCTGCATGTGACACGCAGGCGCACGGTCGCTCCCGTGGGGCCCGCGGGGTCGGCATGTGCATGAAGGCCGCAATGGCAAGGCATAACAGCGTGAGCAGCGGGCGCGAAGACGCAGCGGACGACTACAACGGATCGCGCCGTCTGTAGCCGGCTCGCGGCTGGAAGGACTGTGAGGACCTTCATAAGCGCGCGACCTGAGGCATCTGCGACGGCTCGCTCGTTGGTTGTGGGGCGGTTCCGGGATGTATCCCTGCGCCGCTTGCCCTCACCGCACGCGGCTGCGGCGACTGTCTCTTGCCGATGGCGTACCACCGGCATGCTGCGGCGGCTCCGGAGGCAAGCGCGTCGTTTAAGCGCCACGCCACCGGCGGACCTATCAACACCAAGTACCGGTCCGGTTCCTCGAGCCCGGCGGTTCGGCGACGTACGCACACTGGGTGCTCGCCGTGAGGGCTCTGCGAGGCCGTGGTACCTGGCGGTAGCGGCGCGTCCCGCTTGTCTGGGCTGCTTCCAGCCGCTCTCACCTTCCAGTCAGATCGCGCGTCACCGCGTAGGTGTATCGAGGCTCACGGTCCGTGCTCGCGCTGGAACTTTTCCGTGCCCATGCCGGCATCGTGGGCGGCAAGGATGGCCTGGGCCCGGTCTGCGACGCGCAGCTTAACCAGGATGGCCGAGACGTTGTTGCGCACCGTTTTCTCGGTGATCCCCAACTGGTGGGCTATTGCGGGGTTGGCCAGGTGGTGGGCCATCAGGGTCAGGACCTGCACCTCTCGGGGGGTCAGGTCGGGAAAGCTGCCAAATGGTGAGAGCGCGGCTTGGGGGTCGAAGTACCGGATGAGGCGGCCGGCGATGGCGCCGCCGAACACGGCGTCACCGTCGGCGACGGCGCGCACAGCACGGACGATCTCGGCGCGGCGGGCGCCTTTGAGCAGGTACCCGCGGGCCCCGGCCCGGATCGCGGCGAACACGGCGTCGTCGTCGTCGACCATAGTCAGCACGATGACCCCGATGTGGGGTGCGCTGTTGACGATGGCGCGGGTGGCTTCGACCCCGCCCAGGCCGGGCATGGACAGGTCCATCAGAACGACGTCGGGCTGCAGGGCCAGCGTCGCCCGGACCGCATGTGCTCCGTCGGCGGCCTCCCCGACGACGACGACCTCCTCGCTGCCGCTCAGTAGCGCCGACAGGCTGGCTCTGAAGCCTGCGTGGTCATCGCAGATCAGCACGTTGAGGGCGTTCACCGTGTCCTCCTGCCGCGTTCTGCGACGCCGGGGTCCGTGCCCGCGCCGGCAGGGTCTGGCGCTTGGCGGGCTCGACAGGGCAGCACGGCCCGGACCATCGTCCCCGGGCCGTGCGGGCGGGGCTGCACGGTCAGTGCGCCGCCCAGCTCAGCGGCCCGTTCGGTCATCGACTGCAGCCCGAGGCCGATCGGATGGATTGACGGGATGCCACGCCCGTCATCGGCGACCTCCAGGGTCAGCCCATGTTCGTCGTGGGCCAAGTGCAGAACGCAGGATTGGGCCTGGGCGTGGTTCGCGACGTTCTGGATCGCTTCCAGCGCAATGCGATAGGCCGCCACCTCGACCGCGGCTGGCAACGCGGGAAGGGCCAACGGTACCTCGAAGCGCACCGGGACGGCGGCCACATGCGCGACGTGGGACTCCAGGGCTGGGACCAGGCCCAGGCTGTCCAAGGCCGGCGGCCGGTGGGCGTGGGCGACCCGGCGGGTCTCTTGCACGGCGATCTCGGTCTGGTCCAGCAGGTCGCCGAGCAGCGCGTGGGCCCGGGCCGGGTCACTAAGGGTGAGGTCACGGGCCAGCTCGACCTGCATGCTGATCGCGGCCAGACGAGGCCCGAGGTCGTCGTGCAGGTCGCGGCCCACCCGTCGACGTTCCTCCTCCATGGTCAGGACCATCCGCTCGCGGGAGCGGTGCAGGTCCACGGACAGGCCGACGGCATGGACCGCGGCGCCGATGGGTAGGGCCAGGTCAGCCAGCAGCCGCAGGTCCACCGGGGCCAGCGCCACGCGTCCTCGCCCGGCAACCACCAGACGACCCAGGGAGAGCCCGGCGTGGGTCAGCTCAACCGATGCCAGGTGGCCGCCGGCCGCTGGCCGGATGCCGTGCTCGACGACCGGGGCGGGCTGATCGCCCAGCTCGATCGCGGCGTACGGCGAGCGGAGCGCGCCGGCGGCGGAGGTCACCAGCGTCGCCAGTACCTGCTCGGGTGCCGACGGCTGTTGCAGCTGGCGGGCGAGCCTGGTCATTGCGGCATACGGACTGGCCCTGTCCCCATAGAGCCGGCGGCCGATGAACCGTTGCAGACCATCGCGCAGAGGCGCGAAGGCCACCGCGACGACGGCAGTGGCCAACACCCGGGCCAAGGCCCCAGCCGACCCGGGAAGGACCGCGCCGGCCCAAGTGGCGGCCAGCGCGTACCCCCCGACGAGCAAGAACGTCAGCATGACGTACAGCAAGGCTCGGCTCACCAGAGCCTCAATGTCGAACAGCTGGTGCTTCATGACCGCCACCGCAATGGCCAACGGCACGACCACGGGCGCCAGCTGGACGATCGGGAAGACCACCGGATACACCGAGGGCGCCAAAAACGCCACCGCAGCATCCACACCGAAGGCAGCCGCGAGCACCACCAACGCCAGGACCACCCACATGATCTGCCGCTGCGCCTGCCTAGTGGCGCCGCGCCAGCGCAAGACCAGACTCAAGGTGGCGGCCAGCGAACACCCCACCAGGACCAGCCCGGCCCACGCCACCATAGCGGGCCCGACCGCGGTGAGGGCGGCCACCGCGTACGGGTTGGGCACCGTGGTCTCACCCAGCACAAGGGTGGGCTGGCCGACGGCGCCGAAAACCGCCAGGACGACAGCCAAAGCGGTCGCGAGAACAGCCAACCCCTGCCACCGCCGGGAGGGCAGGTGACCGTCGGGGAACGTGAGCGCCACCAGCACGAACAGCGGCACCAGCGCCGGAGGGTAAACCCAGTTCGCCACCCACAGCGCGGCCTCCGTGCCCAGGCCCCCCGGCGTGCGGGTGAGACCGAGGCGGGCCACGCCCTCGGCGGCCTGCCCCACCAGGAAGGGCACCCCGGTCGCCAGTAGCAACCAACCAACGGGATGACGCGGTCGCCGGCCAGCTAGGAGGGCCCCCACGAGTGCGATCACCGATGTCGACGTCAGCAGACTCCACGACGAACCCAAGATCCCCGCCCTGACGGTGGCCGCAGTGGCCGCCGCCACGACCACCATGGTCGCCGCAACCAGCACGGTCATCGCCAGCGCCGCGCCGAACTCCCGGCGCTCGGAGATGGTCACTTCCAGACGCCGGGTCGGCGTGTCGCGCGGGCACGACGCGGGACGAACACGATCATAGTCTCCGCCTCTTCCGGCGCCCACGCCATTGCCGAGAGGCATGACACGAAGGGCTCATGCGTCGGCGCGTGCTGAGCGCACCACCCGGAGCGCGGACAGCCCCAGCATCGCAAACGCCGCGCCCATCAGGGCTAGCGTCCCAGGCAGCACCTCGGAGGCGAACATCTTCAGCAGCACGCTCACCATCAGGAAGACCCCCGCCGCGCGGGGCAACACCCCGGCCCGGATCGTGGCCACAGAGAAGAGCAATAGGCCGGCCACGTAACACCCGAACACCGCGAACATGACCACCAGAACGGGAAGGGGCGGGTCGCCGCCCTGGGGTGCCCCATCGGAGCCGACGAAGCCCCACGTCTCGAGGAGGGCGAGCACGAACAACGTCCCCGAACCCACCACCGCCAGACCCGAGGCGAGCCGCCCGAACCGGCCAAACGCGGGCCACTGCAGCGCACTCAAACCCAGAAACCCCACAAACATCAGCCCCACCCACGTCGAATGCAGCGCCGAGGGCACCACACCCACCTCGATACCCGGCACCCGGTCGTC
>JAKDLG010000305.1 GCA_030452985.1 Humibacillus sp.
CGCTGGTGCACCACCGTGTTCGACCTCGAACGAGTCGTTCGCGCAGAAGGGAGGGGGTCGCTAGCGTTGCGGGCGATGAGCGAGAACAACCACTACTTCTCGACGGAGCCGGCCACCGAGGCCGAGCTGCGCCGCATCCGGGTACGCCTAGAGGGCCGCGACCTCGAGCTGGCTACCGCTCGCGGTGTCTTCTCCCCCGACCGCCTCGACCCGGGCACCGCCGTACTGCTCGCGGGCGCGCCCGATCCGAGCCCGACCGGCGACCTGCTCGACATCGGATGCGGCTGGGGCCCCATCGCGATCACGCTCGCGCTGCGCTCGCCCGAGGCTCGGGTCTGGGGCGTCGAGGTCAACCGCCGCTCGATCGACCTGGCCAGAGCGAACGCGGCTGCGCTCGGGCTCGGCAACGTGACGGTCGGCGAGCCTGACGGCATCCCCGACGACCTGCGCTTCAGCACGATCTGGAGCAACCCGCCGATCCACGTGGGCAAGGCGGCCGTGCACGGCATCCTCGAACGATGGCTCCCCCGGCTGACCGACGACGGGGTCGCGCATCTGGTGGTGCAGAAGCACCTCGGCTCCGACTCGCTTCAGAAGTGGATCAACCAGCAGCCCTGGGGGCTGACCTGCACTCGCCTCTCGTCGGCCAAGGCCTTCCGCATCCTCGAGGTTCGCCCCTGAACCGAGGCCCGACGCCAACAGGTCGCGGACCGCCAGCCGCCAACCCCTTCTGCGCGACGCGCCGCGCGACCCGCCAAACGTGCTGAATTCACGACATCAACCGCGCGACGCGCAGCGCGACGCGCCAAAAGTGCTGGATCCACGACACCACCTGCTCGCCGCGCGGGTGTCAGGCGCGGGTCGCGCACTCGTCAGAGGGGGAAGTCACCGTCGGCCACGAGCTCGGCCGGGCCGGCGAGCTCGACGCGTTGGCCCGGAAGCGGCGTGACGACCAGGCGGCCGCCCGGAACGTCGACGATCCACGGGCTTTCGTTCTCTACCCCCGACCAGAACCGGGTAGCGAGCGCCGCCGCCGCCGCACCGGTGCCACACGACCGGGTCTCACCCACCCCCCGCTCGTGCACCCTCATGGCGATGTGACCGGGGCCGACGGCGCGCACGAACTCGACGTTGGCGCCCTCGCGTGGCTCGGGGTGGACCTCTGGCGCCTCGGTGAGGTCGAGCTGCTCGAGAGTGATCCCCTCGGGCAGCATGACCACGGCGTGCGGGTTGCCGAGGTCGAGTGACAGGGCCGGGATCGGCTTGCCGAAGCGGGCTCGCACCATCACGTCGAAGCCGTCGCGACGAGCGCCCTCCTCGTCGATGAGGCGCCACGGTCCGAGGTCGACCGCGTACCCGTCGTCGGTCACCCGCACCACCTTCGCTCCGCCCCGGGTGGCGATCGCGAACTCACGGTCGACGACCAGGCCCTCCCGGCGCAGGTACGCAGCGAACACGCGCGTGCCGTTGCCGCACATCTCAGCCAGCGACCCGTCGGCGTTGCGGTAGTCCATGAACCACTCGGCGCCGGGCGCGAGCGCCCGCACGGTGTCGTCGTCGGCGTTCTCAGTGCGCACCACTCGAATGACCCCGTCGGCCCCGATGCCGGCATGGCGGTTCGTCAGTCGCTGCACCTGTGCAGGTGTCAGCTCCAGGGAACCGTCAGGGTCGGGCAGCAGCACGAAGTCGTTCTCGGTGCCGTGGCCCTTGGTGAAGCGCGTCGAGGTCAGCATGGTCAGCCATTCTGCGGTACGGGTCGGGCAGGTGTCGGCAGGCCTACGGGCGCGGATGCCGTGATCGCCTCCAACGCTCGGTCGAGCAGGTCGGGGGTCTCGGCGCCGAGCCACTCGACCCGAGGGTCGCCGCCGAACCAGGACTGCTGCCGACGAGCGTACTTACGCGTGGCAGCGGCCGTCTCGTTCATGGCGGCGGTGTCGTCGAGCTCGCCGTCGATGACGCCCATCGCCTGGCGGTAGCCGATGGCCCGGCTCGCGGTGACGCCGTTGCGCAGCCCCCGCTCGAGCAAGCAAGCCACCTCGTCGACGAGCCCGCGGCGCCACATCCGATGGATCCGTTGCTCGATGCGGTCGGCGAGCTCGGTGCGGTCACTGCGCAGGCCGAGCACGACGGTCGGCGTGACGAACTCGCGCACCGGGAGGGTGGCGCTGAAGGGCCGGCCGGTCAGCTCGATCACCTCGAGCGCCCGCACCACCCGGCGGACGTTGCCGGGCAGGATCTGCGCCGCGGCGGCGGGGTCGGCTCTTGCGAGCCGTTCGTGCAGGGCCGCGGACCCCACCCGGTCGGCTTCGCGCTCGATGACCTGGCGCACCTGGGGGTCGGTCGGTGGAATCTCGAGACGGTCGAGGACGGCTCGTACGTAGAGGCCCGAGCCTCCGACGAGCACCGGTACGTGGCCACGACCGCGGATCGCGGCGATGTCATGACGCGCCGCCGCCTGGTAGGCGGCCACGCTCGCCTCCTGCGTGACGTCGAGCACGTCGAGCTGGTGGTGCGCGACCCCCCGGCGCTCGGCCTCGGTCAGCTTGGCCGTGCCGATGTCCATCCCGCGGTAGAGCTGCATGGCATCGGCGTTGACCACCTCGCCCCCCAGCCGCTCAGCGAGCAGCAGCCCGAGCTCGGACTTGCCGGTCGCGGTCGCGCCGACCACCGCGAGGACCGGGTGGGTCACCCGGCGAGCTCGCCCGTGTGCCCGTCGGCGTGCGACTGCGGCTCACTGTCGTCCGGCTCGTCGTGACCGAACGGGTCGACGTCGACGCCAGGGTGCCAGGAGTTCCCCGGCTTGCCCCAGCCGTTCCGCTTGACCGCACGCCGGGCCTTCTTCGCCTGTCGGTCATCGAGCCGGTCGACGTAGAGAGTGCCGTTGAGGTGGTCGTACTCGTGTTGCATGCACCGGGCGAACCAGCCGGTGGCGTCGAACTCGACCAGGTTCTGCTCGAGGTCGTAGCCGACGACGTGGGCGCTCAGTGGCCGCTTGAGGGCGAAGGACTCCCCCGGCACGGACAGGCAGCCCTCACTGTCCTCGTGCGGGTCGGGCCGCTCCAGCGGAGCCCGCGAGGCCGTCACCGTCGGGTTGATGAGGTGACCGTTCTCGGGTACTCCGTCGTCGTTGGTCATCTTCCAGACGAAGACGCGCAGACCGACGCCGATCTGTGGTGCGGCGAGCCCGACGCCGTTGGCGGCGACGTTGGTCTCCTGCATGTCGCTGACCAGGGTTCGCAGCTCGTCGTCGAACGTGGTTACGAGGGCGGCAGCGCGATGGAGCACCGGTTCACCGGTGATGACGATGGGACGCACGGTCATGGGCCAAGTCAAGCATGCGACCCGCCTCGAGCCCGAACTCCCCCATCGCCCCTCCCCGCGAACGACTCGTTCGAGGTCGAACGCCGCGGTGTGCCGGCG
>JAKDLG010000306.1 GCA_030452985.1 Humibacillus sp.
CTACCCCCCCCTCTGCCAGCCCCCCGGGGGGGGTTGCCACCGCGGGGGCCCGGGGGGTGCCCCCCCCACAGCGGGTGGGGCGGTCGACACCCGCCGACCATCACGGGTGCCACTGAGACAGGCCACGTCGCGGCCAACGGCCGCAGCTACCGTGGACTCATGTCCGATGCCGGAGTGCGCCGCCCGTCCGGCGACCCGGACCCCGGCGACCGCGAGCCGAACCCACCGGCCGTGAGCCACCGCCGCGAGATCCTGCGCCTCGCCGGCCCGGCGTTCCTCGCCCTCATCGCTGAACCACTCTTTCTGCTCGCCGACTCCGCGATCGTGGGTCACCTGGGCACGGCCGAGCTCGCCGGGCTCGGGGTGGCGAGCGCCGCCCTGCTCACCGCCTCGGGCATCTTCGTCTTCCTGGCCTACGGCACGACGAGCGTCGTGGCCAGGCACCTGGGCGCCGGAGACCAACGCGCCGCCGTGTCCGCCGGCATCGACGGCCTCTGGCTGGCCCTGGGTCTCGGCGTCGTCGTCGCAGCGGTGACCGCCGTGGCAGCCGGCCCGATCAGTGCCCTCTTCGGGGCCTCGGATGCCGCCCAGGAGCAGGCCACGATCTACCTGCGGATCTCGGCGTTCGGGCTGCCGGCGATGCTCATCGTGCTGGCGGTCACCGGAGTGCTGCGCGGTCTCCAGGACACCAAGACCCCCCTCATCGCCTCGGTCGCCGGGTTCGGTACCAACGTTGTGCTCAACTTCGTGTTCGTCTACGGACTGCACTGGGGCATAGCCGGTTCCGCCTGGGGCACCGTCATCGCCCAGACCGGCATGGCGGTTGCCCTCGTGGTGGTGCTGCTGCGCAAAGCGAGGGCCCTGGGCGCCTCCCCACGCGCCCACCCCGGGCGGGTTCTCGCGGCCGGGCTGACCGGCATCCCCCTGCTCGTTCGCACGGCAGCCCTGCGCACGACGATGCTGTTGACCACGTGGGTGGCGGCCTCGCTCGGCGACGCGACGCTGGCGGCCCACCAGGTGGCTCTCACCATCTGGTCGTTCCTCGCCTTCGCCCTCGATGCCCTGGCCATTGCCGCCCAGGCCATGACCGGCAAGTCACTCGGCTCGGGCGATCGCAGCGGCGTGCGCCAGACGATGGACACCATGGTGCGCTGGGGCGTGCTCGGCGGGCTCGCGGTCGGGCTGTTGCTCATCGCCGTGCACCGCATCGTGCCGCCCCTGTTCACCACCGACCCCGTCGTGCGCGACGCCCTCGGTGCGGCCCTGGTCGTCGTCGGGCTCGGGCAGGCCGTCGCGGGCTACGTCTTCGTGCTCGACGGGGTGCTGATCGGCGCGGGTGACGGGCGCTGGCTGGCCTGGGGCTCGGTGGCCGGTCTGGCGCTTTACCTGCCGATCATTCTGTGGGTCAAGGCGATCGGACCGACCGACTCCCCCAGCCATGATGTTGTCGTGCTGTGGGTCGCGTTCACCGCCTTCATGGTGATCCGGGGCGCGATCCTCGGCTGGCGGTCCCGCACCGACGAGTGGATGGTGCTCGGCGTGCGCTGACGGGTCAGCCGAGCGACCTCGTGGCGCCGCCGTCGACCGGGCGGCCCAACAGATCGGTGAACCGCACCTCGAGCTGCCCCGCGGTCGCCGCGCCGTCGGCACCAGAGACGGTGACCGACAACGCCCCCGGCACCAGCAGCCGGTCGACGGAGCGCCGCGCCCGGCCGACGTGCTCGTACGGGCCGCCCGGGTGGTCGTGGCGCACCGAACGGATGAGCCAGCCTGCCGGCACCTCCAGCCGCGCCCGGTAGAGGCTCTGGGTGGCAGGTCGGAAGACGAAGGAACGCTGCACCGGCGTCGCGGTCGGAGCGGTCGGAGGTGGGGGCTGGGTCGCAGGTGGGGTCACGACCGGGCTGGTCGGCGGGGCGGTGGTCACCACCGGGCTCGGGACGGTGGTCAGGCGTGACGTGCTGGGCGTCTGCGGTGGCTTCTGCGCGGATGTCGTGCTCGGCGCGACCGGAACGTTCGGCTGGCCCGCGGTGTCGCGCAGCCGCGAAGGAGCGGTCGGGGCCGCGTTCACCGAGCGCTTCGATCGGGCGGCCGCGGAACCCGATGACCGGGCCGTCGCTCTCGTCCCGCCGGGGGCGTCGACCCAGGTCGGGTCGACCGGCCCCGACCGTGTCGAGCGGCTCGACCCGACGGGTGGCGGTGCGATGCCCGTGACCGTTTCCGGCATCCCGGTGGATGACGCAGGCGCTCGACCCGACGGGCCGATTGACGTCACACCCGGTGTTGAGCCGTACGGCGCCGCATCGAGCTGGACGTTCTGGTTCGGCAACACGGTGACGACGACGGCCACGGCGGCCGCCACCACCGTTCCGGCCGCGGCGACCGGCAGGGCCGCCCCCTTCGCGCTGATCACCCACGGAACGGCCGACGAGATCGAGGAGGTCGAGGCGGTCGACGCGCCGGCGGTCAGCCCGACCTCGAACGGGCCCTGTGCGGCGCCGACGATCGCCCCCGCGGCCACCAGCGGTGCCACGTAGACGCGCAGCGTCTGCCCGACGTCGATGACAGTGACGAGCGCGGCCCGGCACCTGGGGCACTGCTCGAGGTGGTTCTCGACCGTGGCCCGGTCTCGGGTTGAGAGCCCCGACCGCACGTAGGCTCCCAGCTTCGAACGGGTCAGCCGGCAGTCGTCGTCGACGGCCGCAGATACATGCTCGTTGAGGAAGGCCTGGCGCAGCCGTTCCCTCGCCCGCTTCGCCCGGGACGCCACCGCGTTGGCGGTGGTGCCTAGGCTCTCAGCGAGCTGCGCCGGGGTCTGTTCGTCGACGATGAGCGCCCAGAGCAGGGTGCGACTGTCCTCGGGCAGCGAGGCCCACGCCGACCAGGCGACGCGCTCGTCACTGCGTTCGAGTGCCAGCTCCTCCGACGAGGGTGCAACGGCCGTCTCGATCTGGTCGTCGTCGGTGGGCACGACCCGCTGGTGGTAGCGCCGGCCCGAGTCGATGTTGATCCGTCTCAGGGTGCTGAGCAGGTAGGCCTGGAACGCCGTCTGCGGGCCCCGGCCGTCGCGCAGGGAACGCAGCACCCGCAGGAAGCTCTCGCTGACCAGGTCGTCGACCTCTCGTGGCGGCGCGATGCGGCGGGCGAGCGCCCTGGCGACCGGCTCGTGACGCGCCCAGAGGGTCGCGTACGCGTCGACGGAGCCGTTGCGCACCCCATCGACGAGCTGGCTGTCGCTCAGCTCGGTCGACTCATCCGACCCCGACCCCGACTGCGACTCCGGCTGTTCAGGTTGTTCACTCGAGCCCACGTGCTGTGTCCATCCCCCTGTGCGTACAGCGTCGACGGCCCACTCGCCCGCCCCGACGGTTCGCCCCCGATCCGAGGCATCACCTTGCTAGACGCGGCAGAGGGC
>JAKDLG010000109.1 GCA_030452985.1 Humibacillus sp.
CCTCGGCCTGATCCGTGCGGTCGAGAAGTTCGACTACACCAAGGGCTACAAGTTCAGCACCTACGCCACGTGGTGGATCCGCCAGGCGATCACCCGGGCCATGGCCGACCAGGCCCGCACCATCCGCATCCCGGTGCATATGGTCGAGGTCATCAACAAGCTGGCCCGGGTGCAGCGCCAGATGCTGCAGGACCTCGGCCGTGAGCCCACCCCGGAAGAGCTCGCCAAAGAGCTCGACATGACGCCCGAGAAGGTCGTCGAGGTGCAGAAGTACGGCCGCGAGCCGATCTCGCTGCACACCCCCCTCGGTGAGGACGGCGACAGCGAGTTCGGTGACCTCATCGAGGACTCCGAGGCGGTCGTGCCCGCGGATGCCGTGAGCTTCACCCTGCTGCAGGAGCAGCTGCACTCCGTGCTCGACACCCTCTCCGAGCGTGAGGCCGGGGTGGTCTCGATGCGGTTCGGCCTGACCGACGGCCAGCCGAAGACCCTCGACGAGATCGGCAAGGTCTACGGCGTGACCCGCGAGCGGATCCGTCAGATCGAGAGCAAGACGATGAGCAAGCTGCGCCACCCCAGCCGCAGCCAGGTGCTGCGCGACTACCTGGACTGACAGGTCTGGGCGTTCGCGAACGTGTAGACAGGTCAGGCGCCCAAGGGGGCGCCTGACCTGCTGCTTTCCCTGTCAGCACAGCGCTCCTAACTCGAAAATGGACCGTGCTTGGGCAGGCGGCAGCATCCGGCGGAGCCGGATAGTTTGACGAGCAGAGGGTCAGGCGACTGGTTCGAGGGTGACTCTGTAGCCCAGGGCTTGGAGTCGGCGGATGTGGTTGAGGGTGGCGCGTTGGGTGCCGAGCAGGGTGTCGTAGAAGTCGGAGCCGAGATCAACGAATCGGGTCTGCGGGTCGTTGAGCAGGTGCCAGATGATGACCAGGATGGACCGGCCGACCGCGACGAGCGCTTTCTTCTTGCCGCGTCGGCGCGCGATGCGTCGGTACCGTTCGCCGAGGAAGGTGTCGGTCTTACCCGCTGAGAGCGCCGCCTCGCCGAGGGCGCTGGCGAGGTAGCGGTCACCGTGACCGGTCGCGCCGTTGCCCTGGGAAGGAGGTCTGGGTCAAATCCTGATCGGTGGTTCTGTTCGGCAACCCCAAGGAGCCCCGGCAGCTCTGCTGGACTCGGCGGGTCGCTGGCCCGTCGACTTCGGAACTCACCTATCGCGTGGGCTGCGAGGTGACAGAGGCCAACGAGTTGGCCGCGCAACTACCCGCTGGTCTGCCCGGGATCTCCTTCGGCGTGATGACGGCCCCGGCGTCTCGCACAGACGCACTCCGGGGCAGCCGAGGCCGTCCTCATGGACGCGTGCGTCTTGGTCACCGAGGAATGGGCGCTTGGGCCGTCCAAGCCAACTGAACCGGGACACCCGCTGGCGCCTACTGGGGCACCGCCCCGACGACCCTCAGCGGCGGGTATGCACCACTACGGCTGCCCCTATCTGCATCCTGCACTGATTGCGGTCGTCGCCCCGAGACTCCTCACAGAACCTTGTACAGGTCCGTGCGAGTCAGCGGCGTCGCGCCTGCCGACTCATCGTGGGCCATGGTCTGGGCGGGGGCCGCCGACCCGTCGAGGGCCGTAGTCTTGGCCGCGTCGTTCGACAGGCCGGGCCGCCTTGCCGCGTCCGAAGCAGCCGACTCCAACTGCCTGCCAACCTCGGCCGACTTCTCCTCGCGGGTGGAGTAGAACCAGAGCTCCCGCGTCTGCAGGTACCAGAAGGCGATGAACCCCACGATGACGACAAGCTCGACCACGAGAATCAGGTGCTCGCCGCTGCGGAAGAACCCGATGGCCACCGCAATCAGGACGAGCGTCGCCGCCGCGGTCACGCCGTAGCGGTTGGTCCAGGGTCTACGCGCCTTACCAACGCGTACAGTTTCGCTCGCGAAGTCGTACGCGTTGGTGACCATGACACCGAGCACGCCCAGGACCATCGTCGCCGCGGAGATTCCGTGTGCGCTGTCCTTGAACGTGTTCGGCCAGAAGATGAACATGGCGAGCTCGATGAGCACGATGACCGCGGCCACCACGCCCAGGACCTGAGCGCGCGTCAAATCCCGCTCGCGCACGTGTTCAAGTCCCACGCCGACCGTCTCGAACGCGGCTTTCAGGCTCTTGCTGAACGGCGTCGCGTCCTTAAGTCCCTTGCGCGTGCTGGCCTTTTCGACCTGCCGGGGCATGCAACGGTACATGAGCAGGAACACGGCGGACACGATCAGCAGGGTCAGCACGTTGTTGCGCACTGCATCCGAGGTGCCGGCGTCGGCGACCACTTTCCCGTACTTCGTCGGACAGCTCCCGTCGACCTTGGTCGGCACGAGAGCCACGAGGAACGCCATGAACCCGGCGAAGTTGAGCAGCACGTCCTCAACAGCGTCGTTGCCCTTGTACGCGATGAGGCACGCGCCGAGCGCAGCCAGCGAGAACACGAAAGCGCCGCGCACGGGCGTGTGGAAGTACGCGCTGATCGACCCCAGGAGGCAGTCCGGCCCTCGGGTCGACTCTAGGGCCGTCGCCACGAGGAGGATGAGCAGCAGCGGGATCATCGCGACACGGAGCGTGCGATAGGTGGTGAGCACGTTGCGCTCGAATGCCTCTGACATGATCCCTCCCGGACGAGAACCAGCTTCTTGGTACCAGAGGCTCAGTCTGGGGTCAGTGATACACCCATCAAACGCCGGACCGCACTGCGTGCCCCCGCGCCCGTCAGGCGAGGGCCGTTGAACTCGCCACCGAGGGGCATACCTACCAGCAGATCGCAGACGAGCTCGGCTACGCGAACCGCGGCACCGTCCATCGGATCGTCCACCAGGCGCTTGCCCGCGACCGCGATCAAGCCGTGGAGAACCTCCAACAACTCGAATCGGCTCGGCTGGATGCGTTGCAGGCCGCAATTTGGGACAACGCGATGAACGTGGACGCGGCCGCCGCGAAGGCGGTCGCCCGCATCCTCACTGCCCGCTCACGGTTCCTCGGGCTGGATGCTGCCATCGAGACTGAGCGCAGCGAGCCGCGGACCTTCGTCGTGCCGGCTGGTGACTGAGAAGTTAGCGCGCTGCCTGAGCGTTGCCTGCCGCGTGTTTCCTCTGGCAGAACTTATGATCGGTCGCTGTGCCGGCCCGGGATGGGGACGCCCCATTCGATCGGGGGGAGCTCCGGCTTGGCGTCGCTCAAGGCATGGTTTGCGCGCGAGAAGGGTCATTTTTCGCGAAGGTCTGGCGTGCGTTGGGACGATGCGCAGGGTGTGCAGCGGTGATGATCTGATGCTTCGGGTTGGTGATCAGCCGCGACTTCTTCTGGGCTTTATCGCCCCAGAGCAGGAACACAACGGGGTCGGACTTGGCGTTGATGGCGCCGATGATGGCGTCCGTGAACTCTTCCCAGCCTTGGCGCTTGTGAGAGTTCGCGGAACCCGCGTCGACTGTGAGAATGGTATTGAGCAGCAGCACGCCTTGCCGCGCCCAGGACTCCAAGTTGCCGCCCTGTGGTGGTGCCACGTTGAGATCGAACTCAAGCTCATCCAAGATTCTGCGGAGCGAAGGCGGCGGCGTGGTTCCCTCAGCGACCGAGAATGAGAGACCGTGCGCCTGGCCCGCTCCGTGGTAGGGATCTTGCCCAAGGATGACAACCCGAACGCTCTGGTACGGGGTCAACTCCAGCGCGTGGAAGACCAGGTCAGGAGCTGGGTAGACCTTGGAGGTCTCGCGCTTGCGGTCCACGAAGTCCATCAACTGCGACCATCGGGGTGTCTGCAGGAAATCATGCAAGACGATGTTCCAGTCCTGGGGCAGCGCCCAAGCGTCACCCTTGACCGGCGGGAACTGTATGCCGATGAGCTCTTCGTGTCCCGGAGTCGAAGAGATGCCATAGACGTCGCCGGCCGCGGTGACCACCAGCGGCGCATTCCCAATGGGCCTGACGTTTGGGTCCCCTGGGTTGGTGCATTCAACAAGCCAGAGATCTTTCAGACCGTTGGGATGAGCCTTCGCATTAGCGACGCAAGGCGATCCCTGGGCCCGGAGGTAGTCGTTGGAGCGCCCGATGGCCTCATCGCGTGACATGGTCGGCTCGCTACGCAGGCGGCGTTGCTGACGCACATAGCCAACTGCGGCTGCCGCAGCGTCCGGTCCCTCCGCCTCGACCAAAAGGTGGTAGGCCTCGTCACCGAAGTCATCGCTCACGCTGGGATCGTCCTCTCCATGGCCCTCATTCCGCGTAGCCACGGTACCGCTCGACGGATTCGCGGTCAGGAGAGGTCGGCGCCGCCAAAGCCGGATGAGGGCACGCTCACAGACCTGAGCTGGATGGTGACACCTCGATCCCGTTCACGACCCGCCGAGGCTGCACCACGTCCTGGTCGGGTCCGGCGCCGGCGTTCATGCCTGGTCAGGCACCTTGAGCGAGCCGGCGACAGGAGGGTGGCATGAACCCACTGCTGAACGACCGTGTCATCGGTCTCGACGTAATAGATGACAAGGGCGTGCCATCCGTCTGGGTGCTTGGCCCAGCGCAGCAGGATGCCGCATCCTCCCGTCATCACATCAGTATGACGCCGATGCGAACAAGCGTTCGATCAAAGTCGCAGATAGGTATACTCTTCACCCGAGACGCCTTGGAATTTATAATGATTCGTTCTGGCGGTGGCCGAGGCCCTCCGGGAGAACGGTCTCCAGGAGGGCGTTGGTCAGCCAGTAGTCCTCGAGCTCGACCCGGCCGTGCTCGACGAGGAGGGCATCCAAGCCTTGGGATACATGGTCTTCACGTCGTGTCCGAGTCTGAAGGAACACGTGCGGCGAGTGCTCGGGCCAGGCGACGACGAACCAGCGGCTGCCACACCGGTGTCGTAGTAGACGTGATTTACGTGACGGCTCAGTCGGGGATATCTCAAAGCACGACGCTCCTGACCCGCAGGTTTCGAGTACGACAGCACAGCGCACTGACTGCTGTGTTTCGGTCATCAGTTGCCGAACAGGCCCGCGGCCTTTCCCATGTGCGTGCGGATGCTGCTCGGCCCATCGACAGGAGCCGGCGCAGGGCCTTCGGGTGGGCCCTGGGTGTGGCGCGCGACAAACGGGTAGTAGACAGTGGAGCAGGACCCGCGATCTCGATGGGGTCGCTGTGTCGCCCAGCGGGTCCTCTTGGGCGGCACGACCCGCATGACGACGCACGCCGAAGGCAGCCCGTGACCAACCTGGCCGACAACCTGACCCGCACCGCCCGGCAGCACGGGGACCGCCCCGCGATCAAGCTCGACGACCTGGTGCTGACCTACTCCGAGCTGCAGGACGGGGCGCGGCGCGTGGCCGCCCTGCTCAAGGCCAAGGGGGTGGGCCGCGGTGACCGGGTCGGTCTGGTGCTGCCCAACGTGCCGCCGTTCCCGGTGTTGTTCTACGGCGCCGTGGCCATCGGTGCCGTGGTCGTTCCGATGAACCCGCTGCTCAAGGGGCGCGAGGTGACGTTCTACCTCGAGGACTCGGGCGCCTCGATCGTCTTCGCCTGGAAGGACATGGCGCAGGAAGCGGCCAAGGGCGCCTCAGCGGCCGGGATCGAGTGCGTCGAGGTCGGGCTCGACTTCGCCGAGATGCTGGGTCAGCACGACCCCGACCAGGAGGTCGTCGACCGCGACGACGATGACACCGTGGTGCTGCTCTACACGTCTGGTACCACGGGCCAGCCCAAGGGCGCGCAGCTGACCCACCACAGCATGAGCACCAACGCCGCGACCAGCGCCGAGACATTGGTCGAGCTCACCGAGGAGGACGTCGTCATGGGTTGCCTGCCTCTCTTCCATGTCTTTGGCCTCACCGTCGGCCTCAACGCGTCCGTCCTCAAGGGGTCCTGTCTGACCCTGCTCCCGCGCTTCCACCCCGAGAAGGCGCTCGAGATCGTGGGTCGCGACCACGTCACCGTCTTCGAGGGGGTCCCGACGATGTACTCCGCCCTGCTGCACGCGGAGAGCGCTGACACAGCTGAGATGTCCAGCCTGCGCACCTGTGTCTCTGGCGGGTCGGCGATGCCGGTCGAGGTGATGAAGAACTTCGAGAAGAAGTTCGACTGCATCGTGCTCGAGGGCTACGGACTGTCAGAGACCTCTCCCGTGGCTTCCTTCAACCAGCCCGGCCAGGAGCGCAAACCGGGCTCCATCGGCACCGAGGTGCGCGGGGTGGAGATGAAGCTCGTCGACGACGACGACAAGGATGTCGCCCAGGGTGAGGTGGGTGAGATCGTCATCAAGGGCGAGAACGTGATGAAGGGCTACTGGGGGCGCGAGGAGGACACCGCCGAAGCGATCAAGGACGGCTGGTTCCACACGGGCGACCTGGCGAAGGTCGACGAAGACGGCTACTTCTTCATCGTCGACCGCAAGAAGGACCTGATCATCCGCGGGGGCTACAACGTCTACCCGCGCGAGGTTGAGGAGGCGCTCTACGAGCACGAGTCGGTCGCGGAGGTGGCCGTCATCGGCATCCCCCACGACAGCCTCGGCGAGGAGGTCGGGGCGGCCGTCACCCTGAAGCCCGGCGAGCAGGTCAGCGAAGCCGACCTGTTGGCGTTCGCCAAGGAGCGGCTGGCGGCTTACAAGTACCCCCGCACCGTGTGGATCGTCGACGAGCTACCCAAGGGACCCACCGGCAAGATCCTGCGGCGCGAGGTCAGCGCCCCGAACGGGGGGTCGAAGTGACGACCTCCGCCGGTGCTGCCCGCGGGCAGAAGTCCGAGCGCGGGACGCCCGACGAGGACGAGGCGCAGGAGTCGGCTGAGCTCTCGGCCAGCACGGCGCTGGCCACCCCGCTCGACCTGCTGTTGGCGACGGCCAGCACCGGCCCCCTGCGGCGGTTCATCCCCGGGATGTCGGGGGTCAGCTTCACCGCCGGGCTCGCCCGTCACCCGGGGCTGGTCGCCAAGCGGACGGCCGCACTGGCCTACGAGCTGACCCGGGTCGGCCTGGGTCGGTCGCGACTGGAGCCCGGAGCGAAGGACCGCCGCTTCGCCGAGGAGGCCTGGGTCAAGAACCCGGCCTTCAAGCGCACCCTGCAGAGCTACCTCGCTGTAGGCGAGGCGGCCCGTGGTTTGGTCGACGATGCCGGCCTGGACTGGGGTGACGACCAGCGAATGCGCTTCATCGTCGACAACCTGGTCGAGGCGACGGCACCCAGCAACAACCCGTTCCTGAACCCCAAGGTGATCAAGCGGACGATCGACACCGGAGGCGGCAACCTCCTCGAAGGTGGTCGGCGCTTCGTGAAGGACTTCGCCGCCCCGCCTCGCGTGCCGTCGATGGTGGAGGCCGATGCCTTCGAGGTCGGTCGCGACATCGCCGTGACACCTGGCGCCGTCGTGCTGCGCACCGATGTCTTCGAGCTGATCCAGTACACCCCGCAGACCCCCAAGGTGCGCTCGGTGCCGATGTTGATCGTGCCGCCCACCATCAACAAGTACTACGTGATCGACCTGGCGGAGCAGCGCTCGCTGGTGGAGTACCTCGTGCAGAGCGGCCAGCAGGTCTTCTGCATCTCATGGCGCAACCCCGACGTGCGGCACGCCGACTGGGGCCTGGACACCTACGGTCAGGCGATCCTGGACGCGATGACGGCGTGCGAGGGCATCACCCGGCAGCACCAGACGGCGATCTTCGGGATCTGCTCCGGCGGCCTGATCACGTCGATGCTGATGGCCCACCTCGTCGCGCTCGGCGAGCAGGACCGTGTCGCGTCGTACAGCCTGGCCGTGACCGTGCTCGACCAGGAGCGGGCCGGTGTCACCAGTGCGTTGCTCTCGCCCCAGGCGGCAGCCGCGGCCACCGCGGCCTCGAAGGAGAAGGGGTATCTCGACGGGCGTACGTTGGCCGAGATCTTCGCCTGGCTGCGGCCCAACGACCTGATCTGGAACTACTGGGTCAACAACTACCTGATGGGGCACGCCCCCAAGGCCTTCGACATCCTCTACTGGAACGCCGACCCGGTGCGGATGACCGCCGCCATGCACCGCGACTTCATGGACCTCGCCATCCGCAACGCGTTGGTGGAGCCGCGGGCGGCGACGATGCTCGGCACCCAGGTCGACCTGGCCACGATCACGACCGACAGCTACGTCGTGGCCGGCATCGCCGACCACCTGTGCAAGTGGGAGTCCTGTTACCAGACCACCCAGCTCTTGGGCGGCGACACCAAGTTCGTGCTCTCGACGAGCGGTCACATCGCCGCCATGGTCAACCCGCCCGGCAACCCCAAGGCCAGCTTCCAGACCGCACCCTCGGGTCGTGGACAGCGGGGCACCGACAACCCCGAGGACCCCCAGACGTGGCTGGCCCAGGCGGCGAAGGTGAGGGGCAGCTGGTGGGAGGACTGGGTGAAGTGGCTCTCGGCCCGCAGCGGCGAGGAGCGCACCAAGCCGCGCAAGCTCGGCAACACCGCCTACCAGCCGCTGGATGCCGCACCCGGGACCTACGTTCATGACCGCTGAGCACGCGCGGCCGCGCGGCGACGACCACGTCCGCAACGTCACGGCCCGGGGCGTCACGGCTCGGGTCTCGGTGCGGTCCGGCGTCGGCGCCTTCACCGACCAGCCCCCGCTGCTGCTCTGCAACGGCATCGGCGTCAGTCTCGAGGCGTTGCAGCCGCTGGTCGACCACCTGCACGCCGACCGCGGAGTGGTGCGCTTCGACGTACCCGGTGTCGGCGGCTCGGCCCTGCCCCCGTTTCCCTACGCCATCGCCGGGCTGGCTTCGTGGGTGACCGCGTTGATGGCGAAGCTGGGTCACCGTCGCTTCGACGTGCTCGGTCTCTCGTGGGGTGGGGGCCTCGCGCAGCAGCTCGCGGTGCAGGCGCCGCGGCGGGTCCGCCGGGTGGTGCTGGTCGCGACCGGCACCGGAACCCTGATGGTGCCCGCTCACCCGCGGGTGCTGACGATCATGTCGACACCTCGACGCCACCGCGACCCTGCCTTTGCGGCCACGGTGGCGCCGGAGATCTACGGCGGGTCGATGCGCACCCACCCCGAGCGCGGCGCAGCCCTGCTGCACGCCGCCACTCGGTCAGGGCCCAAGCGGGGCTACTACTACCAGCTGCTCGCCATGACCGGCTGGACCAGCCTGCCGTTCCTGGGCCTGCTGCGCCAGCCGACGCTGGTGATGGGGGGCGACGACGACCCCATCATCCCGGTCGCGAACCCGAAGCTGCAGGCAGCACTGATTCCCCACTCGCAGCTGCACATCTACCACGGTGGTCACCTCGGCATCCTGACCGAGGCAGACGAGCTCGCCCCTGTCATCGACACCTTTCTCGATGGTGACCGCCTGGCTGGGACGGGCCCGAAGAAGGAGAGCAAACGATGAGCGAACGTGACGACCTCGCACTGGAGGACAGCCCTCTGTCCGACTTCCTCGGCTTCGAGCTGCTGCTGAGCGAGCAGGACCGCGAGCTTCTCGGCGGCGTGCGAGCGTTCATGACGCGTGAGGTCGAGCCGGTCATCAACGACTACTGGACCCGCGCAGCGTTCCCGCACGAGCTGGTGCCGGGCATCGCGAAGCTCGGAATCGCCGGCCTGGCGTACGACGGGCCCGGCTGCCCGGGCCGCGGGGCCCTGGTCGATGGCATGGTCGCGATGGAGCTCGCCCGAGTCGACCCGTCGATGTCGACGTTCATGGGTGTTCATGGCGGGTTGGCCATGGGCTCGATCCACCTCTGCGGCTCCGACGAGCAGCGCGAACGCTGGCTGCCGGCCATGGCCCGGATGGAGCTGATCGGCGCGTTCGGCCTGACCGAGCCCGACGTCGGCTCGGCGATCTCGGCCGGCCTCGCCACGAGTGCCCGGCGCGACGGCGACGAGTGGGTGCTGCGCGGCGAGAAGAAATGGATCGGCAACGCCGCGTTCGCCGACCTCATCGTGATCTGGGCGCGCGACGAGGAAGACGAGGAGGTCAAGGGTTTCGTCGTCGAGAAGGGCGCCGTGGGGATGACCTTCGACAAGCAGGAGGACAAGATCGCGCTGCGCGTCGTTCAGAACGCCGAGATCCACCTTCACGACGTTCGCGTTCCCGAGGCCAACCGGCTGCAGCGGGCCGAGAGCTTCCGCTCCACTGCCGACGTGCTGCGCGTGACCCGGATGGGCGTGGCCTGGCAGGCTGTCGGCTGTGCGCGCGGCGCCTACGAGCACGCCCTGCGCTATACCAAGGCTCGCCAGCAGTTCGGACGGCCGATCGCCTCGTTCCAGATGGTGCAGGACCTGCTCGTGAAGATGCTCAGCAACGTCACCGCCGCCACGGCCATGAACGTGCGGGCGTCCCAGCTGCAGGATGCCGGCCTGCTGCGGGACGAGCACGCCTCACTGTGCAAGGCGCACTCGACCGTGCGGATGCGCGAGGCCGTGGGCTGGGCGCGCGAGGTGCTCGGCGGCAACGGCATCCTGCTCGAGCACCACGTGGGCCGCTTCGTCGCCGACGCGGAGGCGATCTACTCCTACGAGGGCACCCGCGAGATCAACACCCTGATCGTGGGGCGGGCCATCACCGGCGAGAGCGCCTTCGTCTGACCCGGGGCGGCTGGTCCACCCTGGATCGCTCCGTGAACGGAGCGCTTCACCTGCTGCGGCGGTCCACGAGGTGGGACAGCCGTGCGGGCAGGTCACGCCAGATGGAGACGCCGGCCTCGGGCCAGAAGAAGGAGCGCAGGCGGGTGGAGCCTGCGCGGGTGCGGCCGACCTCTCGGCGGATCTGACGGATGTCGCGGTGCAACGTCTCGGCCTCCTCGACCGACGTGCGCTCCGGCCGGTCGTAGCGCGCCTTCTCGAGCGTCATCGTCACCCGTCGCACGGCCTCGGCGTTGTCGACACCCAGATGGCCGCTCTGGATGTACCGGTCGCGCGCCTGTCGCAAGGTGTCGCCGGGGGGCGCGGGCAGCCCGAGGTCGCGCAGATGCGAGGTCAGGTCGTTCCAGTCGACCTCCACGAGGTCTTGACGCGTCACTGCCTGCCTTCGCCGGCGAGCCCGGTCGAGGGCGGCGGTGATCGGCATGACGAAGAGGGCGAGCAGCAGCACGACCAGGGTGAGGGCGGTGACGACGTTGCGCAGGCTGAAGACCGAGCTGATCCGGTCGGTGAACGAGGGGGCAGCGACCACCGGCGCCGCAGTTGGGGTCGCCGAGGGCCGCGCTGCCTGAGATCTCGCCGTCCCCGACGCGGACTCGCTCGGGGCGCGACCGGCCCCCCTGGCGCCGTCGCCCGCGCCCTCGACGGCATACGGTGGCGGATTGCCCGAACGAGCGCCGGGCGTGGGCTCGAAACGAAGCCACCCGTAGCCCTGGAAGTAGAGCTCGGGCCAGGCGTGGGCGTCAGAGGCGCGGACCACGTACTTGCCGTCGACGCTGGTGCCGGGCAGGAACCCGATGGCCATGCGAGCGGGGATGCCCTGCGCCCGGGCCAACATGATCATGGCGGTCGCGAACTGCACGCAGTAACCACGTTTGGTCTTGTAGAAGGTGGTGATGGGGTCGAGGATCTGACCGTCCTCGCCACGCAGGGGCGCGCCCAGGTCGAGGTTGTAGGAGTACTCGGGGGAGCGCAGACTCTCCTGGATCGCGATGGCCCGGTCGAGCGGGTTGTTCTTGCCGGCCGTGATCTTCTTCGACCACGAGTCGAGCAGGACGCGCACCGTGTCAGGGATGGCGAGGTCGTCATCGACGATGTCGGGAGAGTCGGGCTCGCCCGACTCGCGCAGCAGCGACGGCAACGGGGCGATGTCGGCGTAGGTGACGCGGTAGCTCGACACCGGCCGCGAGACCCGCACGTCGCGGGTCACCGGGTCGATGGTCCACGGGGTGCCGTTCATCGCCACCGCGACGACAGGGTAGGGGGCGGCGATGTTGGGTGCGGCGAGGGTGTTGTCGGTGACGGTGATCTCGTAGTCGTTGCGGTCGCTGGGCGGCGGAAGCGGCTGAGGCTGGCCCGCGCCGTCGCCGCTGTCTTTGACGGCAAGCCACTCCCCTCGCGAGTAGTACCCCGTGGCCAGCACGCGGAGCGGGCTTCTGCTGAACCCGGTGGTGGTGTACTGCAGCACCGGAGAGTCGTCGTCGTTGTTGAGGCTGCGGGTCAGATCGACCGTGTTGTTGAAGCCGACGCTGCCGTCGGTGCCGCCCTGACCGCTCGCGCGGCCCAGACCGTCGGTCAGGTAGCGCGGAGGAAAGTGGGGCACGAAGACCGGAACGACGAGCGCGAGCACCAGGCCGGCCAGACCGAGCTTGGCGGCGCCCGCGCTGAACGAGCGCATCGCAGCACCGTCGTGGGCCGGCACGGCCCGGCCCCCGTCGTCGGTGGTGCTCGTCGTGCTCCACCGGCCGAACTGGGCCCGGGCTGTGGTGTGCAGCATGACCAGCCAGAGCGCGGCCGGGACCACGAAGAAGCGCACCGCCAAGGCGGAGTCGCCGTTGGCGGCTGTGACGAGGTAGGCGGTCAGCAACGGCAGGCCGGCGGCAGCGGGGCTTCGCCAGGTCGCCGCCATGGCGTCGACGCAGATCGCGACCAGCGTCACGATGATGACGAGGTAGAAGGTCACTCCGTCGCCGAGGGGGGCCGGGGCCGAGTACCGCCCCAGCGTGTCGAGCGCCTCGAGCCCGTAGCTGTTGGCCGCCTGGAGGGTGGAGACGGTCGGCAGGAGCAGGAAGAACGTGTCACCGGCGAACTGGGCCAGGATCACGTAGGCGGTCACGACGAGCTGGACGGCCACCACGAGAACCCGACTGCGGGTCAGGCCCCGCATCAGCAGCCCGATGCCCGCCGAGACGGCGACCATCACGATCGCGGGGAGCAGCCACGCCGAGCTCTGGAACAGGCTCGTGACGGGGTAGACGGCCGCCAGGGTGGCCAGGGCACCCAGCAGCGTGATGCGCCAGCGCCGGCGGCTCATCGGCTCGACCCGACGGTCGACGCGGTCAGCACGGACCAGGTGTGGGTCACGGAGTCGTCACGGCTCACGGTGACGGTGCGCCAGCCACTGGCACGCAGCGTCTCCGCGTGGCCGGCGACGTCGTCGGCGCCCGGTGCGTCGCCGAAGGAGACGGCATCCAGCACGAACGCGAGGGCGGTCGTACCCGGCTGGCGCAGGCTCGCGACCCGGGCCGTCACCTCGGGGTCGGTCGGCCCCACGACCGCCACCACGAGACCTCCGCCGCCTGCCAGCGTCTGGGCTGCGCGCAGGATCTCGTCGTGGCCGGCGTCATCTCGTTGGCTCGTGACCGCCAGCACGTCGAGGATCTCGGCGACCCCCATCGTCTCGACCGCTCGCGAGCTGGCGACGGTCTCGGTGCAGACCAGGTGCACGGCGTACCCCACCTCGCAGAGGTGGGCCGCGACGGAGGCCACTGCGGTGACCGACCACTCGAACGACCCCGTCGCCCCACTGCCGCCGTGGGCCGCGGGCCGCGGGTCGAGGATGAGGATCGCCCGACGCTGAGCCGGTCGGTCCTCCTGACGCACCATCAGGTCTCCGGTGCGGGCCGTGGCGGGCCAGTGGATGTGACGCAGGTCGTCACCCTCGCGGTACTCGCGGATCGTCACGTCGTCCTCGCCGTGCAGGGCGATCAGGTGCGCCTGCTCGCCCTCCGAGCCCATGCCCGCACTCGAACGGCGGGCCTGCGACAGGGGGTGGACGGCGGGCAGGATGACCAGCTCGACACTGCCCTCGAGCACCGCGTTGCGGTTGGCCAGGCCGAACGGGTCCTGAACCTGCACCCCGAGCGGACCGAGCTGGTGGCGACCCCGAAGAGCCGATGCCACCGTGTAGTCGATGGTGCGCACCCGCCCGGTGGGAATGCGGCCCACGACGAACCGGGGGCGGTCACCGAGCACGTAGTCGAGGCGTTCCTCGGCCAGGAACAGGGGGGTCGTCGCCGTCGAGACATTCTCGAAGGAGAGAGACACCTGCGCCTGCTGCCCCACACTGACGCGTTCGGGTGAGACGTGGCGTTCGATGCGCATGCGTGTTCGCCGCGTGCGTACCAGCGCGCCGGAGATGACCGGCAGAGCGACGAGCAGCACCCCGAAGCGGGTCAGGTCGCGAAAGCCGAAGATGATGCCGGCCAGGACGAGCAGGATGCCTGATCCCATGAAGGCTCTGCCCCGGACGGTGAGGACGCCTCGCAGCGCGCGCATGAGCAGCTCAGCGAGCCTGGGGCGGAACGGGCACCTGACGCAGCAGGTCGCCCACGACCTCGGTCGTCGTCCGTCGGGCCAGCTGGGTCTCGCTCGAGGGCATCAGCCGGTGGGCCAGCACCGCCGGGGCGAGCAGCTGGACGTCGTCGGGGATCACGTGGTCACGACCCTCGAGGGAGGCGTGCGCTCGGGCCGACCGCAGCAGGTGCAGCCCGGCGCGGGGGGAGGCGCCGAGCCGCAGCGCCGAGGTGGAACGGGACCGGTTCACCAGGTCGACGATGTACTGGCGGATCGCCGGGCTGGCGTGCACCCGCATGACCGCCTGGACGACGCTGTTGATCGTCGCAGCGTCGGTGACGGGGCGCAGGGAGTCGAGCGGTGAACGCGACCCGTGCACCTCGAGCAGCTCGAGCTCGGCGGCAGGGGAGGGGTAGCCCATCGAGATACGAGCCATGAACCGGTCGCGCTGGGCCTCGGGCAGGGGGTAGGTGCCCTCCATCTCGATGGGGTTCTGGGTCGCCATCACGATGAACGGTGCCTGCAGCTCGTACGTGGTGCCGTCGACCGTGACCTGGCGCTCCTCCATCGACTCGAGCAGGGCCGACTGGGTCTTCGGCGAGGCGCGGTTGATCTCGTCGCCCACCACCACGTTGGCGAAGATGGCTCCCGGGCGGAACTCGAACCGTCGGGCGTCCTGGTTGAAGATGCTGACGCCCGTGACGTCGCTCGGCAGCAGGTCGGGCGTGAACTGGATGCGGCGCACCGACGCGTCGATGGAGCGGGCGAGGGCCTTGGCCAGCATCGTCTTGCCGACCCCGGGCACGTCCTCGATGAGGAGGTGTCCGCCGGCGAACAGCACGGTGACCGTGGTGCGTACGATGTCGGCCTTGCCTTCGATGACCTGGGTCATCGAGGCGACGAGCCGGTTGGCGACGTCTCTGACGAGGTCGAGGTCGGCGACCTCGCCCCGATCGACCTGGTCGTTCCTGTCCAGGCCGGGAACGCTCCCGGTGATCCCCGTGAACCCCATCGTCACTCTGTCCTCCGCTGTGCCGCTGGCCGGTCGGTTGCCCGAGCTCGCTCCAGACGGCCGGCGCGAGTTCGTTCCGTGATCTTCTCTCATCCGGGCGGCTCACAGGAAGGGGACCCTGTTTCGTAACCTGATGGAAATTCTGGCCCGAAAGCCGACGCCGCCCCACTTTCCTCCACCCGGAGGGCCCGATGGTGCTCAGAGCTCCTCGCCAGGCACGCCACGTGGACAGACGGGAACGTGAGCGCGGGGTGAGCGGCATCCGTTCGGATGCCGTGAGCTCGCCTCGGGCGATCCGAGCATCGGCGCCCTCCACTTCCCACCACCTCGCTGACCTGCACAAACATGAGAAGAGCGTGGCCAAAACGCGACATTGGTCGTTGATCGTGGAGGGAAGTGGAGTAGAGTGGTGGAAGAAGGGCGACGGTGGTGGCGCCTCTCGGGTCGACGAAGGGGAGGTGGCGCGCCGTGTTCCTCGGTACGCACACTCCCCGCCTCGACGAGAAGGGCCGCTTGATCCTGCCGGCCAAGTACCGCGACCAGATGTCTGACGGGCTGGTCGTCACGCGAGGGCAGGAGCGGTGCCTGGTCATCTACCCGATGGAGGCGTTCGTGAAGGTGACCGAGGGCATGCAGGCTGTGCCCACGACCAACCGGTCCGCTCGCGACTACCTGCGGGTGTTCCTGTCGGGCGCCTCCGACGAGGTGCCCGACCGTCAGGGCCGCTTCACGATCCCGGCCAACCTGCGCCAGTACGCCGGTCTCGACCGCGAGGTGACCGTGATCGGTGCGGGCTCCCGCCTCGAGGTCTGGGACAGCGGCGTCTGGAACGCCTATCTGGCCGCGAGCGAGCAGAGCTTCGCCGACATCGCCGAGGAGGTCGTTCCCGGCATCTTCTAGAACCCGCAGCCTGTCGTGCCCCATCAACATCACCCGCCCGACCCGCACAGCGCGAGACCTGAGTGCTGGCCTCCAGCCGCTCCCCTCCCGAGACGACTTCCCCCGTCTCGGGCGAGCAGCGGATGGGG
>JAKDLG010000307.1 GCA_030452985.1 Humibacillus sp.
ATGACGAGCCAAAGCAGGGGCCTTGGCCGCCATCCCGTAACGGGCCAGCTCGACGACCCGCCGGGCCGGTACAGCGCCGAGGTCCAGTCCGCCCACTCCGAGACCGGATAACTCCGATACCCGGTGCAGCGCCGCCACCATGCCCCGCCCTGACACGGTCCGTGGCCCGGCTCGTAGCTCTTCCAACACCGAGCTGCGGCCACGATCAGGCACCACCAGTAGCCCGTCCAGGGCCCGGGCTTGCTCGATGGTGAGCAGCCCGGCCAACCTCGTCCACAACCGTGCGGTACTCGCCTCGCGCTCAGCGGCCACCAGGCGCGTCAGCGTGCTCCCCCCAGGCAGCAGCACCAGCCGCTCCCGCAACCACCCGACCGCGGCCTCGAACAGCAGACGCGGCCCGTCGCCGCTCGTCCACGCCAGATCCGAGACCCACCGGCGCAGCTCACCCTTGTTTTGCGTCTGAGTTCGTGTCCTGCTTTCAGGGTTTGATCACACAACATCTGGCGGGTTCTCCATACAACACAGGAGGATCAGGTCATGGCAGAAGAACAGGCGCCACCGGTGGGCAGGAAGCGGGCTTCGAAGCGGATCCTGACGCCCTCGCAGAAGTACGAGATTTGGCTGCAGTTGGTGCGCCAGGAGGTCACGATGGCCGAGGCCGCGACGGCTGCCGGAGTGGACCGCTCGACCGTGGTGCGGATCCGCACGGTGGCCAAGGATGGTGCGTTGGCCGCGTTGGCGGCGTCCAAACCCGGGGTAGCGGGCAAGGTTCGCGACGCGGAGCTGGCGGCCGCGCAGGCCGAGGTCGCCCGGCTCTCGGAGGCGATCAAGGAGATGGCGGTCAAGCTGACGTTGGCCGAGGGAAAAGACGGTTGGGGCTAAGTGGCCAGGTCCCGAACCGGGTCGATGCGGCCACGAAAGAAGCGCTACTCGGGTTACTCGATGACGCGGTGCAGGGCGGGTGGTCCCAGCGGCAGGCCTGTCGCCAGCTGGACCTGCCCGAGCGGCGCGCCAACCGGTGGCTGCGTCGCCGGGAGGCTGGCCGGCTCGCTGACGCCAAGCCGGGCGGGTCCCCGATGCACGCCATCCTGGAGCAGGAGGCCGAGGCCATCCTGGCCGTATTTCAGGAGTGGGCCGAGGTGGACCGCTCCCACCGCAAGCTGGCCCACCGCGGCTCCTACCTGGGCCGGTTCTGGTGCTCACCCTCGACGGTGCGGCGCGTGCTTCTGCTGGGAGACAAGCACTTCCGGCCGCGCCCTCAGCCGGGGAAGTCGGTCAAGTCACCGTTCCCGGACTGGGCGGCGCTGGTCCCGAACTCGATCTGGATCTACGACTCCACCCACTTCACCGCATGCTCTATGACGGTGCTCATCATCGAGGACCTGATCTCCCGCAAGTGGCTCACCCACCTGGTCTCGGTCGAGGAGACCCACACCCAAGTGCAGAACGCGTTCACCGCCGCCTTGGAGGCCGAAGGCCTGCTCGAGAACGCCCTTCAACGGGCCGGGACCGGCCAAGTCGACCCCGGCGCCGAGGACGGGCTCAACCCGATCCTGCTGGCCGTCAGCGACAACGGGTCGCAGATGATCTCCCGCGACACCCGCACCTTCATGACCCTGCTGGCCATCGCCCAGCACTTTGGCCGGCCCTCCACCCCGACCGACCAGGCCTGGATCGAGTCCCTGAACGGCACGATCAAAACCGAGTGGCCCTACCTGCTGGCGATCACCGATCCGGCCGTCCTACGTGCCGAGCTCGACGTCGTCCAGCACGCGTACAACTCGGTCAGGCTCCACCAAGGCATCGGCTACGTCACTCCGAACGACGAACACGAAGGCCGCGGCGAAGCGATCCGCCAGGCCCGCCGCGACGGCATGGCCAAAGCCCGCCTCCACCGCCTTGCCCGGCACCGCGCCGAGCGAGAGAATCAACCAAACCCAAGGACCCCATGATGTTGGGCAATAGATCTCGGAAGCCGGACATTAACTCAGACACACATCACCCTCGACGGCCGAGAACTCCCGGTAGCCGCGCTCACGAGTGATCTCGCCCGCATGCTCGAAACGAGTACTACGCCGCGTGAGGTAGCTCTTCACACACGACGGGTCGGCAATGGCCAGCTGCTCGGCGACGAAGTCCAGCACCGCGGTAGGCACGTCCAGCGGGTCGATCAGAAACGTGCCCAGCGAGCGGACGGTCACCAGCTGGAGCGCAAAACCCAACCGCGACGCGTCACCACGACGACGGGCAACCAGTGCGCGATCGGCGTCATCGAGGAAACACAGCCGATCCAGCTCCGCGCGTGACGGCACCTCGACGAACCGTCCGTAACGCGCCGCCTGCTCATCAGTGAGGAACTCCACCGGCATCGTCGAACCCTACCGACCAAGATCGACCGCCAAGAGATGCGAGCCCGACCCTTAGCGGGACTTTTCGTTCCGTTGCTCCCCGAGGGCCGTGTCGCCGGGGACGAGTTTCGGGGAGTGGCTGCAGAACACGATGAACCGGCCGTCGCGCGAGACGTGGGCGCAGGAGGCGTAGTAGAGCCGGCCCCGGGGGCCTTGCATGGCCGCGTACCGGTAGGGGTGGGCCCGGACGCCGTCGACGTCGTAGAACACATCAGTGCCGGGCTGGTCCGGTCTGATCAGGCCGGAGCGTTCGGAGGCGAACGCGATGACCGACCCGTCGCCGCTGACCGACGGAAACCCGGTGTCCTCGACCCCGCGCTTCTTCACCGGGGTGAGGAACTCCGGCTCACCAAACTGCAGCCCGCCGGCGGAGTCGGCCAGTACTCCCGTGCCGGACGGAGCGGCCGGTGGCGCGGCCTGCGCCCCGGGGATTGTTGGCGTCCACGCAGTCATCACGCCCAGCGCGATGACTGCTGCTACTCGACGGACGTTGGGCATCGTCAATTTCCTTTTCGCGTTGCGGGCCCGCGTCGGATGGGTCAACGGAGGGGCTGTTCAGACGATCGCAGCACGCCTGCGCCCATTGGTAGGACGCCGAGATTGCCGTGTCCAGACCCGATGGACACGCCAGGAGTATCGCGCATCTCGGCCCGGTGGACGTCCGCTTTTGCGGTCAAGTCCTGATCGGTGGTGTACCACGGTGATCCACCAAGGTCGTTCGGTTAGGCGTTGATGACGCCGGCGATCAGGTCGGTGCTCACCTCCTGCGGCTGGTCCTCAGGGGTGCGGGTGGTCAGGACCTCGCGGGCGTTCTTGAGGGCGTCGAGGCTGAGGTAGCGGCGTTGCTCGGCCCACTCGTCGTGCTGCTCCGCGAGGACGGCCCCCACGAGGCGGATCACGGCCTCCCGGTTAGGGAAGATCCCCACGACATCGGTGCGGCGGCGGATCTCCCGGTTGAGGCGCTCTTGGG
>JAKDLG010000308.1 GCA_030452985.1 Humibacillus sp.
GTGAACCCTGACGCGAGCCCGACCGCGCGGGCCCTGCTCGCTCTCGAGCTGATCCAGAACCAACCGGGAATCACCGCGCAGCGACTCGCCGACCGGCTCGCGGTCTCCGACCGGGCAGCGCGACGGTACGTGGCGATCCTGCGCGAGGCGCAGATACCCATCGAGTCGGTGCGCGGCCCCTACGGCGGCTACCGGGTCGGGCGCGGCCTTCGCTTGCCTCCCCTCAGCTTCACCGCCGCCGAAGCTCTCGGTCTGGTGATGGCCGTGCTCGACGGTCACCACCAGGCCAGTGACCCCACCGATCCGGTGGGCAGCGCCCTGGGCAAGATCGTGCGCGCCCTGCCGGAGTCGGTAGCGGCCCAGGCCGATGCCGTGCGCCGAACGGCCGCTCCCGCTCCTGACCGAAGCGCCGCTCGCCCCGACCCCGGCACCACCACCGCACTGGCCGATGCCTGCACGAGCCGGCATCGGGTTCGTCTGAGCTATCGCTCGGAAGCCGGTTCCGAATGGCAGATGGAGCTCGACCCGTGGGCGGTCGTGGTGCGGCACGGGCGCTGGTACCTGCTCTGCTGGTCACACCACGCCAAGGCGCGAAGGGCCTACCGCGTCGACCGCATCAGCGGAGTCGAGGCGCTCGGCACGACCTTCGACCCGCCCCGTGACCTCGATCCGGTCGTCGAGCTCGAGCAGCACCTCTCGGCCGGTTGGGACTACGCGGTCGAGGTGACGATCGAGGCCTCGCCCGACCTCGTGGCCCGCTGCCTGCCCCCTGCCCTCGGGCGTGTCGAGCCTTTCGGAGGGCACTCCAGCCGGCTCACCGGCAGCACGAGCGACCCGGCGTGGTACGCCGAGCAGCTCGCGCGCACCCCGGGCCCCTACCGGGTGATGGGCGGCCCCGAGGTGAAGCAGGCGGTCCGCCGCCTCGGCGAGAGAATGCTGGCTGCGGTCGACCCGTGAGCAGCCGTCCGTCCCCCTTACCTGGGCACACCCGACGACGGAGGTGACGGTCAGCGGAGGCGTCGAAAGGTGGTGATCCTTCCGGGCCGGCTTGACTCGATCCTAGGCCGGGCCCGGTTCGGGCCTCGCGCTGCGGGCGGCGCTACGTCACTGACCCGCCCCGCGCATCAGTGACGTAGCAAGTCCCCGGCCAGGTGCTGTCGCTCGCCCACAGTCGGTCGGGGCTGCGCTCTTGCCGGCGGCCGCCCGCGCTGAGCCATCAGACATCCTTGGTGACGCCAGACGGCTCAGGTCCAGAAGCGTCCGGACTGCTGTCGAGGGGCCAGGGCGGCCAGCTCGTGATGATCAGCGGGGCGGCTCGCGAGCCGATGCTCCAGCTCGGTGAGCACGTCGGCCCCCCTGGCGGTCGACCCGTCGTCGCGGACGAGCAGCGGTTCGCGAGGTGAGCCCAGCTCGCGCCACTGCTCACGCCAGTCCCGGATCAGGTGGAAGGCGGCCGTCGTGACCGGGCCGCGAGCCGAGGTGACGGCGTAGCCCCACTCGTGCAGCGGCCTTGAGGTGGAGGTGCCGTTGCGGATCGTGTCACCCAGGGCCACCCGCAGCACCTCCGGGTTGCCGATGTCGAGGCCGTTCACCCAGTAGCCGCGAAACAGCGTACGCCGAGCCCGCGCGGCCACGCCCGCCCCGTACGCCTCCGCGTACCCGGCCACCGCCGCCTGGGTGCTGGCCACGAACGAGGGTGAGCGTCCCGGCACGACCTCGTTCGGCATCCGAAGAGAGACCATGTCGCCCCACCGGCCGGTAAGACCTTCCAGCTCGGGGCGTGCAGGTCGCAGCCCGGTCAGCGGCAGCGACGGCTGATGCTCGACAGCCCGCCAGTCGACCGCGTCGGGCGTGTCGTCCAACAGATCAGCTCGCCAGCTCGCCAGATAGCACATGGCGCAGGTGAAGTCACCGTAGATGATCACGCTGCCGCCTCCTTCCGTTCGACTCGATGGTGGATCCGATCGGATGCCGTCCCGCGACTGTTCATGACGCCGTCGTGACTTCCGCGACACACAGATTCGGCTCGACGAAGGGCCGCAACCGGCTCGTTGTGTGGGCGCCCAGACGCTCGAGGCTGCCGCGCAGCAGGCCCAGGTGAATGGCACAGACGACATCAGGGTGCTCGCGGGCGACCGACCGGAACGGGCAGCCGTGCAGCGAGATCTCCTGGCGGCCCTCGACGCCACGCGTCTGCGGCTCGAACCCCAGCCGCTCGAACATCGAGCTCACCTGTGCCACCGCGTCATCGGTCAGAGTGGTTCCGGGCGCGGTCGGTAGCGGGATCATTTGTTGGGCCCATCGTTCGCCGATGCCCTCGGCGTGACCCGCTCGACCGCGCGCGGTCTGCGCGACGTCGGCGGCCAACATCCGGGCCAGGCGCTCGTACCCGGCCTCGGACCCCTCCCGGATCGCGACGTACGCGGTGCGTGGGCGGCCGGCCCCGGACGACCGCTGGTCCCGGCGGGTCACCAGGCCCGCTTTGCGCAGGGTCTCGAGGTGGAACCGCACGGTCGAGGGATGCAACCCCACCGCTTCAGCCAGCTCGTGCACATCGCGAGCGGTGTCGACGCCGCGCAACAGCTCGAGCAGCCGGCGACGGGTCGATGAGGCCAGCGCCATGTGGACGCCGCCCGACCCGCGGACCGGCCGCGGACTCATGACTCGGCCTGCGGCCAACCGGCCACCAGGGGCGTGTCGACCCCGAGCCGGCCCAGCTTGGCTGCCCCGCCCGGGGATCCGAGGGGCGCGTCCGTGCCGGGCAGCACCTCGGTGAAGAACTCGACGTTGTCGGTGGTGAAGGGTTCCCACTGCTGTGGCACGTCGTCCTCGTAGTAGATCGCCTCCACCGGACACACCGGCTCGCACGCCCCACAGTCGACGCACTCGTCGGGGTGGATGTACAGGGCGCGCTTGCCCTCGTAGATGCAGTCGACGGGACACTCGTCGACACAGGCGCGGTCCACGATGTCGATACAGGGCTGCGCGATCACGTACGTCACGAACGACTCCTCGGGCTCTCGCCTGGAATTAAAGGTACAGCCATCATCTTAACTCTCTCCAAACCTTGCGCCAAGCAACACCTTCCCTTCGTTCAACTGTGCCTACTTTCAACTAAACTGCGAGGGCGGCTCCCTTGACCGAAGAACAATTCTGGGTACAGTCATTTGGATAACCAGGCAGCGCCGTGCCAGAGGATGAGGTACCAGTCATGCGGGCTCGCAGCAGTGCCAACGGTGGCACGCGATGACCACCACAGAGCGGGTCCGCGCCCGACCCGAGCCGACCGCGCCGCGCCCCGCTCATCCTCGACTACGCCCCGGGCAGACCTTCGTCAAGTGGGTCACCACGACCGACCACAAGGTGATCGGCAACC
>JAKDLG010000017.1 GCA_030452985.1 Humibacillus sp.
TCGAGTGGCCAGTTTCGTACGGTGGCGCCGGCCTGCACCTCAGGTCGAGTGGCCAGTTTCGTACGGTGGCGCCGGCCTGCACCTCAGGTCGAGTGGCCACTTTCGTACGGTGGCGCCGGCCTGCACCTCAGGTCGAGTGGCCACTTTCGTACGGTGGCGCCGGCCTGCACCTCAGGTCGAGTGGCCACTTTCGTACGGTGGCGCCGGCCTGCACCTCAGGTCGAGTGGCCACTTTCGTACGGTGGCGCCCGCCCGCGGGTCAGGCGATGAGGGGGCTGCGAGATGCCACGGGGGCGTCACCGCTGAGGGCCTGCGCCCAGGCCTGAGCGAGGCGCCGGGCAACCTCGTCGGCCTCGTCGGGGGCGACGCAGAACGGCACTCGCACGAACCGGCCGAGGCCGCCCTGGATGCCGAACTGGCTACCGCGGGCCAGGCGGACGCCCGCCTCCACGCCGGCCCGGACAAGCTCGTCGCCGCGGTCGAGCGGCAGCTGGCACCAGAGGTTGAGACCTCCCGGCGGCAGGTCGAAGCTCCAGTCGGGCACGTGTCGGTGTAGCGCCGCGACCATGGCGTCACGGCGTTCGCGGGTGGTCGCCCGTCGCTCGTCGAGCAGGGCGTCACCCTCGCGCAGCAGCTCGACCACGAGCAGCTGCTCGAGCACTGACGTGCCGAGATCGAGGCTGTGACGTGCCTCGACGATGGCGGCGGCATCCGCGAGGGGAGAACGCACCCAGCCCACCCGCACGCCGCCCCACCACGTCTTGGCGGCGCTGCCGATGGTGATCGCCGTGTCGGAGTGCGTGGCGAACGGGGCCGGGGGAGGGCCGTCGAGGCCGAGCTCGACGAAGGTCTCGTCGATCACGGCCCGGGTGCCGGCCCGCCGCAGCATCCGGGCCACCGTCTCGCGGGTCGGTGTGTTCATGAGCTGGCCGGTGGGGTTCTGGAAGTCGGGGATCAGGTAGGCCAGCCGGGGCCTGCTCTGTCGCAGGGCGACCTCCATCGCTTCGAGGTCCCACCCCGTACGCGCGACCGGGAACGCGACCGCGCGCAAGGACGAACGCCTCGCGCCGACCAGGGCGTTCGGGTAGGTCGGCGTCTCGAACAGCACCCGGTCGCCGATGTCGAGCAGGGCCCGAAGGGTGGCGGACAGTCCTGCGTGGGCGCCCGAGGTGACGATGACCTGGTCGGCCTCGGTCGGCAGGCCCCGGCCGGTGAACCACTCCGCGATGGCGCCTCTGGCCTCCGGGATGCCGTGGGGGCTGTACCCGGCGGTGGCCAGGTGGCGGGGTAGAGCGGCCAGGGCCCGTTCGTAGGCCACGGACAGCCCGGCGGCGGCGGGCAGGGCGGCATACGTCAGGTCGATGACGTCGTCGGGAACGGGGGTCGGCATCAGTCCGGCCTGCGACAGGGTCAGGCCGACCCGTGCCGGGGGGAGAGCCACGATGCTTCCCGAGCCCCGGCGGGTGACCACGAAGCCGTCGGCTCGGAGCAGGTCGAGGGCGGCGCCGACGGTCGTCCGGCTGAGGCCGAGCTCGCTCGTCAGCGTGCGTTCGCTCGGCAGCCGGGTTCCCACGAGCAGCCGTCCGTCGCAGATGAGCCGTCGCACCCCGTCGGCGAGGCCGCGGTAGGCAGGACGCGCGAGCAACGGATCGGGCCCGAGCAGGCCGCCCAACGACCGGGCCGAGACGGAGCGCATGAGTCCACTCTCGCACAAGTGGCCATGGAAATGGAGTCCAGTTCTCGGGCAAGGTGGGCAGCATGCGCCACCACCTCACGCGTGCGGCTCAGGCCGCCCGCCGTCGGCACGCCTCCCGCGTGCCCCTTGCCCACCTCACCCCTCGCGAGCAGCTGAGGGCCGGAAAGCTGACCCGTCGCCTGGTGCAGCTGATGATCGGCCTGACCCTCTACGGGCTGTCGATGGCGATGATGATCCGCGGAGTACTGGGCCTCGACCCGTGGGACGTGTTCCACTCGGGGATCGCGTCACGGGTGCCGCTCACCTTCGGTCAGGTGACCATCGTGGTGGGGGCGCTCGTGCTGCTGCTGTGGTGGCCGCTGCGGCAGTGGCCGGGCCTCGGAACCATCGCCAACGTCGTGGTGATCGGGGTTGCGGCCGACATCGGCCTGGGTCTGCTCTCCACTCCCGGGGCCGTCTGGGCCCGCGTGCTGCTGCTCGTCTTCGGCATCGTGCTGAACGGGCTGGCCGGAGGGCTCTACATCGGCAGCCAGCTCGGGCCGGGGCCGCGCGACGGGCTGATGACCGGCTTCGCCCGGCGTACCGGCCTGTCGATCAGGCTGGTGCGCACCACGATCGAGGTCGTCGTGCTCGCGGTCGGCTGGGCGCTCGGTGGGCCGGTCGGCCTCGGCACCGTGCTCTACGCCGTCTCGATCGGGCCGTTGGTGCAGTTCTTCCTGCCCCGGGTGACCGTGCCGCTGGAGTCACCGCGAACTGCGCCCGGCGCCGCGCTGCCGGCGGTGCCGTCGCCGCCCTCGGCGACCGCGGCCGATCGCTGAGGCGCGTCAGACCCCCAGGCCCCAGCTGGCGAGCACCCGGCATCCGTGCTCCTGCCAGAGCGTCAGGTCGAGCCGCTCGGCTCGGCTGACCGTAGGCAGAACGCCGGCGAGCAGGGCGGTGGTGCTCGCCTCCGAGACGGTCGCCGAGACCGCGTCGAGGGTCAGGTGCGGGCGCACGTCGGGGAAGGCGCCGCCGTAGGGCGGACACGAGGGGAAGACCTCGCACAGCGCCCGGGTGAGCGCCCGGAACGGCGCGTCGGGCTCGGGGACGAGATGGATGATGCCGTTCGGGAAGGTGTCGATCACCTCCAGCGTGAAGGCGAAGGGCTGGGTGTGACGGGCGATCTCGGCGACCACCCGAAGGGCGTCGGCGTCGATCGCCTCGGGTGTCAGGAAGGGGCCCAGGGCCGTGACGTGGGCGTGCCCGAACGCGGGATCGGTTGAGAGCCAAGTGGTGTCGTGGTGCGCGGTGCGCGCTCGCACGAACGCCTCGAGCGGCGGAACGGGCACCTGCAACACGGTGTGACCGGGACGGGGCTCCCGCGAAACCCCGATGTCGGCGGTCAGGAGGAGGCGCCCACGAGGCGCAACGCCAGGTGGGCGTTGGTGGCACCGATCTGGGCCGGTGTGCGACGGATCGTGGGGGAGTACCAACGCGCCACGTCGACCGCGATGGACAACAGGGCGAGAGAGGTGTCGCCGATGTCGTCGATCGTGAAGACCCCTTCGCGGGTGCCCGCCTCGAGGATGCCGCGCACGACGGCGTCGATCTGCTTGCGCAGGGCGAGCACCTCCGCGTGGTGCTCAGGCGTCAGGTGGTGATGCTCGTACTGCACCACCCGAGCGATCTCGTACTGCTCGGCGTGCCACTGCGAGAAGGTCGCCACGAGGTCGGCGAGCTGCTGCGTGGGAGTGGCGGCGTCGGCGACGGCTGAACGTACCTCTCGCAGCGCCGACTCGTGGCCGATGCGGCTGAGGTTGAACAGCAGCTCCTCCTTGGAGCCGAAGTGCACGTAGACCCCGGCCGGGCTCAGGCCGGCCCCGGACGCGATGTCTCGCGTCGTCGTGGCGTGGAAGCCCTTGTCGGCGAAGGCCCGCGCGGCCGCCTGCATGAGCCGGTCGACCGTGGTGCGATCGGGGGCTGGCGATGTGGTTCTCGGCACGTTGACAGCATGCCGCAGCGTTGCGAAACTAAGCAAGCGCTTAGTCACCGTTCGCTTGGAGGAACCTGCCATGCCCCGCCACATCTACGACGAGGACCACGAGGCGCTCCGTGCGTCTGCCCGCGAGTTCGTCGAGCGCACCCTGCGCCCCCGGGCCCAGCAGATGATCGACGAGAAGTCGATCGAGCGGGACGTGTGGAAGGAGGCCGGGAAGCAGGGCTTCTTCGGCTTCGACATCCCGGAGGAGTTCGGTGGCGCCGGTGTGCGGGACTACCGCTTCAACGCCGTGCTGACGGAGGAGATGTCGCGGTTCAACGCCGCCACCAGCTCGTGCTTCGGCATCCACGCCGACGTCTGCCCGCCCTACATCGTCGACCTCGGCACCGACGAGCAGAAGCAGCGATGGCTGCCCGGGATCGCCAGCGGCGACCTGATCATCGCGATCGCCATGACCGAGCCCTCGGGTGGCTCCGACCTGGCCGCCCTCAAGACCACAGCCGTGCGTGACGGCGACGCCTGGCGCATCAACGGCAGCAAGACCTTCATCACCAACGGCTACCAGGCCGACCTCGTGATCGTGGCCGCCCGCACCGACCCCGGGAAGGGCGCCAAGGGCATCACCCTGTTCGTCGTCGAGCGCGGCATGCCGGGGTTCGTCAACGGCCGCAAGCTCGACAAGGTCGGTATGGAAGAGTCCGACACCGCCGAGCTGTTCTTCGAGGACGTCCGCGTCCCCGACGAGAACCTGTTGGGCGAACGGGGGCTGGGTTTCATCGCCATGATGCAGCGGCTCCCGCAGGAGCGCATCGGGGCAGCGGTCTCGAACGTGGCGCACGCCAAGGCGATCCTCGAGGAGACGATCGTCTACGCCAAGGAGCGCAAGGCCTTCGGTCAGCCAATCGGCGCCTTCCAGCACAACAAGTTCCTGCTCGCCGAGCTGGTGACGAAGATCGAGGTGGCCGAGTCCTACGTCGACGACTGCGTGCTCGCCCACTCCCAGGGCGAGCTCACCGCGATCGACGCCGCCAAGGCGAAGTGGTGGAGCTCGCAGGTGCAGAACGAGGTTCTCGACAGCTGTGTGCAGCTCTACGGCGGCTACGGCTTCATGAACGAGTACCGGGTGGCTCGGGCCTGGCGTGACGCGAGGGTGACCAAGATCTGGGCTGGGAGCAACGAGATCATGAAGGAGCTCATCGGCCGGGACCTCGGTCTGTGATGGGCAACGAGATGACGGGGACGGGTCTGCGACGTCACGAGGGCGCCGTCGCCATCGTGACCGGCGCCAGCCGCGGTATCGGCCTCGGCGTCGCGGAGCGACTGGTCGCCGAAGGCGCCAAGGTGGTCATCACCGCCCGCAAGGCGGAAGCGCTCGCGGATGCCGTCGAGCAGCTCGGCGGCGCGGCGAACGCCCTTGGTATCGCGGGCAATGCGGCCGATGAGGCCCACCAGGACGACGTGATCGCCGCCGCCCGGGAGACGTTCGGCGGGCTGCACCTGCTCGTCAACAACACCGGTATCAACCCCACCTACGGGCCGATGCTCGACGGCGACGCCGACCTGGCCCGCAAGGTGCTCGACGTCAACGTGGTGGCGGCCTTCTCGTGGATCAAGAAGGCGGTCGCGGCGGGCATCGGCGACGCCGAGCACCCGGCATCCGTGGTCAACGTCGCCTCGGTGGCCGGTCTCGGCGCCTCGGGCGTGATCGGCTGGTACGGGGTCTCGAAGGCCGCCGTCATCCACCTGACGACCGAGCTGGGGCACCAGCTCGGTCCGCAGGTGCGGGTCAACGCGGTGGCGCCCGCGGTCGTCAAGACGAAGTTCGCCGAGGCGCTCTACGAAGGGCGTGAGGAGAAGGTGGCATCGGCCTACCCGATGAAGCGACTCGGCACGCCCGAGGACGTGGCCGGCGCGGTGAGCTTCCTGCTCAGCAGCGACGCCTCGTGGATCACCGGCCAGACGATCACCATCGACGGCGGGGTAACCCTGGGCGGGTCCCTCTGAGATGCGGCTTGGCGAGTAAGCCTCACCTAAGTAAGGTGTGCCTGTCCTAACCATTGACAGAGAGACTCGCCGTGCTCCGCCTTCGAACGTCCGCCCGTGCCACCGTCCTCGCCGCGACTGCGGCCCTGCTCGTTCTCGTCGGCTGCTCGACGGGACCGTCGGGTTCACCGACCGTCACTCCCTCCGCCACTGGGGATGCGACGTCACCGGCGGATGCCGATGCCTACCCGGTGACCATCAAACATGCCTTCGGTGGGACCACCGTCGCGAAGGCGCCGACGCGCGTGGTCACCCTCGGCTGGACCGACGCCGACCACGTCGCCGCGCTCGGCGTCGCCCCGGTGGGGGCCCCCAAGGTCACCTGGGGCGGTAACGCCAAGCTGTCGAGCGACTGGTTCGACAGCCGGCTCGCCGCCATCGGCGGGGCCGCACCGACCCGCTTCGACGACGCCGACGGCGCGCCCATCGAGGAGATCGCCAAACTCTCGCCCGACCTGATCCTCGCCACCAACTCCGGCCTGACGAAGGTCGAGTACGACAAGCTGAGCAAGCTGGCCCCCGTCGTGGCCTACCCAAAGGTGGCCTGGGGCACGCCGTGGGAGGAGTCGCTCGAGATCATCGGCCAGGCCCTAGGCCGCCCGACGCAGGCGAAGCAGGTCGAGGCGAAGACGGAACAGACCCTCGCCGACGCCAGAGCGAAGTATCCGCAGCTCGCAGGCAAAACCTTCATCTACGCCTTCGTGACGGCGGCCGACTTCTCACAGGTCGGCTACTACACCCCCAATGACCTGCGTCCGCGGATGCTCGTCGAGCTCGGGATGAAGAACGCCCCCGTGATCGAGAAGCTCGGGGCTGGGTCGAAGGAGTTCTACCGCACGGTCAGCGCCGAGCAGGCCGCCACGCTCAAATCCGACATCCTGCTCACCTACACCGAGGGCAACGCAGCGGTCTCCGCCATGCGCAAGGACCCCCTCATCGGTCAGATCCCGGCCATCAAGAGCGGGGCGGTCGTCGCCACCGAGAACAAGCGCGTCGGCCTCACCACGAGCTCGCCCTCGCCGCTGTCGATCCCGTTCATGGTCGATCTCTTCGTGCCGACGGTGGCCGAGGCGGTCGCCAAGGCCGAAGCGAGCTGATGAGCAGCCGTACCCGGTCGCTCACCCTCACCGGTGCGCTCGTCGTGCTGGTGGGGGTAGCGGTTCTGGCCTCGATCACCATCGGGTCGCGCCCGGTCGCCTTCGGCGACGTCGTCGCCGTGCTCACCGGCAACGGTGGCGACCTCGCCGATCGTGGGGTCGTCGAGGCCCGCATCGCCCGCACGGCCGTCGGGCTGCTCGTCGGGGCGGGTCTGGCCGTGGCCGGGGCGGCCATGCAGGGCCTGACCCGCAACCCGCTGGCCGACCCGGGGCTGCTCGGGGTCAACGCCGGCGCGTCGCTTGCCGTTGTCGTTGCTATCAGCATCTTCGGGGTCGGCACGCTGACCGGCTACGTCTGGTGGGCCATGGCCGGCGCCGGTATCGCCGCGGTGCTCGTGCACGCCCTGGCCGGCCTGGCGCGAGGGGGAGTGACCCCGCTGCGGCTGACCCTGGCCGGAGCCGCGGTGAGCGCAGGTTTGGCCAGCTGGTCGTCGGGCCTGCTCGTGTCGAGCCAGCAGTCGCTCGACTCGTTCCGGTTCTGGCAGGTCGGCACCATCGGCGGGCGTGGGCTCGACCTCGTCATCACCGTGCTGCCCTTCTTCGCCGTCGGCCTGGTCGTCGTTCTGCTCGCCGTGCGTCAGCTCAACGCCCTCGCGCTCGGTGACGACCTCGCCCGCGGCCTCGGCGAGAGCCTTCTGCTGGCGCGTGCCGCAGTCGCGCTCGGAGTGGCCGTCCTCTGCGGCGCGGCCACGGCCTTGGCCGGCCCGATCGGCTTTCTCGGCCTCGTCGTGCCGCACGTCGCACGCTTCGTCGTCGGCGCCGACCATCGGCGCATCATCCCGGTCTGCCTGCTCATCGGGCCCGCCCTGTTGCTGGTCGCCGACGTCGCGGGTCGGGTCGTCGTCCGGCCCACGGAGGTGCAGGCCGGCATCATGACGGCCGTCGTCGGGGTGCCCGTCTTCGTGATGCTCGTCCGACGAGGCCGGATGGCGGCGCTGTGAGCGCCCCGGTGGCCCCCTCCGTCGACCGGGCCGGCCACCCCCACGGCCGGATGCCGCGGGGCCGCGACGCGGTCGAGGCCGCCGCCGTCGTCGCACTCGTCGCCCGTGCTCGGCGTCGCCCGCTGCGTCGGGTGCGCCTGGTGATCGCCGGGCTGGTCGTAGCGACCGGCGCCGTCGTGCTGGCTCGGGTGCTGCTCGGCGAGTACACCGTCACCCTCGTCGACTTCGTGCACATCCTGCGCGGCGAGACGATCGAGGCTGCCCCCGGCGCGTCGTTCATCGTCATGGAGGCCAAGCTGCCGAGGGCCCTCATCGGCGCGCTGGCCGGGGCCGCCTTCGGCGCCGCCGGTGCCATGTTCCAGACCACCCTGCGCAACCCGCTCGCGAGCCCCGACATCATCGGGATCAGCCTGGGCGCCAGCGCCGCGGCCGTGGTCGCCCTGACCTTCTTCGACGCACAGGGCTTTGTGGTGCCGCTCGCGGCGCTGGCGGGAGCGTTGGCCGTGAGTCTCGTGATGTACCTCGTGGCGCGGGGCACCTCCTTCGCCGGCCAGAGAATGGTGCTCGTCGGCATCGGTATCGCCGCACTGCTCGCCAGCGTCATCCAGTTCGTCATGACGCGCACCTCCATCCAGGACGCCCAGGCCGCCCTGGTCTGGCTGACCGGCAGCCTGAACCGGGCCTCCTGGCCCCTCATCGGCCTGCTCGCCCTCGGCATCGCGGTGCTCGTGCCTGCCCTCGCGGTGAATGTGCGCCGGATGCGGTTGGCCGAGCTCGGCGACGAGCTGTCGACGACGCTCGGCTCACCGGCATCCGGTGCGCGTCTCGGGCTGCTCCTCGCGGTCGCCCTCTCGGCCTTCGCCACGGCGGCAACCGGGCCGATCTCGTTCGTCGCCTTTCTCGCCGGCCCGATCTCGCGTCGTCTGACCGGGGGCCGGCCGAGTCTCTGGGCCGCCGCCCTCGTCGGCGCCGTGATCGTCGTTGCCTCCGACTACCTCGGCGACTACCTGATTCCCGACGTCAACCTCCCGGTCGGTGTCGTCACGGGCGCTCTCGGCGCCCCTCTCATGCTCGCGGTGGTCATTTCCGCGGGCCGTCACGGAAAGGCCTGAGATGACTCCGCACCACACCCCGGATGCCGCTGTCACTCCTCTTCGTGGGGGGGCCGACCAGAGCCCGATGCCCGCCCTGCGCACGTTCGGCTTGTCGCTGGCCTACGACGGCCACACGGTCGTCGACGACCTCGACCTCGAGGTACAGCGGGGCGCCGTGACGGCCATCGTCGGGCCCAACGGCTGCGGCAAGTCGACCGTGCTGCGCGGCCTGTCCCGACTGCTCAAACCCGTGTCGGGCGAGGTGCTGCTGTCAGCCGCGGTGAGTGAGTCGTCGGGCGGCAGCGGCAAACCTGTGCCGCTGCGCGACGTCTGGTCGATGCGGGCCAAGGAGTTCGCCCGGCGCGTCGCCCTGCTGCCCCAGACGCCGCCGGTGCCAGAGGGCATCACCGTGGTCGACCTCGTAGGCCGTGGCCGGCATCCGCACCACTCGCTCGTACGTCGCTGGTCGGAGGCCGACGACGAGGCCATCGCCGTGGCGATGCGGGTGACCGACACCCTCGAGCTGGCCGAACGACATGTCGAGGAGCTGTCGGGCGGGCAGCGTCAGCGGGTCTGGATCGCGCTCACCCTGGCGCAGGACACCGACGTCATCCTGCTCGACGAGCCGACCACCTACCTCGACGTGGCTCATCAGATCGACGTTCTCGACCTCCTCGTCGAGCTCAACCGCCGTCGCGGCACGACCATCGTGATGGTGCTGCACGACCTCAATCTGGCCGCGCGCTACGCCGACCAGGTGGTCGCACTGCGCGGCGGCCGGCTCGTCGCTCAGGGGCGGCCGGCCGACGTGGTCGACGAGGCCTTCGTGCGCTCGGTGTTCGGGCTCGAGAGCCGCGTCATCACCGACCCCGTGGCCGGAACCCCACTCGTCATTCCCGCCTCCCGCGACCAGCTGATCGGACCTACCTCATGACCACCACGACGGACACGACCGCCGACGCCCCTGACGCCCCCGACAAGACGGATGCGGCGCCGTCGCCCATCCTGCTGCTGACCGGAGTGGTCTGCGAGGTCGAACGGCTGAGCCCGTCGTTCGTGCGAATCTGGTTGGGAGGCGAAGGGTTCGAGCAGGTAGGTCCCGAAGGGACGACGCTCGACCAGCGGATCAAGATCGTCATCCCCAACGACGGTCACCCCGTGCCGTCGTCGGTGATCGAGGCGGACGACTGGTACGCCGCCTGGCTCGCGCTACCCGAGATCGAGCGCGGCCATCTGCGCACCTACACCGCCCGGTTCGTGACGGGGGAAGGGGTCGACCGTCGGCTCGTCGTCGACTTCGTGCTGCACGGCAGCGGTGGACAGGGCCGGGGTGGTTCGGGTGGTCCTTGCGGCCCGGCGGCCACCTGGGCGGCTGGAGCGCGCCTCGGGGACACGCTCGGGGTGCTCGCGCCGCGCCGCGGCCACGAGGACGGCTTCGGCGGCATCGAGTTCGCGCCGGGAGATGCCCACCGGTTGCTGTTCTGCGCCGACGAGACGGCTCTGCCTGCGGTGGCGTCGATCCTTGAGAGCCTGCCCGTGGACGCCGAGGGGGTCGCGGTGATCGAGGTTCCGGCCGCCGCCGACTTCCTCGACGTGGTGATCCCGCCCGGGGTCGCCGTGCACTGGATCGCCCGCGGCGAGCGACCTCGAGGCCAGACCTCGATCGAGACCCTGAGGACGCATTGCGGCTTGGGGGCAGCCCGAGACCGTGCTGCGCACTCCGTCGCGGACACGGTCGGGGCTGAGCCCGGTGATGACGTGTGGGAGACGCCGGTCTTCAGCTCGTCGGGCGAGACGCTCGACTGCCCGGAACGACGGGCCGAACCGGTCGGGGCCGACGACACCTACGCGTGGGTCGCCGGTGACTCTGCGACGGTCAAGACCATCCGCCGGATGCTGGTGGGCGAGCTCGGGATGCCTCGACGACAGGTGGCCTTCATGGGCTACTGGAAGGATGAGGACGCCACCCGCTAGTCGCGGATTCGTCTCATCGCCGGTGCGTGAGCCGGACGTCAGTTGTGCCAGACGGCGCGCGGCAGGCAAGAATGGACGCCGCGGCCGATGTCGTCCGCGTGACGTCCGCACCTGCGTGGCGCCGCGGACGAAGCTGCTCTGCGAATGACGACGGAAGAAGATTGATGGAGATCTGGCCCGGAAATGCCTACCCGCTCGGGGCGACCTACGACGGAAGCGGCGTGAACTTCGCCGTGTTCAGCGGGGTGGCCGAGCGCGTCGAGCTGTGCATGATCGACGACGACGGGGTCGAGACCCGGTTCGACCTGCCTGAGACGGATGCTTTCGTGTGGCACGGCTACGTGCCCTACGTGCAGCCCGGGCAGCGTTACGGCTTTCGGGTGCACGGACCCTACGACCCCGAGAACGGGCATCGGTGCAACCCCAGCATGCTGCTGCTCGACCCCTACGCGAAGGCGATCGAGGGTCAGCCCGACAACGACCAGTCGCTCTTCTCGTACACCTTCGGCGACGAGAACGCCGCTACTGCGACGCCGCCCAACACCGACGACAGCCTCGGCCACACCATGCTCTCGGTCGTCACCAACCCCTTCTTCGACTGGGGTGACGACCGCCCGCCGCGTCACCAGTACCACGACTCGGTCATCTACGAGGCGCACGTCAAGGGAATGACCCAGCTGCACCCCGACATCCCCGAGGAGATCCGGGGCACGTACGCGGCCATGGCGCACCCGGCCACCATCGACCACCTGACCGCCCTCGGCATCACGGCGGTCGAGCTCATGCCCGTGCACCAGTTCGTGCAGGACTCCCACCTCGTCGACCGCGGTCTGCGCAACTACTGGGGCTACAACACCATCGGCTTCCTGGCCCCGCACAACGGCTACGCGGCCAACGGCGAACGCGGCCAGCAGGTGCTCGAGTTCAAGGGCATGGTCAAGGCGCTGCACGAGGCGGGCATCGAGGTCATCCTCGATGTCGTCTACAACCACACCGCCGAGGGCAACCACATGGGCCCGACGCTCGCCTTCCGCGGCATCGACAACGCGAACTACTACCGCCTCGTCGACGACGACCCGTCGCACTACTACGACACCACGGGCACCGGCAACTCGCTGCTCATGCGCAGCCCACACGTGCTGCAGCTGATCATGGACTCGCTGCGCTACTGGGTGACCGAGATGCACGTCGACGGCTTCCGGTTCGACCTCGCGGCGACCCTGGCTCGTCAGTTCCACGAGGTCGACAAGCTGTCGGCGTTCTTCGACCTCATCCAGCAGGACCCCGTCGTCAGCCAGGTGAAGCTCATCGCCGAGCCGTGGGACGTCGGTGATGGCGGTTACCAGGTCGGCAACTTCCCGCCGCTCTGGACGGAGTGGAACGGCCAGTACCGCGACGAGGTGCGTGACTACTGGCGGGGCGAGGGTGGCACCCTCGGCGAGTTCGCCTCGCGTTTCACCGGGTCCAGCGACCTCTACGAGCACTCGGGGCGCAAGCCGATCGCGTCGATCAACTTCGTCACCGCCCACGACGGGTTCACCCTGCGCGACCTTGTCAGCTACAACGAGAAGCGCAACGACGCCAACGGAGAAGGCGGCAACGACGGCGAGAGCCACAACCGCTCGTGGAACTGCGGGGCCGAGGGGCCGACCGACGACGAGCAGGTGCTCGACCTTCGGGCCCGCCAGCAGCGCAACTTCATGACGACGCTGCTGCTGTCGCAAGGGGTTCCGATGGTGCTGCACGGCGACGAGATGGGTCGCACGCAGGACGGCAACAACAACGGCTACTGCCAGGACAACGAGATCTCGTGGGTCGACTGGGACCTCGACGAGCGTCAGCAGCAGCTGCTCGCCTTCACCCAGGCGCTCGTCGCGCTGCGCAAGGAGCACGCCGTCTTCCGGCGTCGGCGCTTCTTCGCCGGTAGCGCCGAGCACGGCGGCGAGAGCGACTTCGGCGACATCGCCTGGCTGATGCCCAACGCCGAGCACATGGACGAGGAGGCGTGGACCAACGGTCTGGCCAAGACGCTGATGGTGTTCCTCAACGGTGCGGCGATCCCGGAGCCCGACAAGCGTGGCAACCCGATCTTCGACGACTCGTTCCTGGTCATGTTCAACGCGCACGACGAGGCGTTGACCTTCACCATCCCCGACGAGGAGTACGGCGCCTGCTGGGTGCCGGAGATCAACACGGCCGTGCACGACGTCGAGGTCAAGCAGCTCGAGCCCGGCTGGCAGATCCAGGTCGAGGCCCGCAGCGTGGTCGTGCTGCGCGCGCCGCGCGCGCCCCTGAACCAGCCGGTGGCCGGTCTGGCGGAGGGACTGCCGTCGTGAACCGTGGGGCCGTTCCCGACCGGGTCCCCGTCTCGACCCACCGGTTCCAGCTCGAGCCGGAGTTCACCCTCGACGACGCTGCGGCGCGCCTGGGGTACCTGGCGCAGCTGGGGGTGACCGACGTGTACCTCTCGCCGGTGCTTCAGGCCAGTGAGGGCTCCAAGCACGGGTACGACGTGATCGACCACCGGCACGTTGCGACCGGGCTGGGCGGTGACTACGCCTTCGAGCGGTTCGCGGCTGCTGCGAAGACGGCGGGGCTGGGCGTCGTCGTCGACATCGTGCCGAACCACATGACGACGCCCACGCCGTTGACGCAGAACCGTCCGTTGTGGACCGTGCTGCGCGACGGTCGGGAGTCGCCTCTCGCGCTGTGGTTCGACGTCGACTGGGACGCGCAGCAGGGCAAGGTGCTCATGCCCGTGCTCGGTGACACGCTGGAAGCGGTGCTCGACGCGGGTGAGATCACCGTCGGAGACGAGGCCGGGCAACCGGTCGTGCGCTACTACGACCACGTGTTCCCCGTCGCAGCCGGCACGGCCGACCTGCCGCTGGTGGATCTGCTGGCCGCGCAGCACTACCGGCTGGCGTCGTGGACGATCGCCAACGACGAGCTGAACTACCGGCGCTTCTTCGACGTGACGTCGCTCATCGCGGTGCGGGTCGAGGAGCCGGTCGTGTTCGAGGCCACGCACGCGAAGATTGCGGGTCTCGTGCAGGCGGGAAAGATCGACGGCCTGCGCATCGACCATCCCGACGGTCTGGCCGACCCGTCGGGCTATCTCGACGCGCTGGCGCAGGCCACGGAAGGCACCTGGGTGGTCGTCGAGAAGATCCTCGAGGGCGACGAAGCGCTGCCTGCCGACTGGGCCTGCGCCGGGACCACCGGCTACGACGCGCTGCTGCGGGTCGGCGGTCTGTTCGTCGACCCGGCCGGCGCCGGCCCGCTCGACGCCTTGTCGACGGCGCTGATCGGCGAGCCACAGAACCTCCACACCATCGTCGAGGAGTCGAAACGCTGGGTCGTGCAAGGCATGCTCGCCACCGAGGTCAGCCGCCTGGTTCGCCTGCTCGCGCAGGTCGTGCCGGCTGCCGACTCGGCGATGCTGCGCCGAGCGCTCGTCGAGCTGCTGGTCGCGATGGACCGCTACCGCGCCTATGTGCGGCCCGGCGAGGCCATGACGCCCGACGCGAGCCGGGCGCTGGCCGAGGCGCAGTCACGGGCCACCGCCGCCGCCGACGAGAGCGATCGGGATGCCGTCGCGCTCGTGGCCGACATCGCCCGAGGCGTCGATGTGGCCGGGGCCGACCTTGGGGCCGGCGCTGTCCGCGACGAGTTCATGGTGCGCTTCCAGCAGACCTGCGGGCCGGCCATGGCCAAGGCCATCGAGGACACCGCCTACTACCGCTACGTCCGTCTCACCGGCCTCAACGAGGTCGGCGGTGACCCGTCGTCGCTCGGCACCGCGACGAGCGACTTCCACGCGTTCGCCACCGGGCTCGCCACCGACTGGCCGCACACGATGACGACGCTCTCGACGCACGACACGAAGCGGTCCGAAGACCTGCGAGCCCGGCTGTTCGTGCTCGCCGAGCGACCGGAAGCATGGGCCGAGTGGGTTCACGCAGCCCGTGAGCTGGTGGCCGACCGCCGGTCCGACCAGGTCGACGCGCTGACCGAGTACTTCCTCTGGCAGACCGTCGTAGGGGCCTGGCCCATCAGTGCCGACCGACTGGGCGGGTATGCCCTCAAGGCGATTCGCGAGTCGAAGCTGCACACCAGCTGGACCGAACCCGACGAGGCGTACGAGTCGGCCGTCGCCGACCTCGTCACCCTCATGGCGAACGACCCGGCAGTGGCGACGCACCTCGCGGCCTGGCACGACGCCACGTCGCGCGAGACCCGGGCCAATGCGCTGGGTCAGAAGCTGGTGCAGCTGACCATGCCCGGGGTGCCCGACGTCTACCAGGGCAACGAGCTCGTCGACCTCTCGCTCGTCGACCCCGACAACCGTCGGCCCGTCGACTACGACGACCGCGCGGCTCGCCTCGCCCGGCTCGACGCCGGTGAGGCGCCCGGTGACCTCAGCGACGAGAAGCTGCTCGTGACCTCACGAGCGTTGCGTCTGCGCCGCGACGAGGAAGACGTCTTCATCGGCAGGGACACCACGTACGTGGGTCTGCCCACGAGCTCGGAGCACCTGGTCGCCTTCGGCCGCGGTCACGGCGACCACGTCGGCAGCGGCGACAGGGTCGAGGTGGCCGTGCTGGCCACCCGGTTGGCCGGTCGGCTCGCCGACTGCGATGGGTGGGGTGACGACACCGTCGACCTGCCGGAGGGTTCGTGGCGAGACCTGTTGTCGGACAACGTGATTGCGGGAGGGGCCGTACCCATCAAGAACGTGCTGCCAGAGGCAGGTCTACCCGTCGCGCTGCTGGTTCGAGCGGAGGAGCAGGGGTGACCGCGGACGTACGGGTCTGGGCCCCCCGCGCCTCGACGGTGGAGGTCGCGCTGGCCGGGGGCGAACGGCATCCGATGACACAGGAGGGCGACGGCTGGTGGGTCTGGCGGCCCACCGTTGCCGTGCTCGACTACGGGTTCTGCCTCGACGGTGGCGACCCGCTGCCCGACCCTCGAAGCGCGTGGCAGCCGCACGGCGTGCACGGGCTCAGCCGTGCCTTCGACGTGTCGTCGTTCGCGTGGACGGATGCCGACTGGAGCGGCCCGCGTGCGGGTGTCGGGGTGCTGGGCGGCGTCGTGTACGAGCTGCACATCGGCACGTTCACGCCCGAGGGCACCTTCGACGCCGCACTCGACCACATCGACCACCTGGCCGGCCTCGGCGTCGACGTGGTCGAGGTCATGCCGGTGTCGGCGTGGAACGGCGACCAGGGCTGGGGCTACGACGGGGTGGCTCCGTACGCCGTGCAGGACGCCTACGGCGGCCCCGCGGCGTTCCAGCGGTTCGTCGACGCGTGCCACTCCCGCGGCCTCGGGGTCTGCCTCGATGCCGTCTACAACCACCTCGGGCCGACCGGTAACTACCTGGCCCAGTTCGGCCCGTACTTCACCGACACGCACTCGACGCCGTGGGGCGACGCGGTCAACCTCGACGGTGAGGGCAGCGCCGAGGTGCGTCGCTGGATCGTCGACAACGCGCTGCGCTGGTTCCGCGATTTTCACGTCGACGCACTGCGGCTTGACGCAGTGCACGAGCTGCGCGACGACTCGAAGCCGCACATCCTTGCTCAACTCTCTGACGAGGTGGCTTCTCTCGCAGTCGATCTCGGTCGTTCGCTCGACCTCATTGCCGAGAGTGACCTCAACGACCCGATCATGGTGACGCCGACCGCCGACGGGGGTTTCGGCATGACAGCGCAGTGGGACGACGACCTGCACCACGCGCTGCACGTCGTGCTGACCGGTGAGACGCAGGGCTACTACTCCGACTTCGCCGGCGACAACGACTCGTGGCCCGTGGGTGGGCCGCTGTCGGTGCTGGGCAAGGCGATGTCAGACGCGTTTTTGCACGACGGGCGCTACTCCTCGTTCCGTGACGAGGCCTGGGGGGCGCCGGTCGACAAGGCCGTCACGTCGGGTCATCGCTTCCTGGCCTACCTGCAGACCCACGACCAGGTGGGCAACCGTGCCACGGGCGACCGCATCAGCGAGTCGATCACCCCGGGGCAGCAGGCGATCGGGGCTGCGCTCTACCTGCTCTCGCCGTACACCGCGATGATCTTCATGGGGGAGGAGTGGCGGGCCAGCACCCCGTTCCAGTTCTTCACCTCCTTCGACGAGAAGTGGCTGGCGGATGCCGTTCGGGAAGGCCGGCGTGGTGAGTTCGCCTCGCACGGCTGGGATGAGAACGAGGTCCCCGACCCACAGCAGCCCGAGACCCGCGACGCGAGCGTGCTCGCCTGGGACGAGGTGCGGCAGCCGGACCACACCGCGATGCTCGACTTCTACCGACAGCTGATCACCCTGCGCCGTTCGGAGCCCGACCTGGCCAGCGGCGACCTCACCGACTCTGAGGTGCAGGCCGACGACGACGCGCGCTGGTTCGCCCTGACCCGAGGGTCGTTCGTCATCGTGGCCAACCTTGCTGAGCAGAGCCAGGTCGTGCCGGTCAAGGGCGACGATATCGAGGTCGTGGCGTCGTGGGGTGCGCCGCCGGTGATGGAGGAGGGCGGCATCCGACTCGACGGGCACGACGTGGCCGTGCTGCGCACGAGCTGAACGGGCTCACGACTGCTTGACGCGCACCATGCCCTCTTGCGCAGTAGTGGCCACGAGCACGCCGTCACGCGAGAACATCTCGCCGATGCCGAGGCCCCGCCCACTCGTGGCCGACGGGGAATGCTGCGCGTAGAGGATCCACTCGTCGGCTCGCACGGGGCGGTGGAACCACATGGAGTGGTCGAGGCTGGCGACGCGCAGGCGCGGGTCGGTCCAACTGAGGCCATGGCGCCGGATGACCGGCTCGAGCAGCGAGTAGTCGCTGGCGTACGCCAGCACCGCGGCGTGCAGCAGCTCGTCGTCGGGCAGGGTGGCGACCGTACGCATCCAGACGTGCTGCTCGGATGCCGCTCCGCCGGGCGGGCCCTGCCACAGGCTGCCCTCGACGTGGCGCAGGTCGATCGGGCGGGCCTCGGCCAGCTGCTTCGCCCGCGGGTCGTCGGAGGCCGCGAACAGCTCGGACAGGGGGCGCAGGCTTTCGGGCGCGGGCACGTCGGGCATGGCGTCCTGATGGTCGAGACCGTCGGCCCGCGTCTGGAACGAGCAGGTCATCGACATGATCGGAGCGCCCTTCTGCACGGCGTGCACCCGGCGGGTCGAGAACGAGGCACCGTCGCGCATCTCCTCGACCGCGAACCGGATCGGTAGCTTGTCGTCACCGGGGCGCATGAAGTACCCGTGCAGGGAGTGGATGGGCCGGGGGGCTCCGAGCCGTTCGGCGTCGATGGTGAGACCGGCGGCCATGACGCACTGGGCGAGCACCTGGCCGCCGAAGACCCGACCGTGCGGCATCCGCTGGCTCCGGCCTTGGAAGACCCGCGCCGAGGTGGCGCCGATCGACGAGGCGGCGTCCTGACCCTCGATGCCGGTGACCGAAAGGTACGCGGTGCCGAGCTCGGTGAGGGTGAGCACGTCGATGAGGTCGTTGATCGGGGAGAGGCCCGCCGGGGGTGCTGGGGCCCCGGAGGCGGCAGAGGTCTCGGTGGCGTCGGAGGTGTCGGTCACCCGTCAGACCCTAACCAACCTCGGCACGGCGGTGCTGGCCTTGGTCCCCTGACGGTATGAGCTACGCACGTCGATGAGGGCCGGCACCACGGGAGCAACCTCGGCCGTTCCTGAGATGCATTGCAGCAGAGCGGATTCCCCTCCTCAGGGTCTTGCGCCTGCTACCGAACGGGTGTTCTAATGATAGGAGGTAAGGGAGGAACCATGGATCTGGTGTCGGTGCTGGAGCGCATGGTCGAGGTGCGGGTCGACGGCCTCCTGGGCGCTGCGCCGCCGTCCCTGGCGCGGCTGGTCGACCATCTGGTGGCCCTGGTTGATGATGGGCATTCCGGCGCACCTGCAGACCACCGCGGTTCAGAGGTCTCGGCGACCGCCGACAGCGACCTGGCGCAGGGCGAGGCCGCGATGGCGATGGGGCTGTCGGCCTTCGAAGCTGCGGAGCGGCTGCGTGGGCTCGTCGACGGCGCCCAGCTCGGGGCGTTGACGCGCCTGCACTCCTCGGCGCGAGCCGTCTTCGACTCGGCGGCCGCGCAAGAGTGGGTGGGGCGCACACTCTTCACGGTGCACGAGATGGTGGTGCTGGAGGTCACGGCCGCGACCGGTCTCGGGGCCGGTGAGGTGGGTAGCCGTCTTGACCTTGCCATCGGCTCCGTAGCCCGCTTTCGGCTTTCTGCGCGATGCAGTCGCCGCCGGGCTGACCACGCTGCGTCGGGCCTGCCGCCTCGTCGAGGCCACGCGCCAGCTCGGCGACGAGGCCACCGCCACGGTGGTCCGTGCGGCCCTGGCTCCCACCCGCGACAGTTCGGGCCTGTCCGACTCGCTCTTCTCTGCGCGGATGCGAAGGGCGATCCTCGCGGTCGACGCCGAGCGCGAAGCGACCCGTGCGGCGGCGCAGAAGCGTATCGGCGCCTACGCCCAGATCTTCGACGACGGCACCGGCACACCAACCATCACCAACGATGCCGAGAAGATCGCAGCCGCCATCGGCCGGGCGGACCGCGCGGCCCGAGCCGCCCTCGCCCGTAAGGGGTACCGCCCGACGCCGGAGATGGTCGAGCACGTTCGGGCCGTTGACGGCATGCCGCGGCCGGTCGGTCCGACCGATGTCGACCACCTTTCATCGAGGACCGCAAGCACCACCGGGTACGTACGACCGGCTTGTGGCCGGCCGTTCGCCACCCTGACGACTCGATCGAGTGGCGCACCGCAGCCGGCCGACGCTATGTCACCTTTCCGTACGACTGGTTCGAGGGCGTCAGGCCGAATCAGCCGGCCCTCGACCGCACCCCGCCGATCGCGCCGACCTCGATGAACGGGCAGCGGCAACCCGCCGAGCCTGACGACCCTCCGCCGTTCTGATCACTCTCGCCGCGTCGCCCAAAGGCGAAGCATCGGATCAAGCACAGATCGGATCAAGCACAGTCGGCCTGGTTGCCCGATCGGCGTCACATCAGGCTGGGTATCTTCTCCGTGTGACCCACGATGGAGGCCCCCCAACCGGCGGGCCGTCACCGCTGGACGCCGTTCGAGGTCGCTACGCACAGTCGTCACTGCAGCGATGGATGAACCTGGTCTTCGCCGTGTTCTGGCTGGCGTTGGGGGCCCGTCAGCTGGTGCGAGGCGATTGGCCCTTCGGCGTGGTGTTGGGTCTGGTCTACGGGTGTCTGGCGGCGGCGACGTGGCTCATCCCAGCGGCCCGGATCAGTGACGCGGGCATCCGGCTGGGCACGAAACCACTGATCGACTGGTCTCAGGTCAGCGACGTGGCCGTTCCGGCCGACAACGGCTGGAAGCCTCCGCCCGCCGAGCTGGTGCTGGTCGACGGGCGGCGCGAACCGCTGCCGATGCTCTCGCGGCCACAATCGCTGAAGCTACGCGAGCACGCCCTGCGACAGATCTAACGCGGAGTTCACGGCACGTTTCAGGAGAGAGTCAGGACTCGAGGGCGAGCACGAAGGGCAGCACGGCGTCGGCCCCGTTCTGCCGCAGGATGCCGGCCGAGACCGTGAGGGTCCAGCGCGAGTCGCACACGTCGTCGACGAGCAGCACCGGGCCGTCGACCTCGCGAAGGGCCGCAGCAAGGTCCGGACCGACCGCGAGCCGCTCCCAGACACCCGCGAGGCGGAACGCACTGTTGCCGCCGGGATCACCGACCGGTCCACCGTCGACGAGGTCGAGGCTGCCGAGGTAGGGCAGCCGGCCCAGCTGCGAGATGCCGGTCGCGAGGGAACCCACCAGCTGCGGCCGCCGCCGCGAGGGCACCGACACGATGGCGGCGGGCCGTTGCCCCCAGTCCCAGCCCGCCAGCACGGCGACGCACGCCTGCACGAGCGGGGTCGGCACCTGCTGGTCGTCACCGCGCAGCAGCTCGCGCAACCGCTGGCCCCAGCCGAGGTCGGAGAGGCGAGCCACCGCGCGCCCGTCGTCCATGGCCACCGCCGGGGCGATCTTGCCCTTGACCGGCACGCCCAGCCGGTCCATGCCGGTCGGCCACTGGGCTCGGGGGGCGAGCACCACCCCGGGCCGGTCGAGCCGCGCTCTGGCCGTGGTGACGGCGGCTTCGGAGATCTGCGCGTCGAACCACTGGCCGGCGCAGTTGTCGCAGCGACCGCAGGGCTGCGCGGAGTCGTCGTCGAGGCAGCGCTGCAGGAACGCCATCCGGCACTCACCGGTGCGCTCGTAGTCGACCATCAGCTGCTGCTCCCGATCGCGGGCCTGCGCCACCCGGCCGTAGCGCTCGGCGTCGTAGGCCCAGTCAGCACCAGTGGCGGTCCACCCGCCCTGGACGCGTTGCACGGCGCCGTCGACGTCGAGCACCTTCAGCAGCAGGTCGAGACGGGTTCGGCGGATGTCGACGATCGACTCGAGGGCCATGGTCGACAGCGGCTTGGCCGCCGACCCGAGGGCCCGGATGACCGCGTCGGCCTGCTCCTGCTTCGGCATCGACGCCGACGCGAAGTAACGCCAGATGTCCTTGTCCTCAGGACCGGGCATGAGCAGCACGTCGGCCCGGTCGGTCGCCCGGCCGGCGCGTCCGACCTGCTGGTAGTAGGCCACCGGCGAGGAGGGCGCCCCGAGGTGGAGCACGAACCCGAGGTCGGGCTTGTCGAAACCCATCCCGAGCGCACTGGTGGCGACCAGCGCCTTGACCTCGTTCTCACGCAGGGCCGTCTCGAGCCGGATGCGCTCCCCGGGCTCGGTGCGGCCGGTGTAGGCGGCGACCTGGTGCCCGGCCTCGCGCAGGGCCACGGCGACGTCTTCGGCCGCGGCCACCGTCAGGGCGTAGACGATCCCGGAGCCGGGCAGCTCGCCGAGGTGCGCGATGAGCCAGGCCAGACGCTGCTCGGGCGCCGCCAGCGGCAGCACTCCGAGTCGCAGCGAGGCACGCGCGAGCGGGCCACGCAGCGTGAGCACGTCACGGTTGCCGGCGCCGAGCTGCTCGACGACGTCGGTGACGACCCGCGCGTTGGCCGTGGCGGTGGTGGCGAGCACCGGCGTGCGGTCGGGCAAGGTGGTCAGCAGGTCGCGGATGCGGCGGTAGTCGGGCCGGAAGTCATGGCCCCAGTCGCTGATGCAGTGGGCCTCGTCGACGACGAGCAGACCGCATGTCTGCGCCAGAGTCGGCAGCTGCTCGTCGCGGAACCGAGGGTTGTTGAGCCGTTCGGGGCTGACGAGCAGAACGTCGACCTCACCCCTGGCCAGGGTGGCCGAGACCGTGGCCCACTCCTCGGCGTTGGTGGAGTTGAGAGTGACGGCCCGGATACCGGCCCGTTCGGCCGCGGCGATCTGGTCACGCATCAGGGCCAGCAGCGGGCTGACGATCACGGTCGGCCCGGCGCCCTCGGCCCGCCGCAGGGCCGTCGCGACGAAGTAGACGGCCGACTTGCCCCAGCCGGTGCGCTGAACCACGAGCACTCGTCGGCGGCCTTCGACGAGAGCGCTGATCGCCTCGAGCTGCCCGTCACGGAAGTCGACGTCGTCGCGGCCGACCAGCCGGCGCAGGGCGGACTCCGCCCGCTCGCGCACCTCTGGGTTCAAGGTTCCGTCGGTCAGGGTGGTGGTCGAGGGGGCGCCGGTCATGACCCCAACCTACGTGGGGCCGCTGACGCGGCGGTCCGGCATCCGGTCGTTGTGGACGAGCACGGACACCGAACGGGGGCTGTGGACGGGCGGTGCGAGAATGGCGTCATGACCGATGATCGAGCAGCCGAGAACCCGAAGCCGTATGCCGCCCAGGTGGCGCTGCGGTGGTCGGACATGGACGCCTACGCGCATATCAACAACGTGCAGTTCCTGCGGCTGCTCGAGGATGCTCGCGTCATCGGCTTCCGCGACTGGTTCGGCGGCCAGGATGCCGGTCAGCGCACGCTGCTCGACGAGGGGGTGCTGGTCTCGAGGCACGAGATCGAGTACCGCCGGCCGTTGGGGTTCCGGCACCAGCCGGTGGAGATCCAGATGTGGGTCTCCCGGGTCGGCGGGGCCGGTTTCGACGTCGCCTACATCGTCACCGACCCGGCCGGGATGGCCGCCGAGGGAGGTGAGGGAGGTGACGGCGGTGAGGGTGACGTCGTGTACGCCGTGGCCGAGACCGAGCTGGCCCTCTACGACTTCACCGCAGAGGGCCCCCGACGGATGCGCCCCCACGAGCGCGAGTCCCTGCGCGCGTACCGGGGTGGGCCTGCCCCGTTCCGCCGCCGCCGCCGGTGATCCGCCCGTGAGCACGATCGGCTTCGGCGACGAGCGCGCGCTGGCCGACTTCGCGACCTTCGTCGGTCGCGCCCGGCAGGTGCGCGAAGAGGGTGCGGTGCGCCTTCAGGTGATGGGTGGGCTCCTGCTGACCACGGTCGCGGTGCTGGACGGCTCCGGGTTGATGGGGGAGGGCACAGTGCTCGGCCTGCGCGTGGTGCCGGTCGCCGAGACGGCAGATCTCGACGCCACGGTGTCGTTCGCATCGATCGGCGACCGGCTGGCCCGAGGGGGTGGAGCGGTGCTGCCCGTGCCCCCGGTCACGGTGAGCGTGCCCTGGGCCGGCCTGGCCCCGCCACGCGGCGGCTGGGAGCCGGTGGGCTCGTTGCCCTCCTCCGACGTGGACGCCATTGCGCGGCAAGGTATCTCGGCTGTCGCCGAAGGTAGTCCGGCAGCAGCCGGGGGCCCGGTCGTCGAGGCCCTGCGACGACGGGTGTGGAGCGCCATGAGCGACACGCGCCCCCCGATCGTTGCCGGCCTGGCGCTGGGCGCGCACGTTCTCGGCTTCACGGTGGCGGGCTCCACGGCCTCCGTCTCGGCGAACGGGCGGTGGACGCGACTCAGCACGTCACAGGGACACGTGCTCGTGCGTTGAGCCGGATGCCACCAGGTGACGGTTGGGGTCAGCTGGTTCCGGTCCAGACGCCGCGCTCGGTCAGGACGTGCTTGAGCAGGTCGATGCGGTCGCTGACCAGACCGTCGACGCCGAGGTCGAGCAGCCGCGTCATCTCAGCAGGATCGTCGATGGTCCAGACGTGCACCTGACGACCGGCGCGGTGGGCCGCCTCGACGAACGACGCGGTCACCAGGTCGAGCTGCCGACCCGCGCCGCGCACCGTCGCCGGCACCTGCAGCACATCGGCGGGGGTGTGCAGCAGGCGGCTCAAGGATGCCGGTGAGAACCGCATGAGGGCGGTGCCGGCCACCCCGGCCGCAGTGGCCACCGACCCTTTGGCCAGTCGACGGAACTGCGACAGGTGGCTCTGCTGGAAGGAGCCGACGCAGATCAGGTCGTGCAGGGCGTACCGTTCGATCAGCTGCCACAGGGGGCCCGCCGTGCCGTGGGCCTTCAGGTCGACGTTGAGGTAGGTGCCCGGGAAGGCCTCGATGACGTCGGTGAGCAGCGGTACCCCCTCACTTAGCTCCGCCCCGAGCCGGGCCCGGCTCACCTGCGCCCAGGGGAGGTCTCGGATCAGGCCCTTCCGGTCGGTCACCCGGTCGAGGCGGATGTCGTGGAAGGCGACCACCTGCCCGTCGCGGGTGAGGTGCACGTCGGTCTCGAGGTGCGTGTACCCGAGGGCGACAGCGTTGCCGAACGCGGTCATGGTGTTCTCGAGGCCCAGGTTCGGCGGGTACAGCGAGCCGCCCCGGTGCGCCAGCGCGACAGGCGTGCGGGCGAGGTAGGGCCGAACTCTGCTCACCTGCCGCACCCTACGCGGTGGGAGTCAGGTCAGAGTCCCCGCGCGCGGGTTCGGCTCCGGGTGCCATTCTTCGTAACCGCCCTGGTCGTCGTAGATCCGCACCGGCGACGGCACGCGGTCGACGGCGAGGTCGAGGCCGACGTCCTGCGGCGTCAGGCCTCGGGCAGTGAGCAGCATCGCATCGTCGTCCATCATCCACAGGTTCACGGTGGTGCGCTCAGCGAGAAAGTCGTAGATACGCCAGCCCAGCTTCTCGGTCCAGTCGTCAATGAGAACGTCGGTGCCGTCGTCGGGGTCTGCGTCGTAGACGCGAACGAACGACTCCTTCCCGAACTTCCACCCCGCGCCTCCCAAGACCGGAAACGGAGCGGCGTCGCCCAGCTCGTCAAAGAGCGCGAGAACACTGTCGACCTGCAGGTCGATGTTGATCATCCAACCCGACATGTCAGGGCCTCCTCTCGATGAACGAACCGTCCTGGGCGATGACCAGTATGGCTTCCATGCCTCGGTACCTCTGGAGCGCGTAGTCGACCTGGCCCAGCGCCAGGGGCAGCGGCAGGGCCGATCTGGACAGGTCTATCACTAGGCGCGACGCCTGCCGGCGTGCGTGCTTGACCGTGTCCGCGATCCGGCGACGCCCTGAAGGTGGTCGACGTGATGGGCAGCAGCGCGAGCTACTGGTCGAACGGTTCAGACGGATTGTCGATCTCCTGAACCGTGACGCCTCGAGTCGCAACGATCTCGGAGAAGTCATCGGTCATCCAGAGTGCCTCGGTGGTCCGCTCTTTCAAGAACTCGAAGACGCGACGTGGAACGACGTCAGATGGCGATTTGACGTTGATGTCCGTGCCTCCGTCGGGGTCGGCGTCGTACGCTCTGGCCACCCCGCCCTCCGCGAACTCCATTCCGAGTCCGTCAGGCAGGTCGAAGAAGGTGACGTCCTCCAGACCACGGAGCAGAGCGCACACTCGATCGACCGAGAGGTTGATGTTGATCAGTGAACCGGCCAACTCACGGCCTCCTTTCTGCAATCTCGCCATGGGGCAAGATGATTCTGACCAGTTCTGTGCCGTGATATCGCTGGACTGCCCGCTGGATCGTGAACAGCAGGAGTTCTGTGGGCAACGTGGAGGCGCTCGCGTCGATGTAGATCCGCGGCGCTTGCCCCCGACCGCGACGCACTGCACGCTCCAGCGTGTTGGTACTGAAACCCTTGACGGCTTTGAACTCCCATTGCTCACCGTCAACCCACGCGTCCGGCGAGGTCCCCACTCCCGTTTCAGCGATGAACGAGATGCGGTGGCCCCGGCTCATCAGACGCTCGGCGGTCTCAAGCTCGTGCTGTTCCAGATGATCCTTCTCAGAGCGGTCGATGCTACCGCCGGTGAGAGGGTCGAACACGAACTGGACGCCGTGGGCGAGGGCGGGCGCACATGGGGTGAGGTGGAGCGGAGCGCTGTCGGAGCGTGCTTGGACCGCGCGCACTGCGGCGTCGATCTCGGTCACGCGGGCGAGCCCCACCTGGTCAGCGGTCGGCAACGGGGTGAGGCGGTTGGAGCCGTTCTTCATCAGAACCTGGATCTTTCCGGGGCTCTTGGGCGCCGTGGCGCGAATCCCTCTCAGCAGATCGGTCAGCGCGGCACTGCGTTGCTGGTTGGCGACCGACTGCTTCAGCTCGACGTCGGATCGCACCACCGAGATGGCCAGCTTCTCGTAGTCGTTGAGGGTGCTCCCGTCAACGATCAGGGTCTTGACGTGGTCTCGGAGCGCCTTCGTCCCCTTCCTCAGGGCCACCACGAAGTTGGTGGCCTCGGCGAGGTTGCTCCACATCGAGGCGTTGAGTGCGTCCTGCCTTCTCGCCCGCCCGATGAGCGCCCAGGAGGCAGCCGTGTCAAAAAACGCCATCCGCTGGATGTCGTCGTCGACCGACCCTCCACTGGAAGCGTCGGCTCGGGCAGCGACGAGCGAGCCGCTCAGCAGCCGCTGGTAGTTCTCTGCCGGGTCCTTGGCCCCGGCAGAGAAGTCGGTGGAGAGGGTGAAGGCACCCGCCAGGTTGCTCAGCTCGCCGACACTGAGCACCGGTTGGAAGCCGCCACCGGCGAGGCTGGCGTACTCGTCACTGTCGACGCCGAGGCCTGGGGTGTTCAGGGCCCGGGTCACGTTCGAGGGCATCGCCAGCAGCCAGTCGACCGTCTCGTGCTCGACCACGGCCGTGTTGGCCGCGTACTGGTGGGCGCTCGAGTAGCCCTGCCGGGCGTAGCCGCTGACCCGGCCAACCTCGGCCATCACCTTGGCCCGCAGGGTGGCCGCCAGCCGGCTGCCGTCGGCCGACGACTCCCGCAGCAACCGCGCGAGGTCGTCGCTCGTGGCCAGACGCAGGTCGTTGCTGGTGGCCGGGCCGTTCGCGTCGTAGGTCACGAAGCGCCGGGTGAGGTACGCGGCGACCGACATCGGCCGGCCACGGCCGTCGGTGAGGATGCCGCCGTCGAACGAGCCGTTCAGCAACTCGAGCTGATCGACGGGTTCGTCGCTCACCTCCGACAGCAGCAGATGCAGGGTGTCGCCGGAATGGTTCGCGTCGTCGAAGAACGAGGTGAACTGGTCGCTGCCGTGCGGAGCGATGGTGGTGCCGTGCTTTCGCCCCAGGTCGTTGTCGCGGGTCTCGGCCACCTCGGCCTGAGCGGTGCCGGTCACGAGCCGCTGCAGGAAGCCGGGAGCGATGGCGCCGGACCACCCCGAGCGACGGGCCCCGGTCACCAGCTGCCCCATCAGCCAGTACCCGGCGTACCGGTCGCCACCGGCCGAGTCGGCCACCTCGCCGCCGAGGGAGGCGATGACGGCGTCCCTCAGGAGCGCGGAGCCCGAGTCGACGAGGCGCTGAGTGCGAGGGTCGAGGTCGGCGGCGGTGGGGTTGGCCGCGGTGGGGTTGGTGGCCGTCAGCAGCAGCCGACCCAACAGCCCGACCGCGCCCTGGAGGTCGTCGACGCTCGCGGCGGAGTCACGTCGGGACAACTCGGCGAGCAGGCCCTGGATGCCGTTCACCCCGAGCTCGTCGACCACGACCTGCGCGTACACCGGGTCATCGGCCCGAGCACGCATCGAGGCGAGCAGGTCGTTCCGGTGCTGGTCGGACGACCCACCCGAGCCGATGGTGGCGCTGGAGTGGCCCGCCGCCAGCACCCGTCTGAGCGTGGCCGCGTCGTCCACGCCGAGCTGTCGCGACCGGGTGACTGCAGCGGCGCCCTCGGCGAAGGCCATCCCGGCGAAGAGCCGGTCGCGCAGGGCTGAACCGCTCGGCCCGGCCCGGCTCGGGAAAGTGCGGTCGCTCGCAGCCTCGACCACCCGGGCCGCGGTTTCCGCCGCAGCGCGCGCCTCGGCCAGCAGCTGGGCGTGTGCTCTCGACAGCCGAGACTTGACCGCCTCGTGCTCGTCGGTGAGTTGCGCGACGGCCTGGGCAGCGGTCACGTCGACCACCGCCTGTGAGCGGGTGGTCGCGACGGCCCGGGTATGGGCGGTGGTCTCGTCATCCCACTGTCGTTGGAGACGGGCCACGCTCGTGCGGACCCGCTCGAGCGTGGCGGCGTATCGAATCAGGGCAGCGGATGCTGCCGGCAACGCCTCGAGCACCCGCCCGGCCCGGTGCACCAGCAGCGTGGACTCGGCGACCGCGGTATCGGCGGCCACGCCGTCCCAGACCTGGGGCAGCCGCTCGGCCATCGCCCCACGCATCAAGGGGGTGTTCCGCGCCTCCGCCTCGATGCCACGTAGACCGGATGCTCTGGCCCTGAGCAGTGCCGGGTCACCCGACGGCAACCGCAGGGCCAGGCTGCCGGCCACCCCGCCTGCCTCCCCGCCTGCAAGGGTTGCCCCGGGGGGAGACGTTGGGCGGCTCATGAGGCGGCCTCGAGGCCGATCATCGCCGAGAAGGCGATCGCCACCCCGACCTGGGTCTCGCGTTCGCTGTCGACGACGAGGTCGAGGTCACCGCCCAGGGCGGCAGCCGCGTCGGCCACCGCGTGCAACGAGCCGACGTGCACGAGCCGAAAGCGCTCGAGCGCTCGAAGAAGCACGTCGCCGTCGGCATCGACGGCCGCCTTCGCCGATGACACCGTCACCGAGAGGGAGGTGGCGCAGCCGCGGAACGTCGCGGGGTCGACCACGAGGGAACGGCGCACCTGCGACACCCCCACGTCATCGATGCGGTAGCGAGCCATGCACCGACCGTAGAAGTTCGCGCCGACCCGCCTCGCGCGTTGTCCACAGGCCCGGGTCACCACGGGCAACGAAGACCGACCGTCCCCAGCCGCCAGGCGACCCCGTCAGGCCCAGCGGGCCCAGACCGTCGTGTCGGTCGGCACTCCTGCGTCGACCAGCGGCCCGGAGGCCACGATGACTTCACTGCCCGGGGGCAGCGCGACCGGGACCGCGCCGAGGTTCGTAACCACGAGGACACGATCACGCGCCTCGGCGTCACTGACGAAGGCGACGACGTCGCCGCTGTAGCCCTCGACGAAGGTCAGCGACGCCGTGCCGAGCGAGAGGTCGCGGCGAGCGGCGAGCAGCGAGCGGTAGAGCTCGAGGGTCGAACCGGCCACGCCGTCCTGCCGGTCGACCGCGTAGCCGTCGTAGCTCGCCGGCTGCGGCAGCCACGTGGCGGCGCTGGGGCCGAAGCCCAGGCCTGGCGCGCCGGACACCCAGGGCAGTGGCACCCGGCATCCGTCCCGACCGATCTCTGCCCCGTCGGTGCGGGCGAAGGTGGGGTCCTGGCGCAGGCGGTGCGGCAGGTCGGTCGAGTCGGGCAGGCCGAGCTCCTCGCCCTGGTAGAGGTAGGCGCCTCCCGGCAGAGCGAGCATGAGCGCGGTCGCAGCGCGGGCCCGGTGCAGCCCCAAGGCGCGGTCGGGCTGCGGATCGCCGGCCGAGATGCCGTTCGGCACCCGGTGCCCCGGGGTGTAGCCGAGACGGGTGGCGTGGCGCACGACGTCGTGGTTCGAGAGCACCCACGTCGAGGGGGCACCCACCGAGTCGGCCGCCCGGAGCGAGCTCTCGATGACCGCCGTGAGGTCGGTGGCCCGCCACGGAGTCTGCAGGAAGTCGAAGTTGAAGGCCTGATGCATCTCGTCGGGCCGGGTGTATAGCACCGCCCGCGACTGCGGCTCGACCCACGCCTCGGCGCAGAGGATGCGGTCGGGCGCGCCGTAGCGCTCGAGCACCTGGCGCCAGGCGCGGTAGACCTCGTGCACGCCGTCCTGGTCCCAGTAGGGGGTGTCGACCCGGTAGCCGTCACCGCTGTCATCAGTGTCGTCTATGTCGCCGCGCTCATGGTCGCTCACGGTGTCGCCGAGCATGGTCGTGCGCTCCTGCGCGTCGGGCAGACCCTCTGCCTTGATCAGCCCGTGCGCCACGTCGACCCGGAAGCCGTCGACGCCGCGGTCGAGCCAGAACCGCAGCACTGACTCGAACTCGGCTCGCACGGCTGGGTGCTCCCAGTTGAAGTCGGGCTGCTTCGGGTCGAACAGGTGCAGGTACCACTGCTCGGGCCGCCCGTCAGGCCCGATGACGCGGGTCCAGGCGGGGCCGCCGAAGACCGACTGCCAGTTGTTGGGCGGCAGCTCGCCGTGCTTGCCGGCGCCGTCCCTGAACATGTAGAGGTCGCGCTCCGGGCTGCCGGGAGCCGCGCCCAAGGCCGCCTGGAACCAGGCGTGCTCGTCGGAGCTGTGGTTGGGCACCAGGTCGACGATGACCCGCAGGCCGAGCTCGCGGGCCCGCTCGATGAGCGCGTCGGCGTCGGGGAGGGTGCCGAAGAGCGGGTCGACGTCGCGGTAGTCGGCCACGTCGTAGCCGGCATCCGCCTGGGGTGAGGTGTAGAACGGCGAGAGCCAGATGGCGTCGACGCCGAGGCGGCTCAGGTGGTCGAGCCGGGCCGTGATGCCGGGCAGGTCACCGATGCCATCGCCGTTGCTGTCGGCCCACGACCGCGGGTAGATCTGGTAGATCACGGCCTGTCGCCACCAGGCCGCATCGGGCCCGGCACCGTGGTGGGTCACCACGGCCGACTCGCGAACGGTGGCGTTGCCCGCCAGTTCCGGGAGGGGCGCGGGGCAGGGTGCGGTCAGGTCCACGGCAGATTGCGTCACAGGCCACCATCGTTCCGCATCGACCGCAATAATCCAAAGCGGATCTGCAAGAAGTTGCAGATATCTCGTTGGGAGGCTGGCCGGTTGTCGGCGTCGGTTGGTAGGAAGGGGCGATGAAGAAGGGCTTCGTCGTTCCGTACGCCACCGAGCGGGAGTTCGCCGCCCTCGCCCAGCTCGGGGAGGAGCGCGGGTGGGATGCGGTCTTCGGCTGGGAGGCGGTCTACGGCGTCGACGCCTGGGTGCAGCTGGGTGCAGCAGCCATGGTCACCGAGACGATCCGCCTCGGCACCCTGCTCACCCCGGCCTCGCGCCACCGACCGTGGGACCTCGCGTCGGCGGTCGGCTCCGTCGACCGCATCAGTGGGGGCCGCGTGACCATGTCGGTCGGGCTCGGGGCCCTGCACCCGGGATGGACCGCGTTCGAGCCCGACGAGGGGCGGGCGGCGCGCGCCAAAAAGCTCGACGAGTCGCTGGCGATCTACGCCGGCCTCCTGGGCGGCGCGGGCGATTTCACGTATGTCGGTGAGCACTACAGCGCCGGCCCCAACGACTTCCTGCTGCCGCCCGACCCGCCGCAGCGACCGCACCCGCCGGTCTGGGTCGTCGCGGCGCCGACCCCCGGCGGCGGTCGACAGCGCTCACTGGAACGGGCGGCCCGCTGGCAGGGCGTCATCCCGGCCATCCACCCGCCCGACGAGGGGGCGCCGAAGACCGTGGCGGCGTTCGCTGCGGTCGTCGCGCCGGTGCGGGCCCTGCGCGCCGACCTCGGCCTTCCGTGGGAGGGGTACGACGTCGTCATCGAGGCCGACTCGTACGGTGGCTTCACCTCTCTCGAGCCGGCGGGGCAGGACGCGTGGGCCCAGGCGGGCGCCACCTGGTGGGTCGAGAGCTGGTGGGACGTGCCGCACGGCCCCGACGGCCTCGCCGAGGTGCGCCGCCGGGTAGCGGCCGGCCCGCCCGCGCCGTGAGGGCGTGGGCGGGCCGCGTCGACACGAGGGTGCGCCGGTCAGCGCCGACCGGGCCCGCCGCCCATGCCGCCGCCCATGCCGATAACCCCTGCGGCCGCCGCCTTCTTGACGGCATCCGCCTCGGCCTGGGTGAGCTTGCCGTCGGTGACCGCCTTGGCGAGCCTGTCGTCGAAGGCCTTGCTGCGGTCGGCCTCGGCGGCTGTTCTCAACCCGGTGAGGGCCGCCTTCACCTTGGCGACGTCGATGCCGAGCTTGCTGGCCAGCTTGGTGGCCAGCTCACTGTCACGCACGCTCGGGTCGGGCGTGGTGGTCGCGTCGGGCTTGACGCCATCGGCCGGCCTCATCTCGTCGCGTACGGCCGCCAGCGCCGTCTCGAGCTTGGCCTGGTCGACCCCGAGCTTGGTCGCGAGCGACGACAGGTCGACCCCTCGACCCAGGCCGCCGCCGTGCCGACCGCCCGGGCCGTGACCGGCGCGAGACGACGACCCGCCGGCATCGCCCGAACCCCGCGTCGAGGTGGCCGTCGGGCTCGGGCTCGGGGTGGTGGTGTCGGCTTGGGCGGCGCCCGAGACACCGAACCCGATCGCAGCGGCGGCAGCGGTCGCGGCTGCCACACTCGCGGCCTTCTTCTTGGGGGTCATCTTGGGGGTCTTCGACATGGTGAGGTTCCTTCCAGCGGCGGCTCGGCCCCTGGCGGGCTCGAGTCCTGGCGCTCTCGAGCCTGCCCACCGCACCTGTCCGTAACAGCACGCTCAGCCTGTGGCTTGCTGTGAACCTGGGGCGGCGCGAGCTCAGACGGCGCCGTCGGGCCCTGGGGTGTTCACGAGCGAGTACGCCGCTCGGGTGAGGTAGTCGCGAAGCCGGTCATCGTCGTCGGGCGAGAGGGCGAGGGTGTCGACGGCGTTCAGCATGTGCAGCAGCCAGCGGTCGCGCATGTCGGGCGTGACGGCGTACGGAACGTGCCGCATACGCAGGCGCGGGTGGCCACGCTGTTCGGAGTACGTCGTCGGGCCACCCCAGTACTGCTCGAGGAACATCCGCAGACGGTCCTCGGCCGGGCCGAGGTCGGCCTCGGGGTAGAGGGCTCGCAGCACCTCGTCGTCGGCCACCCCACGGTAGAACTCGTGGACGAGCTTGCTGAAGGCCGCGTGGCCACCGAAGTCGTCGTAGTAGGTCACGCGGCCAGTCTCCCAGACGGGCTGGGCCTCATTTCGCCGGGCCGGGGCCATAGGGAGGGATCAGCGGGGGAGTGCGCACCCCGGCCGCGTCGAGGGCCTGCTTGACTCGCTCGCGCATCTCGCGTTGCACCCCGAACTGTTGCTGGGCCACGGTCTTGGCCACGACCCGGATGGTGGTGGCGCCGTTGCCGACCGACTCGACCCCGATCACCTGGGGCTCCTCCAGCAGCTTCTCTGACCACGGCGCCTCGGAGTGCAGCTGCGTGACGACGCTTCGGATGATCTCTGTGGCGGAGTCGACGTTCTCGTCGTAGGCGATGGCCACGTCGAGCAGGGCGGTCGACCAGCCCTGCGACTTGTTGCCGATGCGCACGACCTCACCGTTGCGCACGTACCAGGTGACGCCCTGGGAGTCGCGCAGCTGCGTCACCCGCAACGACACGTTCTCGACGGTGCCGATGACCTCACCGGTGTCGATGACGTCGCCCACGCCGTACTGGTCCTCCACGATCATGAAGACGCCCGAGAGGAAGTCCTTGACCAGGCTCTGGGCCCCGAAGGCGAGAGCCACACCGCCGACGCCGGCCGAGGCCAGCATCGGCGCGAGCGGGATGCCGAGGATGGAAAGGATCGTCAGGCCCGCCACCCCGAAGACCACGAACGTGGTGATGCTGCGCAGCAGGGCACCCACCGTCTCCATGCGCTGGGTGTGCCGCTCGCTCGCCACCCCCGTCAGGGCCGGCGCCTGCCCGGCCCCGGCCAGGGCGGCGAGGCGGGTGGCGTGCCGGCTCGTCGCGGCCAGCACGACCCTGCGAATGGCCCGGTGCAACGCCCACCGGGCGATCACCGCGACGACCACGACGATGAGGATCGAGACGGGGGCGCCGACCAACCAGCTGACGAACCCGTCCAGGCTGATGTCCGCGACCGCTGGGACCGCTGGTACCGCTGGGCTGGTGGCGGCAGGCAGGCTGGTGAACGCCCCCGTCATCGTCGCCTCAGCCCCGGGCGTCTCGGGCCTGGGCCTGCAGGGCGCGCGAGATCGTGTCGCGGTTCTCGGCCACGGTGCGCACCAGGCCGGGAGCGGCGTCGGGATGGGCGGCCAGCCAGGTGTCGGAGGCCTCCTTCAGGCCGGCACTGGCCAGCGAGAACGGGTAGAAGCCGCCGACGACGCGCTCAGCGATGGCGGCGCTCCGGCTCGCCCACGCCTCGACCGCCACGGCGTGGTACTTCTCGACGTACGGCTCGAGCAGCGACAGGTCGCCGCTGCGTCGGAACCCGGCGCTGACGGCCTCGACCATCTGGTTCGAGAGCACGTTCGCCTCCACGGCCTCCGCCCAGGCGCGAGCCTTGGCCTCGGCCGTCGGGCGGGCGGCCAGTGCCTCGAGAGCGCGCTCCTTGCCGGTCGAGGTGCGGTCACGAGCCAGCTCGGCCTCGATCTGCTCCTCGTCGGCCGCGCCGATGGCGGCCAACGCCTTGACCAGCGTCCACCGCAGCTCGGTGTCGATCTCGAGCCCGGGCAGCGGGTCATCACCCGACAGCAGGGCCCGCAGACGTGGCTCGGCGCTACGGTCGGAGGTGCCGTCGGCCCACGCCTGCACCAGCTGGAACTGCGCGTCGCTACCGGGTTCGGCAGCCAGTGCGAGGTCGTGGAGCGAGGTGGTCAGCAGCGCCGCGGTGGCCTCGCGGTGGGTCGGTGCCGTGTAGAGGCGGGCTGCCGTCGACAGCTGCCCGATCAGCACCCGCAGCAGCGTCGAATCGTTCTCGCCGGGCAGGGCCTCGAGCACGAAGCGCACGAAGTCGCGAGCCGACATCTCGGCGTCGCGGGTCATGTCCCAGGTGGCCCCGAGCACGAGGGAGCGGGGGAGAGAGTCGGGAAAGCCCCGAGGCAGGCGCAACGCGGTGGCGAGCGATCGCTCGTCGAGGCGGATCTTGGCGTAGGCGAGGTCGTCGTCATTGATGAGCAGCAGGTCGGGCTGGGCCACCCCGACGAGCGCCGCGATGTCGGTGCGCTCGCCCGCGATGTCGACCTCGTCGTAGCCCACCCGATCGAGCACCTCGCCGTGCTCACCGGTCCGAGCGGTGTACCGCCCGATGCCCAGGCGGTGGGGGCGTAGGGTCGGGTGCTCCGTTGTCGCCGTCTGGCTGATCGCGAACGAGGTGTACCGGCCCTCGGCGTCGACCTCGAAGACGGGCCGGAGGGTGTTGACGCCGGCGGTCTCGAGCCAGAGCTTGCTCCACCCGGTCAGCTCACGGCCGGATGCCGTCTCGAGCTCGCCGAGCAGGTCGGCGAGCGTCGTGTTCCCCCAGGCGTGCTTGCGGAAGTACTCGCGCAGGGCGGCCACGAACGGCTCACGCCCCACGTAGGCGACGAGCTGCTTGAGCACAGAGGCGCCCTTGGCGTACGTGATGCCGTCGAAGTTGACCTCGACGTCCTCGAGGTGGCGCATGTCGGCCGCGATCGGGTGCGTCGAGCTCAGCTGGTCCTGCGCGTAGGCCCAGGCCTTCTCCGACGTGCCGAAGGTGGTCCAGGCACTCGACCACTGGGTGGCCTCCGCCTGGCAGGTGGTCGAGGCCCACTCGGCGAACGACTCGTTGAGCCAGAGGTCGTCCCACCACTTCATCGTCACGAGGTTGCCGAACCACATGTGGGCCAGCTCGTGCAGGATGGTCAGGGCCCGGCGCTCGATCTTGGCGTCGGAGACCTTCGAACGAAAGATGTAGACCTCCACGAAGGTCACCGCTCCGGCGTTCTCCATGGCGCCCATGTTGTACTCGGGCGTGAAGATCTGGTCGTACTTCTCGAACGGGTAGGGCTGGTCGAACTCCCTTTCGAAGAACGCGAAGCCCTTCTTGGTGGCGTCGAAGATGTTGTCGGCGTCGAGGTACTGGGTGAGCGACCTGCGGCAGAACACTCCGAGCGGCACCGTGCCGGCTCGGGTCTCGACCTCGTCGCGCACCTCGTCGTACGGCCCCGCGATGAGCGCGGTGATGTAGGAGGAGATCCGCTTTGTCGGCGAGAAGGCCCACGTCGCGCGTTCGACTCCCTCGGCGACCCCGGCCGGCTCCGGCTCGGGGGTGGGGGAGTTCGAGATCACCTTCCAGTGCGCCGGAGCCGTCACCGTGAACCGGAAGCTGGCCTTGAGGTCGGGCTGCTCGAACACCGGGTAGACGCGCCGGGAGTCGGGCACCTCGAACTGGGTGTAGAGGTAGACCTCGTTGTCGACCGGGTCGACGAAGCGGTGCAGCCCCTCGCCGGTGTTCGTGTAGGCCCCGGTGGCCTTGACCGTCAGCTCGTTCTCGGCGGCGAGGTCGTTCAGCGCGATGCGCGAGTCGGCGAAGGCGGATGCCGGGTCGATCGCGGTGCCGTTGAGCGTGATCGACTCGACCGAGTCGGCGATGAGGTCGATGAAGCTGTCGGCGCCGGGCTCGGAGCACGAGAACCGCACCGTGGTGGTGCTGGCGAACGTCGTCGGCCCGGTCGTGAGGTCGAGGCGCACGTCATAGTCGTCGACGTGCAGGAGGCCGGCCCGGGTGGCGGCCTCGTCACGGGTCAGGTTCTTGCCGGGCACGGGGGTCCTCTCGCTGACGATGATGGTGTCGGCAACGGCTCGTCCGAGGTGGGGACGGCGCCGTCGCGGTGCACATCTTCGCACGGACCCGGCGTCGGCCGTCCATCTGCGGTGTGGCCGTCGCCCCGTCGTCAGCACGCCTGTGATGGCAGTGCGATGATGGCCACATGGCTGATGAGCAGACGTCCGTGGAGTTGTGGTTCGACCCGATGTGCCCGTGGGCGTGGATGACCTCGCGCTGGCTCATGGAGGTCGAGCGCCAGCGTGAGATCGCGGTGACCTGGTCGGTCATGAGCCTGTCCATCCTCAACGAGGGCCGCGAGCTCGACGCCGACTACCGCGACCTGATGGATCGGGCGTGGGGCCCGGTGCGCGTCATCATCGCGGCCCGGGAGCAGCACGGCCAAGAGGTCGTCAAGAAGCTCTACGACGCGTTCGGCACGCGGGTCCACCTGGGTGAGAACCGTGACCTGGACGTCGTGATCAAGGAGGGGCTCGACGAGGTCGGCCTGCCGGCCGAGCTGGCTGCGGCGGCCCACGTCGACGACTACGACGAGTTGCTGCGCGCCAGCCACGAGCGTGGCATCGGCCTGGTGGGTGACGAGGTCGGCACCCCCGTGATCTCGGTCGACGGAGTGGCCTTCTTCGGGCCCGTCGTGACCCCTGCCCCCAAGGGCCAGGCTGCGCTCGACCTCTTCGACGGCTGCGTGCTGGTGGCCGGAACCGCCGGTTTCTACGAGCTGAAGCGCACCCGCACCAAGGACCCCGACTTCTCCTGAGCCTCGGCCAGCCCTGGCCACGGGCCCTGGCCTGTCCCCCTGATCGAGAGAGAGGACCGACATGCGTATCCACATCGGCGGTGACCATGCCGCGTACGACCTGCAACGCGCGCTCGTCGAGCACCTGCAGCAAAGCGGTCACGACGTCGTCGACCACGGACCGCTGGAGTACGACGACCAGGACGACTACCCGGTCTACGTGCTGCGCGCGGCCGAGGCCGTGGCGGCTGACCCGGGCTCCCTCGGGGTCGTGCTCGGCGGGTCGGGCAACGGCGAGCAGATGGCCGCGAACAAGGTGAGCGGCATCCGGGCTGCCCTGGCCTACGAGCCCGACCTGGCACGCCTCGCCCGCGAGCACAACGACGCCCAGATCGTCTCGCTCGGGGCCCGGTTCACGGCGATCCCGCTCGCCGAGGAGATCGTCGACGTCTTCGTCGCCACCGATTTCTCCGATGAGCCACGCCACGCCCGGCGCCTCGGTATGGTGACGACCTACGAGGCATCCCGACAGCTCCCGTCCCCCCCGGAGAGCGCCGCCCCCTGAGCACCGTGGATCCTGGCCGTACGTCCCGGCGTGAGCGATCCCGGGAAGGACGTACGTGGCCGCCCAGGCGACCGTAAGGCGCGGAGCCCGCGCCGTGACCCAGCCGCTGCGCCGGCTGCGACTGCGAACCCCTGTCGTCGAGCGCTCACCGTGGCTGCTCGTCGTCTGCTTCCTGGTCGTGGGCGTGCTCACCGCTTGGGCCATCATCCTGTGGCCGACCGACATCCCGTGGTCGGTCTTCGGTTTCGTGGTCGTCGCCGCGGGACTCTTCCTCGAACCGCGTCTGCTCATGGTCGTCTACGTCGGCCTCGCCGCCGCGATCGGTGTGGTCAGTACCAGGGTCGGGCCGGCCCGGCCGGTCGTGATCGGCAGTGAGGTAGCGATCGCCGCCACCATGGGCCTGATGCTGTGGCTGGCGCACGCGCGCGCCCAGCTCGGTGTCGTCGGGGTCAGCGGGGAGTCGATGCTGGTCGACATGCGTGACCGGCTGCGGGCCCAGGGTGAGCTGCCCGAGCTGCCCCCGTCGTGGGCAGCGGAGGTCGCGCTCGAGTCGGCCTACGGCGATGGGTTCGCCGGCGACTTCATCGTGGCCAGCCGCTCGACCGACGGGTCGATGCTCGAGGTCGCCCTCGTCGACGTGTCGGGCAAGGGTCGTCAGGCCGGTACGCGGTCACTGCTGCTCTCGGGTGCCCTGGGCGGTCTGCTCGGTGAGATGAGCGAGAGCGGCTTTCTGCGCTCGGCCAACAACCACCTGCTGCGGCTGCGTTGGCCGGAGGGCTTCGCCACCGCGGTGCACGTCGCGATCCACCTCGACACGGGTGACTTCACCATCGGCTACGCCGGTCATCCGGCGGCCGCCCAGTTCTCGGCCGGCTCCGGCCGGTGGCGGATGCTGGCCGGTGGTCGAGGGCCGCTGTTGGGGGTCATCGAGCACGCCGACTACCCCCGTGAGGCGGGAACTCTGCGCCGGGGTGATGCCCTGGTGCTCTACAGCGACGGCGTCATCGAGTCACGCGACAAGGCCCTCATCGACGGTATCGACCGAATGCTCGGCAGCGCAGAGTCGTTCGTGACCAAGGGTTTCGACGGGCTGGCGCGCCGGTTGTGCGACCAGGCCATGGCCGGCCACGGCGACGACCGTGCCGTCATCACCATCTGGCGCCGCTGACGCCCGAGCCCGGAGAACCCGAGCACGGAGCGCACGGAGGGCGACAACCCGCCGGTCGCCGCCCTCGCATCGAGCATTGTGCGCGAGACGTCAGGAGATGTCGTCGTCCTGGCCGTCGAGGCCGTCGAGGCCGTCCTTGCTCTTCTGCTGCGCCGTGTCGACCTTGTCCGCGTACTTGCCGCCGGTCTTCTCGTCGACCAGGTCGCCGGCCTTGTCGATGCCCTCGCCCGCCTTGTCGCCGTGCTGGTCGACGAGCCCGGTGGCCTTGTCCTTGATGTTGTCGAAGACGCCCATGTGGGTTCCTTTCGTCGTCGGGGTCCTCGAACGGACCCCGGGACGGCCACCGTAACCCAGGCGTTCGAGGTGCACCGGTGCCGTCGTGACGGGGCGCGTCGCTGCTGTCACCGCCGCGGCTGACTAGCATCTGGGCCGTGAGCGAACTCTCGGGCGTGCCAGACCTACCGGAGGGCGTCGTGCCCTCCCGGGTGCGTAGCTTTGTGCGCCGGGGGCGGTTCTCCGACCTGACCCGCAGCCGGCTCGAGCTGCTGGCACCCGGCCGGGCCCTGCCCGAGGGCCCCTTCGAGCCCCGCGCGACGTTCGGTCGAGAGGCCCCGCTCGTGCTCGAGATCGGCTGCGGCCACGGCGCCGCCGCGCTCGCCTACGCCGAGCAGCATCCCGGGCACGACCTCGTGGCCATGGACGTGCACACCCCCGGACTGGCCCGGATGCTGGCCGACGCCGCCGACCGGGGGCTGCCCAACCTGCGCATCGAGATCGGTGACGCCGTCGTCTTCCTCGAGACGCGGGTGGCCCCGCGCACCTTCGACGCCGTGCACCTGTTCTTTCCCGACCCGTGGCGAAAGCAGAAGCACACCAAGCGTCGCTTCGTCAGCCCGGCCAACCTCGACCTGCTCGCAGTGGTCCTGAGGCCCGGGGGGTACGTGCTCGTCGCCACGGACCAGGACTTCTACGCCCGGCACGTGCTCGAGCAGGTCGGCGCCCACCCCCGGTTCGAGGCCCGTCGCTCGGCCCGGCCAGCATGGCGGCCGACGGTCGGTTTCGAGGCCAAGGGCCGCGAAGCCGGGCGGGCGATCACCGAGCTGCGGCTCGACCTGCTTGACCTGCTTGACTGAGCACAGCACACCCACTCGAAGCCACGTCGGTCAGCAGGAGTTCTCGTGAGGCGCACCGTCGCCGAGTTGGCGGGTGACATCGCGCACTCGCTGGTGCTGCCTCAGGGCTTCACCTTGTGCATTGCGGGCACTCTGGCCATGCACGTGGACCACCACGGGTCGCCCGGCTGGTTCCCCGTCTGGCTCTTTCTCTGCGGCGCAAGCCTCACCTACAGCGCTCTGCTCCTGCTGCTGCGGGTCTACCGCCGCCCCGGCGTCGCGGCGCGACCGCCCACCCGGCGCGCCGTCTTCAACGTGGTTCCGTTGGCCGCCGTTCCTCTGGCCCACTTCGCCACGGCCTGGGTGTCAAGCGCCGCTCTTTCGTTCCTGTTGGCCGGCTGCGTCGTCATCCTCGGCTACGTGGGCGGACTCGCGCTGCTTCTGCAGTGGTCGGGCGAACCCGAGGTCTGATGGCCTGCGGTCCCGGGAACTGCGTCATGGTCATGGGCATCGTCATGGTCAAAGGTCGATCGGTGAGATCCAGTCGGGGCAACAGGATTCGAACCTGCGGCCTTCCGCTCCCAAAGCGGACGCGCTACCAAGCTGCGCCATGCCCCGTACACGCCACACCGTAGCCGGTGTCGGTCGCCACACGATTTCAGGTTGCCGGTGAGCGGGCAGTAGTCTGTGCCACCGGACCTCGGGTCGACGACCCGGTTCCTGCGGGCGTAGCTCAATGGTAGAGCCTCAGTCTTCCAAACTGATCACGCGAGTTCGATTCTCGTCGCCCGCTCCACGGCCACCGCGCTATCGCGTGGACGCCGACCGACGAAAATGGCATGACCTCGCCGGTGGGGGCGTCGTAGCGTGGAGATATGAACCGGCCCGACCTGCAGGAAGCCCTTCGTGACCGTGACGCGGTGCTGAGGGCGTTCGTGGCGCCCGACGGGTCGTTGAAGAGCATCCCGACGAAGGTCCGCAAGCGGCTCGTCGTGCTCGACCTGCTGGCCCAGCAGTTCGAACTGGGTGAGCAGTACGACGAGATCGAGGTGAACAACCGGCTGCGGGCCTTTCACCCCGACGTGGCCGCGCTCCGTCGCTACCTGGTCGAGGAGGGCTTCCTCGACCGCGCCGACGGACGCTACTGGCGTACCGGTGGCACGACCGACTGAGCCGGCCCAGCGGCATCCCGAATGCCGGTTCGCGCCCGAGCAGGGCGGATCACACCTGGTCAAGACTGCGAAACCCCAGTGCCTCGCTCAGGTAGCTCTTGGCGCCGTCGGCCTCCAGGCCGCGCTCGGTCGCCGCCGCGGTGCGGGGGGAGGGCCATGCGTGCAGCCAGAACAGGGCCAGCGCCCCCGGCAGGGCGATGGCGAGCGGAAGCCACGAGTGCGGGGTGAAGGCGAACGACACGGCGAAGGCGACCAGCACCGGCGCCTCGGCGAGGGCCGTGCGAAGAACCGTGGTCGAGGTGAAGAAGCGCAGCGACGTCGTCTCGGCGTTCTCGCGGGGGAGGCCGAGCGGCAGCGCCGGAACGCTGTAGCCCACGTAGGTGATGAGCAGGGCTGCTCCGATCAGCGCCACGAGCACGATGACGATCGCGGCCACCGACGGGACCGGCGCCGACGGGTCGACGAAGATGCGCACGATGGTGATCATCAGCGCGCCCATCCCGACGGCGACGCAGACCAGCTGGATGGGTCGCAGGGTCGCGGCAGCCGGGGTCATGGTGACCGAGCATAGATGGCGCATTTAGTCATCTGGCCTGCGCCCGTTAACATGGCCTGTCGGTCGGTGTTTCCGCCGACCCGTCCCGCCGACACCTTGGAGTACCCGCAGTGAAGAGTGCGCTCGAGACCCTCAGCCCGACCCGGGTCAAGATGACCGTCGAGGTCCCGTTCGAAGAGCTGAAGCCGAGCCTCGATGCGGCCATCAAGAACATCGGTGAGCACATCCAGGTGCCGGGGTTCCGCAAGGGCAAGGTGCCTGCCCGCATCATCGAGCAGCGTGTCGGCCGGGCCGCCGTGCTCGAGGAGGCCGTCAACAGCGCGCTGCCCGACTTCTACGGTCAGGCCCTGGCCGAGAACGAGGTACGCCCCATGGGCCAGCCCGAGATTACCGACCTGCAGGTGCCGGCCACTGACGGAGAAGACCTGACCTTCGTCGCCGAGGTCGACCGCCGGCCCGAGATCGTGCTGCCCGACTTCGACGGCATCGAGCTCACCGTCGACGAGGTGAGCGTCGATGAGGCAGCCGTGCAGGAGCGTCTCGACGCTCTGCGGGCCCGCTTCGGCACCCTCGTCGGGGTCGACCGAGCCGCCACCGAGGGCGACTTCGTCTCGCTCGACCTCTCGGCCACCATCGACGACGAGGAGATCGACTCCGTCACCGGCGTCTCCTACGAGGTCGGCAGCAAGAACATGTTGGAGGGTCTCGACGAGGCGCTCGTCGGTATGACCGTCGACGAGACCAAGACCTTCACCGCGCCGCTGGCCGGTGGAGACCGCGAGGGCACCGCCGCCGAGTGCACCGTCTCGGTCACGGCCGTCAAGGAGCGTGAGCTGCCTGAGCTCGACGACGAGTTCGCCCAGCTGGCCTCCGAGTTCGACACGCTCGACGAGCTGAGGGCCGACCTTGAGAGCAAGGTCGAGGTCGACGCGAAGTTCGCGCAGGGCGTCTCGGCCCGTGACCAGCTGCTCGAGGCCATCCTCGAGCAGGTGGAGGTGCCGATCCCCGAGGGCGTCGTGCTCGCCGAGGTCACCAGCCACCTCGAGGGTGAGAGCCGCCTCGACGACGACGAGCACCGCGCCGAGGTCGACGAGAGCACCCGCAAGGGCCTGAAGACCCAGCTCGTGCTCGATGCCATCGCCGAGGCGAACGAGGTGCAGGTCGCCCAGCAGGAGCTCATCGAGTTCCTCGTGATGAGCTCGCAGCAGTACGGCATGGACCCGAACCAGTTCGCGCAGCAGCTCGACCAGGACGGTCAGATCCCGGCTATGGTCGCCGAGGTCGCCCGCCGCAAGGCGCTCGCCAGCGTGCTCGAGAAGGTGTCGGTCAAGGACACCGCCGGCAACCTCATCGACCTGAACGAGACCGTTCCGGGCACCGACGACGACGAGGTCGCTGACACTCTTGACTCTGAAGAAGCTGCACCCTCTGACGACACTGCAGACTCTGGTGACACTGCAGACTCTGGTGACACTGCCGGCCAGGAGGTCGTCGCTGAGGCCACCGACGCCGGTGAGCCCACTGAGGAGTCGGTGCCCAGCAACGCCTGAGAGACGCAACGCCTGAGAGACGGCAACAGCACGGATGCCGTGAGGCCGGCCCCAACTTTCGGGGCCGGCCTCACGCGTCTCGTTCGAATTTCGGTCGGCGGTGGGTCGCAACGGGTAGGTCGAGAATGGCCGATCGACGGCCTCGAACCAGCACGACCGACCACGGTGAGGACCCAGTGATGAACAGCAGCAGCGACGACACCGAAGACACCCGGAAGAGCACCCCGACCAGCGTCGAGCAGTCCGACGCCGACCGAGGCAACCTTGACGGGACGACGGCCAGCAACGGCCCCCGGGAGGACTCCCTCGAACAGGCCAAGGGCAACGGCTCGTTCGACGACGCGTCAGACGACCGGACGGACGACACCGACGAGGCGCGGATGGCCGCCGACGCTGGTGAGTCGGGGCAGGACGGCGGATCGATGGCCTGAACGCTCGTCGTTTGTCTGCTCACGGCGAACAGGGCGCCAATGGGAAATCTCCCTCGTACCTCGGGCGTTAGGGTCAGTGACGAGCCCAGTCGGCAGCTGCGCACCGCGCGGTGCAGCTGACTGGACAACCTTCAACGATGGAGACTTGGGTGACTTCGCAGACCTCCGCCAACGGCAACGGCATGCCGAGTGGTCTGGACGACCACATCTACAACCGCCTGCTCAAGGAACGCATCATCTTCCTGGGATCAGACGTGCGCGACGACAACGCGAACGCCATCGCGGCGCAGCTGCTGCTGCTGTCGGCCGAAGACCCCGAGGCTGACATCTGGCTCTACATCAACAGCCCTGGTGGGTCCATCTCGGCCGGCATGGCCATCTTCGACACGATGAACTGGATCCCCAACGACGTGGCGACCGTGGCCATGGGCATGGCCGCCTCGATGGGCCAGTTCCTGCTGTCGGCCGGCACGAAGGGCAAGCGCTACGCGACCCCCCACGCCCGCGTCATGATGCACCAGCCGTCCGGCGGCATCGGCGGTACCGCCACCGACATCAAGATTCAGGCTGAGCAGATGCTCTACGTCAAGCAGCAGATGGCCATGCTCATCGCCCAGCACACGGGTCAGAGCGAAGAGCAGATCACTCGCGACTCGGACCGCGACCGGTGGTTCAGCGCGGAGGAGGCCAAGGAGTACGGCTTCGTCGACCACGTGTTCACCAACGCGGGCCAGGCCGTCGAGGGGTCCAGCGTCGGTCAGGCCGAGGCGAAGGCCGACGGTCCTGAGGCCGACCCCACCGGCGCCGACGACAACGCCTGAAACCGACGGCATCTCAAGGACTTTGGAGACAGACATGATGATCAACCCCACCGCGCATCTCGGCGCCGTCGCTGCGCCTTCGAGCCGCTACATCCTGCCGCAGTTCGAGGAGCGCACCGCCTACGGCATGAAGCGTTCCGACCCCTACAACAAGCTCTTCGAAGACCGCATCATCTTCCTCGGGGTGCAGGTCGACGACGCCTCGGCCGACGACATCATCGCGCAGCTGCTGGTGCTCGAGTCGCTCGACCCCGACCGCGACATCCTGATGTACATCAACAGCCCCGGCGGCTCGTTCACGGCGATGACGGCCATCTACGACACCATGCAGTTCGTGCGCCCCGACATCCAGACCTTCGTCATCGGCCAGGCTGCCTCCGCCGCCGCGGTACTGCTCGGCGCCGGCGCGCCGGGCAAGCGCTTCGCCCTGCCGAACGCCCGCATCCTGATCCACCAGCCGGCGCTCTCGGGCGGCGACTACGGCCAGGCGTCCGACATCGAGATCCAGGCCAACGAGGTGCTGCGCATGCGCACCTGGCTCGAGGACACCCTCGCCCACCACACCGGGCGTACCTCGGAGCAGGTGCAGACCGACATCGAGCGCGACAAGATCCTCTCGTCCGCCGAGGCCAAGGAGTACGGCCTCATCGACGAGGTGCTCTCCTCCCGCAAGGCCTCGCTCGAGAGCTGAGCCGAACGCGTCTCACCCCCAGCCGGATGCCGCTGGGCCGTCGGGTGACCGACCGGGCCCAGCGGCATCCGTGCGTCAAGGGGTGGCGGGGGAGGGCGCCCGCTGGCCTCGCCTGTCACGAGCAGTCGGCCAGGGCCCGCCGTACCGCTTCCTCCCATCCGGCGCGCTCGATCGCGCGACGGGCCGGGTCCATCCGGGGTCTCCACGACCCCGCTCGGTGCCAGTTGTCGCGCACCGCCGCCAGGCTGTCCCAGTAGCCCACGGTGAGGCCGGCGAGGTAGGCGGCTCCCAGGCACACGCTCTCGGAGACCAGCGGCCGCTCGACGCGCTGGTCGAGCACGTCGGCGATGTACTGCATGAGCAGCTGGTTGGAGGTCATGCCGCCGTCGACGACGAACCGGTCGAGGTCCATGCCCGTGTCGCCGCGGAGGGCCTCGACCACTTCGACGGTCTGCCAGGCGGTCGCCTCGAGCACCGCCCGGGCCAGGTGCCCCTTCGTGATGTAGGAGGTCAGCCCGACGATGATGCCGCGGGCGTCGTCGCGCCAGTGGGGGGCGTAAAGGCCCGAGAAGGCAGGCACGATGTAGCAGCCGCCGTTCTCGGGCACGGTGGCGGCCAGCGTCTCGATCTGGGGCGCCGTGTCGATCAGCCCGAGGGAGTCGCGCAGCCACTGCACCAGTGAGCCGGCCACGGCGATCGAGCCCTCGAGGGCGTACGACGGCGCATCGTCACCCAGCTGGTAGGCGACGGTCGAGATCAACCCGCGTGACGAGACGATGCGGGTCGGGCCGGTGTTCGAGAGCAGGAACGCGCCGCTGCCGTAGGTGCACTTGGCCTGGCCGACCTCGAAACAGGTCTGCCCGACGAGGGCCGCCTGCTGGTCGCCGATGGCGGCTGTCACCGGAACCCCGGGGAGCAGGGTGGTGCAGGTGCCGTAGCGCTCGGCGTTGGAGGCGATCCGCGGCAGCACCGACGCAGGCACGTCGAGAAGCTCCAGAAGGCGCGGGCTCCACTGCCGCGTCTCGATATCCATCAGCATGGTGCGGCTGGCGTTGGTCACGTCGGTGACGTGCACACCCCCGTCGGGGCCGCCCGTGAGGTTCCAGATCAGCCAGCTCTCCATGGTGCCGAAGAGCAGCTCTCCGGCCTGTGCCCGGTCCCGTAGCCCCGTGACGTGGTCGAGCTGCCAGCGTAGACGCGGCCCCGCGAAGTAGGTTCGCGGTACCAGTCCGCTGATGGCCTCGATCTGTTCGTCGTGTCCGGCCTGCACCAGGGTGGTGACGATGTCAGCGGTGCGGGTGTCCTGCCACGTGATGGCGGGCGCGAGCACCTTTCCCGAGACGGGGTCCCACACGACGCTTGTCTCGCGCTGGTTGGCGATCCCGAGGGCCACGATGTCGCCCACCTCGACGCCGCCCTGGCGCAAGGCCATGGGCACCACCAGGGTGACGTTGCGCCACACCTCGGCCGCATCGTGCTCGACCCACCCCGGGGCCGGATGGATCTGCCGGTGTTCCACCTGCGCCAGGGCGACGGTCTGCCCCTGCGGGTCGAAGAGCATGCACCGCGTCGAGGTGGTGCCCTGGTCGATGGCGGCGACGACGGGTTCGTGGCTCAGAGGGCGCATCGGGGGCTCATCGGGTCACCGGCCGGCCACGATGGCACGGGACATCGCAGTGGCGGCATCCCGAACGTGCCCCACGAGATCGGGTCGCGGCTGACTGTCGGTCCCGACCATCGTTCCTACCGTTCCGACGATCCCGACGGCGCCGACGCCGAGCCCGCCGACCGTGCGCAGTGGGGCGGCGATGCCGGCGAGGTCGGGGTCATGCTCACCGACGTCGAGCGCAAAGCCTTGGGCTCGTACCCGCGAGAGCTCCACGTCGAGCCGGCCTCGCGTACGTACCGTGCGCCCGGTGAAGCGCTCGAGCGAGAGCCCACCACCGGCAGCACTGGGGGCGAAGGCGAGCGTGGCCTTGCCGAGGGCCGTCGCGTGGAACGGTACGACGGCCCCGATCACCATCGTCTGCTCGCGGTCGTCGGGGCGAAAGACGTGGTGGATGATCGCGACCCCACGGACGTGCGGGACGCCGATGAAGACGGCTTGGCGTGAATGGGATGCCAGCGCATCGGCGTAGTTGGTGGTGAGCGACCGGATGTCGTTCGGGTCGAGCCTGGCCCGGCCCAGGGTGGCGAGCCGGCGGCCGAGGGCGTAGGCGGTGGAGTGGTTGGGCTGGGTGAGCAGGCCGACCTCGCGCAGGGTGCGCACGATGCCGTGGGTCGTCGTTCTCGGCAGGTCGAGGGCCTGGGCGATCTCGGCGAGCTCGACGGGGCGGCCAGCTGCCCCGACCACCCTGAGCACGGCGGCGGCCCGTTCGACGGACTGGATGTTCTTCGCCACGGTTTCAGCGTACTTCTGGACCGTTACCGCGGCGTTCGGCGATGACGAACGCGCTGGTTGCCGGGCCCGAAACGTCGTCTTAGCGTGGATAAATCGGGCCTCGCGACGGTGCGCGGCCCCCGACGACGTGGAGATGTTACGTGAGTAAGACACCCCTCAAAGGGGAACTCTGGGCGGAGTTCCTCGGAACCATGATCCTGATTCTGTTCGGCGTCGGCGTGGTGGCGCAGGTCGTCACCGGCGGCTTCCCCAAGAGTGTGGCGAGCGGTGACCACAACTCGATCGCCTGGGCCTGGGGCTTCGGCGTGACGATGGGGGTCTACGTGTCGGCCCGCGTGAGCGGCGCCCACCTCAACCCGGCCGTGACCATCGCCCTGGCCGCCTTCAAGGGCTTCAAGTGGAGCAAGGTCGGCCCTTACTGCCTCGCCCAGACGGCGGGGGCCTTCGTGGCCGCCGTGGTCGTCCGCTTCGTCTACGCCGACCAGATCGCCAGGGTCGACCCCGATCACACCAAGCTGACCCAGGGCATCTTCTCGACCTCACCGGGCCCCGGGGTGTCGATCACCACGGCGTTCTTCGACCAGATCGTCGGAACCGCCATCCTCGTCTTCGTGATCTTCGCCATGACGACGGCCCTGAACAACCCGCCGATGGCCAACACCGGCCCGCTCATGATCGGCTTCCTGGTCGTAGGCATCGGGATGGCCTGGGGCACCAACGCGGGCTACGCCATCAACCCGGCGCGTGACATGGGCCCGCGGCTCGCGTCGTGGATCACCGGTTACGGCGACTCGTTGTACTCCGTGAACGGCGATCAGCTCTACTTCTGGCTACCGATCGTCGCGCCCATCATCGGCGGCCTGCTCGGCGGTCTGCTCTTCGTCAAGGGCATCGAGCCCTACCTCGGTCACGAGAGCGAGGACATCACGGTCAGCGAGCCAAGCGTCCAGAACTGAGCCAAGATCAAGACCAGCCACATCGCGAAGGAGCAATAATGGCAGAGTACGTCGGTTCCATCGACCAGGGCACGACCAGCACCCGATTCATGATCTTCGACCACTCGGGCAACGAGGTGGCCCGCCACCAGCTCGAGCACGAGCAGATCCTGCCCCAGGCGGGCTGGGTCGAGCACAACCCCGTCGAGATCTGGGAACGCACCTCCTCAGTGATCCAGACGGCGCTCGGGAAGGCGAATCTCACCTATTCCGACCTTGTCGCCCTTGGCATCACCAACCAGCGTGAGACGACGGTCGTCTGGGACAAGAACACCGGGCGGCCCTACTACAACGCCATCGTCTGGCAGGACACCCGCACCGATCGCATCGCGTCGGCGCTCGACCGCGACGGTCGTGGCGACGTCATCCGCGCCAAGGCCGGTCTGCCGCCCGCGACCTACTTCGCCGGGGGAAAGATCCAGTGGATCCTCGAGAACGTCGACGGCGTCCGTGAGGCGGCCGAGAGGGGTGACGCGATCTTCGGTACGACCGACAGCTGGCTGATCTGGCAGCTGACCGGGGGCACCGACGGCGGGGTGCACGTCACCGACGTCACCAACGCGAGCCGCACGATGATGATGAACCTCGAGACGCTCGACTGGGACGAAGAGCTGATGGGCTTCTTCGGGGTTCCGCGATCGATGCTCCCCGAGATCAAACCGTCGTCGTGCCCGGAGGGGTACGGCAAGACCCGGGCCGGCGGCCCGTTCCGCGGTGAGGTCCCCATCACCGGTGACCTCGGTGACCAGCAGGCGGCCACGGTCGGCCAGGTCTGCTTCGCTCCGGGAGAGGCCAAGAACACCTACGGCACGGGCAACTTCATGCTGCTCAACACCGGCACCGAGATCGTCCGCTCTGAGAACGGCCTGCTGACCACGTTGGCGTACAAGTTCGGCGACGAGGACGCCGTCTACGCCCTCGAGGGGTCGATCGCCGTGACCGGCTCGGCCGTGCAGTGGCTGCGCGACCAGCTCGGCATCATCAGCGGCGCTTCTCAGTCGGAGGCCCTGGCCCGACAGGTCGACGACAACGGCGGCGTGTACTTCGTGCCCGCCTTCTCGGGGCTGTTCGCGCCCTACTGGCGTTCCGATGCCCGTGGCGCCATCGTCGGGCTGTCCCGCTACAACACGAACGCGCACGTCGCCCGCGCCACGCTGGAGGCGATCTGCTACCAGAGCCGGGACGTGGCCGACGCCATGGAGCAGGACTCCGGCGTCAAGCTCGAGGTGCTCAAGGTCGACGGCGGCGTGACCGCCAACGAGCTGTGCATGCAGATCCAGGCCGACGTGCTCGGCGTGCCGGTGAGCCGCCCGGTCGTCGCCGAGACCACGGCGCTGGGTGCCGCCTACGCGGCGGGACTGGCCGTGGGCTTCTGGGCCAACACCGACGAGCTGCGTGAGAACTGGAACGAGTCGAAGCGCTGGGAGCCGGTCTGGAACGAAGAGCAGCGCGAGACCGGTTACCAATGGTGGAAGAAGGCCGTCACCCGCACGCTTGACTGGGTCGACGTCGAATGAGCCCGACCGGGCTCTGCGCCACCACCCCACCACGAGAGCGCGTGCCGCACGCGCCGAGAGGAACCTGATGCTCACCGTCCCCCTGTCACCCCAGCTGCGCGATGCCGCCCTCGAGGAGATGGCGCGCGAGCCGCTGGACGTGCTCGTCATCGGTGGCGGCGTGGTGGGCGGCGGCGCCGCCCTCGACGCTGCCACCCGAGGCCTGCGCGTCGGTCTGGTGGAGGCGCGTGACTACGCCTCCGGCACCTCGAGCCGGTCGAGCAAGCTCATCCACGGCGGCCTGCGCTACCTCGAGATGCTCGACTTCCGGCTGGTGGCCGAGGCGCTCAAGGAACGCGGGCTGATGCTCGAGACGCTGGCCCCCCACCTGGTCAAGCCGGTGCCGTTCGTCTACCCCCTCAAGGGCAGAGTGTGGGAGCGGGCCTACGCCGGGTCGGGCGTGGCGCTCTACGACGCGATGTCCAAGGCCTCCGGCCACGGTGCGGGCGTGCCGTTGCACCGGCACCTCACGCGCCGCGGCGCCCGACGCATCGTCCCGTCACTGCGCAAGGACGCCCTTGTCGGCGCCCTGCAGTACTACGACGCGCAGGTCGACGACGCGCGGCACACGATGTTTCTCTCCCGCACGGCGGCGGCCTACGGGGCCCATGTCGCCAACCGGGCCCGGGTCACCGAGCTGGTGCGTGAGGGCGAGCGGGTCAGCGGGGCGGTCGTGCACGACCTCGAGACCGACCAGAGCTTCACCATCATGGCTCGTCAGGTGATCAACGCCACCGGGGTGTGGACCGATGACACCCAGGCGATGGTGGGGGAGCGGGGCCAGTTCCACGTGCGGGCCAGCAAGGGCATCCATCTGGTGGTGCCGCGTGATCGCATCCGCTCGTCGTCGGGACTGATCCTGCGCACCGAGAAGTCGGTGCTGTTCGTCATCCCGTGGGGCCGGCACTGGCTCATCGGCACCACCGACACCGACTGGGAGCTCGACAAGGCGCACCCGGCGGCGAGCCAGGGCGACATCGACTACCTGCTCCACCACGTCAACGAGGTGCTCGAGACGCCGCTGACCCGCGCCGACGTCGAGGGCGTCTACGCCGGCCTGCGGCCGCTGCTCGCGGGGGAGTCCGACTCGACGTCGAAGCTCTCGCGTGAGCACGCCGTCGCCCACACGGTGCCCGGGCTGGTCGTCGTCGCCGGCGGCAAGTACACGACGTACCGGATCATGGCCAAGGATGCCGTCGACGAGGCCGTGCACGGGCTCGACGCGATCCTCGACCGGCGCGTCCCGCCGTGCTGCACCGACGGGATTCCGTTGCTCGGCGCCGAGGGGTACACGGCCCTGTGGAACCAACGCCACCTGCTGGCGCAACAGAGCGGGCTGCACGAGGGGCGCATCGAGCACCTGCTGGGCCGGTACGGCTCGCTGACGAGCGAGGTGCTCGAGCTGATCGAGGCCGACCCCTCGCTCGGTCGGTCGTTGGGCAGTGCCGACGACTATCTGCGGGCCGAGGTCGTCTACGCCACCTCCCACGAGGGCGCCCGTCACCTCGACGACGTGCTCACGAGGCGCACCCGGATCTCGATCGAGACCTTCGACCGGGGCACCGACTCGTGCCGCGAGGCGGCCGAGCTGATGGCCCCCGTGCTGGGCTGGACCGACGAGCAGAAGGCCCGCGAGGTGGAGCACTACCTCGCGCGCGTCGAGGCAGAGCGCGAGAGCCAGCAGATGCCTGACGACGAGACGGCGGATGCCGCTCGCAAGGGCGCGCCCGACGTGGTTCCGATCACCACCGCAGGCTGACTCCGGCTGCTCCGGACGCAACGCCGTTTGTCCGCCATCAGCGGACAAACGGCGTTGCGCTATCGGTGAGCGGCCGGTGCGTCGTCTAATAGGAGAGTGCCCCGGGGTCGGGGTCGGCAGGTAGCGGCTGGGGCGCTGCCTGCGCCGGAGTCGTCGACGGACCAGGAGCTTCCAGTGGCACGCATCGGAGAGGGCGGGGACCTGCTCAAGTGCTCCTTCTGCGGAAAGAGCCAGAAACAGGTCAAGAAGCTGATCGCCGGTCCGGGTGTCTACATCTGCGACGAGTGCATCGACCTGTGCAACGAGATCATCGAGGAGGAGCTCGCCGAGAGCAGCGAGCTGGGCCTCGACCACCTGCCCAAGCCGCGCGAGATCTTCGACTTCCTCGAGAACTACGTCATCGGCCAGGACATCGCCAAGAAGTCACTGGCGGTCGCCGTCTACAACCACTACAAGCGCATCCAGGCGGGCGAGGGCGGCGGGGCACGCGATGACGACCACGTCGACATCGCCAAGAGCAACATCCTGCTCATCGGGCCGACCGGGTCGGGCAAGACCTACCTGGCCCAGACGCTGGCCAAGATGCTCAACGTGCCGTTCGCGATCGCCGACGCCACCGCCCTGACCGAGGCCGGCTACGTCGGCGAGGACGTCGAGAACATCCTGCTCAAACTGATCCAGGCGGCCGACTACGACGTCAAGAAGGCCGAGACGGGCATCATCTACATCGACGAGGTCGACAAGATCGCCCGCAAGAGCGAGAACCCGT
>JAKDLG010000309.1 GCA_030452985.1 Humibacillus sp.
GACCCGCCCCCGGCACGCTCCGATGGTGGGTCATCGGCACCATCGGGGTGAGCCTGGGAGTCGCCTGGGCCATCTGGTGGGGCCTGTCCGCCACCCTCGGGCTCCCCAGCTTCGAGACGGTCGGGTACAAGGTGGTCGACGACCAGAGCGTTCGGGTCACCTTCTCGGTGCACAGCCCCGACGGCGACGCGGTGACCTGCACGGTGCAGGCGCTCGCCCGAGATTTCTCGCCCGTCGGCACCCTCGACGTGCCGATCCCGGCATCCGCCGACGCCGACAGCCAGCACACCGTGACGGTGCGCACGACGACGAGGGCGGTGACGGGCGAGGTCAGAACCTGCAACTGAGCCTGCGTTGGAGCCCTGGTGTGCTCTCCTCTGACCACGGCGACGTGCGATTCTAGGTGCTCACACGGCGATTTGCTACGCTTGGACTTCATCAGGGCCCACGACAGTTCGCGCATGTGTCGAACACCGTTCCGCACCGCCGTTCGTCCGGGCTCGTTTCTGTATCCAAGACGTCGTGACACGGCGCCCATGCGCCGCGCGTGGGCGCTCGTTCGCAAGTAGGAGTGCAATCGTGACCGAGACAGCCGCCGGATTCCTGACCCAGGAAGCCTTTGACCGACTCAAGGGCGAGCTCGACCAGCTCTCGGGAGAGGGTCGCCTCGATATCGCGCGTCAGATCGAAGAGGCCCGCGAGGAAGGCGACCTCAAGGAGAACGGTGGCTACCACGCCGCCCGCGAGGAGCAGGGCAAGATGGAGGCCCGGATCCGCCAGCTCACCGAGCTGCTGCAGACCGCGACCATCGGCGAGACCCCGCCCGATGACGGCGTCGTCGAGCCCGGCATGCTCGTGACCGTCGAGATGTTCGGCGACCAGGAGACGTTCCTGCTCGGCAACCGCGAGATCGCCGACGGTTCCGACCTGCAGGTCTTCTCGGAGAAGTCGGCCATGGGAGCGGCCATCCACGGCAAGAGCGTCGGCGAGTCCACCACCTACCTGGCTCCGAACGGCAAGCACATCGAGGTCAAGGTGCTGGCCGCAAAGCCGTACACCAGCTGAGACTCACCCCCTGCGTCACCGTCGAAAGGGCAGTTCGTGTCACACGAACTGCCCTTTCGACGTTCCGGAGCCGTCGAGAGGGCAGTTGATGCTCCGTCACCGGGCGCGCCGGGGACGCTGGAACTGAGCCGGGGCGTAGAACTGCGGCTCGGCGTCTACCAGCCTCAACGCCCGCACGTCGTGATCCAGCGCGTCCGCCAGCTCAAAGAGCTTGGCCTGTCGCGAGAGAGGGTCGAAAACATCCGCGGCGACGATGTCCACCACCGTCCAACCGTCGCGTTCCAGACCCTCGCGACGGATGCCGTCCAGCTCCTCCTTCTCAACGCCCTCGTGCCACTCGACCCCGTTGTACTCCCCCACCACCCGCTGCTTCCTCCAGACCAGGTCACAGCAGGCCAGCCACTGCCCCGTCGTGGAAACGACGTGCACGTTGAGCTGTGGCTCGGGCAGGCCGGCACGAACCACCATCAGCCGCGCCCGGGTCTCCATGGCCGAGGCAGACCCCAACCTGATGCGGTGACGGGCGTAGCTCAACGTGACCTTTCCGCGAGGCCGGACCCGCCGGGCCAGAGCCTCCCGTAACGCCTGCGTGCCGTCGACGATGTTCGCCGCCACATCGCCCGCGATGATGAGATCGTCCAGCCCTGCCGGCTTTCCCCGCCCCACGAGCTCACCGAAGTCGACCCATGTATCGGGTGCCGACACCACGGGCACCCCCTCGACGAAGACCACCTCGCGCGTTTCGAGGCCACGGTGCGCGCGAACCCCCTCACGCCGCATCCGGCCCCACTGCGTGGTGGTCATGATGTGCAATCGGTCGTCGTGCTCCATGGCGTACGACAGCGGCATCCCGAGCAGCGCTGCGGCGCTCTGGTGGGAGAAGGCGAACCCGTCGGGGGCCGCTTTGGCAAATATCCGGGCCCGCTCGATCAAGGTCACCGGCGGCGAGACCGAATGGACGCCGCGCGTGGGCAGGTAGAGACCCGAGCGTAAGCATCCCGGCGTCAGGCCAAGGCGCGCGGCCTCGGCGACGGAGAAGGCCATCGGCGACAGGCCGGCCGGCAGCGAGAGCAGTTCCATGCCGCCAGAGTCGGGCGCTGGCGGCATGTTCGAACAGGCCGCCGCGCGGATCTGTGGACGCACCCGACAGTCCCTGGGAGGTGTGGACGACAGCAACTGTCCTCTCGACGGTGCTAGACCGTCGAGAGGACGGTTCGTGTCGCACGAACCGTCCTTTCGACGGTGCTGGGTCAGAGGATCTGTGCGGCGAGGGCGCGAGCCAAGGCCGGGTCGGAGTCGGCCAGCAGCCCGACCGCGAAGAGCAGATAGGGCGCGTCGACGCTCGCCCGGGCCTCTCGTGGCACCTTCCACCCGCCGGCGTGGTCGGCGAGCACAGCGCCCAGCACCCGATCCCGCCCGACCTGGTCTGCGAACCGCAGCACACCCCCCGAGCCCATGAGGGTGGTCACGTTGGCCAGCGGACGCGGCGACTCGGTCGGCTGCGCGGCGCGAGCGTGCCGGCGCACCGCGACCAGCGCCGCCAGGCGGGCCAGCTCGAGGTCGAGGCCCTGTTCGTCAGCATCGCGAGGCAGCGAGGTCGGCTGCTCGTGGACGTGAGCGGCATACGCATCGATCTCGTCACCGGCCTCGCCCCCGGGCGGCCAGAGCAGCTCGGCGCGGGCTGCCTCGATAACGCCGAGGGCGTTCCAGCGCACCCCGAGGTCACCCTCGACCGTGCGCGCGTGCCACAGCGGGGCCACGACGTCTTTGCGCAGTCCGGCATCCTCACCCTCGGGGGTGATGCATGAGTAGACGTCAGTGGTCGCCCCGCCCACGTCGACGACCAGCACGTCACCGTCCATCTCCTCGGCCAGCAGCTCGACCCCGCTCAGCACTGCGTCGGGGGTGGCCGCCTCGACCATCGTGGCGAAGGCACCGTCTCGCGACAGACCCTTGCCGCCGATCACGTGCCGCAGGAATGCCTCTCGGATGGTCGCCCGGGCCGACTCCGGCGCGATGACCCCGATGCGGGGAAGCACGTTGGCCGCCACAAGGGTCGGGCGCTGTGTCACCTCGAGTCTCGCGACGGCCTCGTGCCGCACGTCGACGTTGCCCGCCACCACGACGGGCACCGCGTGGGTTCCGTGCCCGCCGATGGCGGCGTTCGCCAGACGAGCGGCATTGTGCAACAGCACATTCGAGTTTCCCCCGTCGGTGCCGCCGACGAGCAGCACGATGTCAGGGCGCGCCGCCCGG
>JAKDLG010000110.1 GCA_030452985.1 Humibacillus sp.
CGAGCGGCTGGGTCTCGAAGTCGAAGTCCATCGTGCCGGCGAGGGCGTAGGCGATCACCAGCGGCGGGCTGGCCAGGTAGTTCATCTTGATGTCGGGGTTGATCCGGCCCTCGAAGTTGCGGTTGCCCGAAAGCACCGAGACGACCGCGAGGTCGTTGTCGTTGACGGCCTCGGACACCTCGTCGATGATCGGTCCGGAGTTGCCGATGCAGGTGGTGCAGCCGTAGCCGACGAGGTAGAAGCCGAGCTTCTCGAGGTAGGGCCACATGCCGGCCTTGTCGTAGTAGCCGGTGACCACCTTCGAGCCCGGGGCCATCGACGTCTTGACCCACGGCGGCACCGTAAGCCCCTTCTCGACGGCGTTCTTGGCCAGCATCGCGGCCGCCATCATGACCGACGGGTTGGAGGTGTTGGTGCAGGAGGTGATCGAGGCGATCGCGACATGGCCGTGGTCGATGGTCACCTCGGTACCGTCGATGGTCACCGTTGCCGGGTTGGTGGCTCGGTCACCGTTGACTCTGGCGCCGGAGTGGTAGGGCCGACCCGCCTCCTGCGAGGCCTCCAGGGCGTCATGGCTGGGCGAGTCGGAGGCGGGGAAGGTGTCCATCAGCTCGGTGTCGACGGCGCTCTTGTCGATGCCCAGGCCGTTGACGACATAGTTCTTCAGGTCGTTGCGGAACTGCTCCTTCGACTCGGTGAGCGAGATGCGGTCCTGGGGCCGTTTGGGCCCGGCGATCGAGGGCACCACGGTCGACAGGTCGAGCTCGAGGTACTCGGAGTAGCGCGCCTCGGGCTGGTCGGGGCCGGCGTGGAGCCACATGCCCTGTTCCTTGGCGTAGGTCTCGACGAGGGCCACCTGCTCTGCCGAACGACCGGTGAGTCGCAGGTAGTCGAGGGTCACGTCGTCGATCGGGAAGATCGCACAGGTGGAGCCGAACTCGGGGCTCATGTTGCCGATGGTGGCGCGGTTCGCGAGCGGCACCTGGGCCACGCCCTCGCCGTAGAACTCCACGAACTTGCCGACGACACCGTGCTGGCGCAGCATCTCGGTGATGGTGAGCACCACGTCGGTGGCCGTGGCCGCCGTCGGGATCGACCCGCTCAGCTTGAAGCCGACCACGCGCGGGATGAGCATCGACACGGGCTGGCCCAGCATGGCCGCCTCGGCCTCGATGCCGCCGACTCCCCAGCCGAGCACCCCCAGGCCGTTGACCATGGTGGTGTGCGAGTCGGTGCCGACACAGGTGTCGGGGTAGGCGAAGCGCTCCCCGTCGATGTCGCGCACCATGACGGTGCGGGCGAGGTGCTCGATGTTGACCTGGTGCACGATGCCGGTGCCCGGTGGCACGACCTTGAAGTCGTCGAAGGCGGTCTGGCCCCACCGGAGGAACTGGTAGCGCTCCTTGTTGCGGTGGTACTCGAAGTCGACGTTGCGCTCGAAGGCGTCGGCGCGCCCGAAGACGTCGATGATGACGGAGTGGTCGATGACGAGCTCGGCCGGGGCCAACGGGTTGATCGTCGTGGCGTCACCACCCAGCTCGGCCACCGCCTCGCGCATGGTGGCGAGGTCGACGATGCACGGCACCCCGGTAAAGTCCTGCATGATGACGCGGGCCGGCGTGAACTGGATCTCGATGTCGGGCTGGGCGTCCTTGTCCCACGCCCCCAGGGCCCGGATGTGGTCGGCGGTGATGTTCGCGCCGTCCTCCGTTCGCAGGAGGTTCTCGAGCAGTACCTTGAGGCTGTAGGGCAGACTCTCGTGCCCCTCGACTGCGGCCAGCCGGTAGATCTCGTAGGCGTTCCCCTCGACCTCGAGGGTTCCCTTGGCCTTGAAGCTGTCAACGCTGCCCACTGTGGGCTCCTTCCAGCAACTTTGCTGTCGCAAACGGTGGCAATATATCTTGACGTCAAGATATATCTAACCACAGGGTCACCTCATTGTCAGCCCTTGAGGCGTCATCGGCGCGGCGGCCCCTGACCAATCTCATACCCTGCTGGGCATGACCGAGGTCGAGGATGTCATCGCGCAGCTGCTGGGACCACCACGAACCGACGGGCGGCTCCCGCGCGCCTGGTCAAGCGCTGAGGTACGGGCAGCCGAGGGGCTCGCTCATCTGGCCTACGGCGACCCCGACCACACCTTCACGGTGACCGTCACCCGCGTCAGCCGGCGGAGACTGCTCGTGCCCGACGACATCGTCGGAACCATGGCCGGCGTCGGGATCCGGCTGATCGAGGTGGTGGTCGGTCACGACGTCCGGGTCACCGTCACTGGAGCGTCTCCACGCGGCAGTGTGCCTGCGTGATGATCTGGGCACGTCGTGTCGGTCGATCCGCGGCTCTGCCGGTGGCACGGGAGCCGAGTGGAAGGCGTCCGCACACTTCAACCCGACGCCCCCGGCTGGGGCCCGGACGCTGTGGGTGGGGTTGGTCGACCGTGCCGTGCTGGTCTGCGAGGTCGCGGTCGACCTGGACGGCAGCCCAGACTGAGCGACCCCGAGCGGAGTCCCGCGCCGATTCAGTCGGCACCCCTGTCGGCAGATCAGCACCCACCTCGTCGTCGGTTTCGGGGGTGGCCTCCTGCGGCCGAGCATTGGAGCCGGACCTGCACGGCGCAGGAGAACTGACCAGACGCGTCAGGAGGATGTCGACTCGAGCACGGCGACGCACTCGACGTGGTGGGTCATCGGAAAGGCGTCATAGGCCTCGAGCGATACCAGTGACCATCCCTGTGCTGAAGCGAACTTCACGTCTCTGGCCAGGGCGGCAGGGTCGCAGGCCACGTAGACGACCCGCCGCGGCGAGAGCCGGGCGAGCAGCGATATGACCTCCTTGCCGGCGCCGGTGCGCGGCGGGTCGAGCACCACCAGGTCGGCCGAGATGCCCTGCGACAGCAACGACCGCAGCTCTCGGTCGACCCGGTTCGCCCGCCACTCGACCGTTTCGAGGTGTTCGGTGTTGCGGATGCCGTTGTCGACCGCACGCGCGTCGCCCTCGACTCCCAGCACGAAGCCACCAGGTACCACCAGTTCGCCGAGCCGGAGGGTGAACAGGCCCGACCCGGCGTAGAGGTCGATGACCCGGTCGCCGGGACCGGGGTCGAGCAGCGCCATGACCCGCGACAGCAACATCGACCCCGAGCCGGGGTGCACCTGCCAGAAACCCCGCGCGTCGACGACGTACTCCCCCGACCAGTCGCCGTCGGTCGCCAGCTCACCGACCAGTCCTCCACCGGGGGGCGAGCCGGCCGGGGCGGGCACCGGCACGAGCACCGGCTCGTCGGGGTGGGCGGCATCGATGACATCAACCGCCTCGCAGCCGTGCCATTCGGTGTCGAGCACTCCCGAGTCGATGACGCCCGACGTGGCGATGAGGCAGTCGTCGACCGCCTCGAGTTCGCTCGAACGGTGTCGGTGCAGGCCGGCCCGACCAGCGGCATCGACCGCGAACTCCACCCGCGTGCGCCAGCGCAGCCCGTTGACGTCTCCGGGCACCGGCAGCACGGAGACCTCGATGTCGATCCCGGCGAGCCGCGAGAACTGCTCCCGCACCACAGCTGCCTTGAGCCGCCGCTGCTCGTCGAGGGCCACGTGCTGGAAGTCGCAGCCGCCGCAGCGGCCCGGCGCCGCGTAGACGCAGGGTGGCGTGACCCGCTGGGCAGAGGCGGACTCGACCTGCACGGCATCCGCGCGGATGAACCGGTCACCCACGCGGCCTTCCGTGACGCGGGCGACGACCCGTTCGCCGGGCAGGGCATGCCGCACGAAGATCACCTGCCCCTCGTGGCGAGCGACACAGTGTCCGCCGTGGGCGATCGGGCCGACCTCCACCGACCACTCGCGGCCGACGAGGGACTCTCCCCCCGCCGCCTTCTCCCGTGCGTGTCCCCTGCCGCTCACCCGCGCATGTCCACTGCCGCTCACAGGTTGCCGCCACGCACCGAGCCGGGCACCGGCGGCTCGTCGATCCAGTCACGCTCGGCGCCCTCCGACGAGGCCAGCTGCCACGGCACGCTGACCACCATGACACCGGGCGTGAAGAGCAGCCGGCCCTTGAGGCGTAACGCACTCTGGTTGTGCAGTACCTGCTCCCACCACTTCCCGAGCACGTACTCGGGAAGGTAGACGGTGACAATGTCACGCGGGTTGCCGCTGCGGATCGAACGGACGTACTCGAGGATCGGCCGGGTGATCTGACGGTACGGCGACGCCAGCACCTTGAGCGGCACCGGGATGTCGTGCCGGTCCCATTCATCGAGCAGCGCCTGCGTCTCGTCGGGGTCGACGTCGACGGTCACGGCCTCGAGGTAGCTCGGCCGGCTGGCCCGTGCGTACGCCAGGGCCCGCATCGTCGGCTTGTGGATCTTGCTGATGCACACGATCGCGTGCACGTGGCTCGGCAGCAGCGGCTTGTCCTTGTCCCAGTCGATCGAGAGCTCGTCACGCACCCGGTCGTAGTGCTTTCGGATGCCGAGCATGATCACGAAGATGATGATCATGGCGAGGATGGCGTAGCGCGCGCCCGCCTCGAACTTGGTGATCAGCACGACCAGCAGCACGACCCCTGACATCAGCGCGCCGACGGCGTTGATGACCCGGGACCGCTGCATCCGGGCCCGCTCCTTGGCGTTGCGCTCGAGCCGCAGGTGGCGCGTCCAGTGCCGCACCATGCCGGTCTGGCTCGTCGTGAAGGAGACGAAGACGCCCACGATGTACAGCTGGAGCAGGGCGTTGACGTCGGCGCGGAACACCACCACGAGCAGCACAGCGGCCGCGGCGAGGATGAGGATGCCGTTCGAGAACGCGAGCCGGTCGCCGCGCGTGTGCAGCTGCCGCGGGAGGTAGCCGTCACGGGCCAGGATGGAGCCGAGCACGGGGAAGCCGTTGAAGGCGGTGTTGGCCGCGAGGAAGAGGATCAGGCCGGTCACGATCGAGACGAAGATGACCCCGAGGTGGAAGTTCGCGAACACCGACTCGGACAGCTGGCCGATGGCGGTGTTCTGCACGTAGGCCTCGCCCACCGGCTGCCCGTTGCGCAGCAGCTGGGTGGCCGGCTCGTCGGCGATCTTGATGCCCGACCACTGGCTGAGGGTGATGATCGCAACCAACATGGTGACGGACAGGGTTCCCATCAACAACAGGGTCGTCGCGGCGTTGGTGCTCTTGGGCTTCTTGAAGGCCGGCACGCCGTTGGAGATCGCCTCGACACCCGTCAGCGCCGCGCACCCCGACGAGAAGGCCCGCAGCATCAGGAACCCGACCGCGAGCCCCGTCAGCTCCTTGCCGTCTTCCGGCACCAGCGTCAGGCCGGCGCTCTCGGCCGGAGCCAGCGTGCCGTTGAAGTGTTGGATGAAACCCACGATGCCCATCCCGATGATGGCGAAGATGAACAGGTACACCGGCACGGCAAAGGCCTTGCCCGACTCCCTGACGCCGCGCAGGTTCATCGCGGTGATGAGGACGATGACGACCACCGCGACGATCACCTCCTTGCCCTGCACGAAGTCGAGCACGGTGCCGGCGTTCTGCACGCCCGAGCTGACCGAGACGGCAACCGTGAGCGTGTAGTCGACGAGCAGCGCGCTCGCCACGGTGAGCCCGGCCTTCGGGCCGAGGTTGACCGTGGCGACCTCGTAGTCGCCGCCGCCGGAGGGGTAGGCGTGCACGTTCTGCCGGTAGGAGGCGACCACCACGACCATGACGAACACGACGGCGATCGTGATCTGCCAGCTGTGGGTCGTGGCGAAGGCGCCACCGGCCAGGCCCAGCATGAGCATGATCTCGTCGGGCGCGTAGGCCACCGACGAGAGGGCGTCGCTGGCGAAGATCGGCAGCGCGAGCCGCTTCGGCAGGAGGGTGTCCCCGAGCTTGTCGCTTCGCACCGCGCGACCCACGAGCAGCCGCTTGAACAGCGAACCTGTACCTGGCACGGGTGACACTGTATGCCGCTGAGCCACCTGCGCGCGCACCCACGGACCAGCCGGGTCCGAGGGGCGATACCCGGATGCCGGCCCGCTCGATCTGCAGGCTGTCTGGGGCCCGGCTGGGTGTAGCGTCGCGCTCGTGCACTTCGTCATCATGGGCTGCGGCCGCGTCGGCTCCGCGCTCGCGCGAACCCTGGGCCGCAGCGGGCACGACGTGGCCGTCATCGATGCCGATGCCGCCGCGTTCCGTCGTCTCGGCACCGAGTTCGAGGGGCAGACCGTCACGGGCATCGGGTTCGACCGCGACACCCTCCTCGCGGCGGGAATCAAGGACGCCTACGCCTTCGCCGCGGTGAGCAGCGGCGACAACTCCAACATCCTCGCGGCCCGGGTGGCCCGCGAGACGTTCGGGGTGGAGCACGTCGCCGCCCGCATCTACGACCCACGCCGGGCCATCGTCTACCAGCGACTCGGCATCCCCACCGTCGCGACGGTGAAGTGGACGGCCGACCAGATGATCCAACGCCTGCTTCCCCAGGGGGCCGTGCCCGAGCTGACCGACCCCAGCGGGATGATCGTCATCGCAGAAGTGCCCATGGACACAGCCTGGATCGGGCATGCGCTGAGCGAGGTCGAGCAGCAGACGGGGTCGCGGGTGGCTTACGTGACTCGGCTCGGGCAGGGCACCCTGCCCAAGCCCGAGATGGTCGTGCAACAGGGCGACCTGCTGCACCTGGCTGTTCGACGAGAAGAGCTTGCTCGGGTCGAGCGGCTCTGCGACCAGGCCCCGGCCGCCCGCTGAACCTACTGACCGGCAACAGGAGAACCTCATGCGCGTCGTCATCGCCGGAGCCGGGAGCGTCGGCCGGTCCATCGCCCAGGAGCTGCTCGGCAACGGGCACCAGGTGCTGCTCATCGACAAGGATGCCGACGACGTGCAGGCCTCTCGCGTGCCCGAAGCCTCGTGGCTGCTGGCCGACGCCTGCGAGATCGCTGCTCTCGAGGAAGCGCGGCTCGAGGCCTCCGACGTCGTCGTGGCCGCCACCGGCGACGACAAGGCCAACCTCGTCATCTCCCTGCTCGCGAAGACGGAGTTCGGCGTGCCCCGCACGGTCGCCCGCGTCAACAACCCGAAGAACGAGTGGATGTTCGACGAGTCGTGGGGCGTCGACGTCGCCGTCTCTACGCCGCGTCTGATGACGGCCCTCATCGAGGAGGCCGTCAGCATCGGCGACCTCGTGCGCATCTTCGAGTTCCAGCAGGGTCAGGTCTCGATGGTCGAGATCACCCTGCCCGAGGCGAGCCCCTTCGCGGGCCGCCGGGTCGGTGACATCGCCTGGCCGGCCGACACCGTGCTGGTCGCCATCATCAGAGAGGAGCGACCCTTGGCTCCGACGGCCGACGACGCGATGGAGATCGGTGACGAGCTGCTCTTCATCACCACGTACGAGTCGGAGCAGCACCTCCAGCAGGTCGTCGCGCCCGGCGACCGACCGAAGACGGTCGAGAGCCAGCTCTGAGGCTCAGGCCGGGGTCGGACCGCCCGCGTGCGGGTCGATCGGGGTGCGGCCGCGCACCAGGATGGCCCCCATCACGGTGAGGGCGACGAGGTAGAGCGGCCAGCCCAGCACCACCTTCGACACCGCCAGGGCCGAGACCCGCTCGGCAAGGTAGAGCGGGACCATGATCGACAGACGAACCACGTTGAGAGCGATCAGCACCCAGGCCAGCCGCGACGCCACGGTGACGATGCCACGATGTCGCCGCCACCACGTCGGGTCCTCGGCAAAGGCCTCGGGCTCAGCCACACCGACCACGAAACCGAACAAGGGCCACCGGGTCAGGTTCGTGACCAGCAGCACGAGCATGAGGCCGGCGTTCTGCAGCATCCCGGGAAGGAAGGCGTCTTCGGCCCGCCCCGAGCGCAGCGCGAAGAACGCGGAGATCCCGACCCCCACGGCGGCGTAGACGATGAAGCGGGCGTTCTGTCGCTGGGCGAGGCGCACGAGCAGCAGCACCACCACGCACGCGGCCGCGGCGACGAGCGACGGGCGCAGGTTCGCGGTGCGGGCCCAGACGAGGGCGAAGGCGAGCGTCGGCACGGCGGACTCGGCGGCGCCGCGCCAGCCGCCGATCGCCTCGGACAGCTTCTCCCTAAGCAGCTCTTCGACGGTCGCGTAGCGACGCAGGTCGCCCTCGCTGCGCATCGTCTGGTCGCCCGTGTTCTCGGTGGCCTCAGTCATGACCTGCTCCGGGACGGCCGATGATCTCGTACGCCGGGTTGAAGATGGTGGTGACCTCTCGCTGCCGGGTGATGCGTCCGGTGGCCTGCACCTTGATGCCGGGGGCGATGCCGGCGATGCGCCGCCGACCCAGCCAGATCAGATGCAGGGAGTCGGTGCCGTCCCAGAGCTCCACGTCGAGCGCCGGAACGTCGTCGCGCGGACGGAGGGTGACCGACCGCACCTCGCCGCAGACCGTGGCCAGCGTGCGCGGCTCGACGTCGCCGATGTGCACGACCCCGAGGTCGTTCGACTCCTGCTTCAGGGCGTCGGAGTTCAACTCGTCGGACGAGCGGGTGAGCCGCTCGGTCAGCCGACGCAGGCCACCTGGTCTGCCACTGCCCATGGGGTCACCGAACCTCAGTGATCTCTGGACCGCGCTCGAAGGGCTTGAAGTCGGCGAGGTTGGCGGGCCGGCCTTCATCGGCGGCTTCGGCGGTCCCGCCTTCGACCCCGTCCTCGAGGGCGTTCGACGTGGCCTCGTCGGCCGGAGACGGTGCGTCGGCGGTCTCCGGCAGGCGAAGCGGCAACACCTCACGAGGCGGCATCGCCTCGTCTCCGCGGTCGATGACGGCCGTGCGGATGACCGCGTGCACCTCCTCCGCTGCCTCGGGGTCGATGGCCGCCCGACCACTCACCACGGCGCGCAGGAACCACCGGGGCCCGTCGACGCCGAGGAAGCGCGCCGGCATGAAGACGGTGCGGCCGTCGGGGCCGGCCTGGGGCATGCGAGTGAGCAGCTCCTGGCCGAACGGTCCGGCAACGATCTCGGCCGTGCCGCCGGAACCGGTGATGCTCGATGCGATCTCGTCGCGGATGTCTACCCAGACGCCCTCCGTGCGGGGCGCGGCGAAGGCCTGCAGCTGCACCGCGGACTCGCCGATGACGGCGGTGACCCCGGTGATCTGCTGCTCCTGCTCGTTGATCTCCAGGCGCAGCTCCATGCCCTGCTGGCCGCGCAGCCAGATCGAGCCGAGGTTGAGATAGTCGGTGTCGTCGTCGACCGTGAGGCGGTCGAAGGGCCCACAGTCGCTCGCCGCGAGTCCGCCGGCTTCGTCGGTGTGGTCGCCCACGGTGTCATCGTCCACCGCGTCGAGAGCTGCCTCGTCGAGCGCGGGGTCGAGGACGCCCGCCTCACGCAGGTCAGCGGCATCCTGTTTGCCCTTGCCGCGGCTGAAGAGTCCCACCGTCATTCCGTCCTTCGAGTCGTGCTGCCCGATCGGGCCTGGTCCGTGTCGGGGCTGACGTGCGCCCGGTCGTCGTGGTTGACCGCCGTCGCAACGGTCAGCGGGTCCAGCAAGGTCGGCACTGTCACTGGCTCTGCCCAGCCTCGGTGCCGAATCCGCCGGTCGATCCGTGACCAGTGTCCCCCCGAGAGGTCGAATCGAGCGAATCCACCTCGACGAGGCGAACGGTCTCGACTCGTTGCACCACGAGCTGGGCAATGCGGTCACCGCGGGTGACCACGAAAGCCTCGCGCGGGTCGAGGTTCACCAGGTTGACCAGGATCTCGCCGCGGTAGCCGGCATCGATGGTGCCGGGGGCGTTGACAATCCCGATGCCGTGCCGGGCGGCCAGCCCCGAGCGGGGGTGCACGAAGCCGGCGTGCCCCGCAGGGAGTGCGATCGCCACCCCGGTCGGCACGAGCACCCGCTCACCCGGGCCGATGGTCAGGCCCACGCGGGCCAGCAGGTCGAGGCCGGCGTCGCCCGGTCGGGCGTAGGCCGGCAGGGGCAGGTCGCGGTCGAGGCGCACGATCGGCAGGGGCAGGTCGCGGTCGAGGCGCACGATCGGCAGGGCCAGCGGGTCGTCGGACTCGCAGTCACGGTCCCCGACGGTCCCGCTCGGATCGTTGTCGACAGCCTTGCCGGAGCAAGCACAAGGGTCGGTCACGTGGACCGACCCTACTTGCTCCATCCGTGCCGTCAGGCGGCACACTCCGTGCAGATCATCGTGCCACCGACCTCTTTGGCCAGCTGGCTGCGGTGGTGAACCAGGAAGCAGCGCCCACAGGTGAACTCGTCAGCCTGCTTCGGCAGAACCCGCACCGACAGCTCTTCACCCGAGAGGTCAGCACCGGGGAGCTCGAAGCCCTCGGCCTGCTCGGTCTCATCGACGTCGACGCTTGAGCTGCTCTTGTCGACCCGTCGTGACTTGAGCTCCTCGATGGAGTCCTCGTTCAGGTCGTCGTCAGTCTTGCGTGGCGCGTCGTAGTCAGTTGCCATTCGTTTCCCCTCGATCCTCATTGGGCTGCGCCTACAGCCTGTGCGCGGTGAACGCCCGCGAACCCGTGCTTTGTTCCCGTTCCGACCGTGCTGGGGACGGGCTGGGAACGGCGCTGGAACGAAGCTCGGACCACCTTGCGTAAAGATCACCGCGTGCGCGGATTGTCCACCATCAGGGCGACGTTGTCATCTTGTCGGTGCGCCCCGGTGAGACGGGCAGCGCCCGGGGGCCGCTCGAGTCCCGACAGACCGACCTGTTGTCCACCCCCAATGGCCCGATATTGGGGGTGAGCGATGGACCTTTCTGCCCCGACGGCAGGGTAGGGTCGCCGAACCCAGTCGATCAGCCAACCTGGCCCGGAGGTGCACCATGACAGAGTTCGTCGACCAGATCCGAAAGCGCGTCAGTGACGCACTGCGCGACCTCGACCAGGCCCAGGCGGCCGGCGACGACTACGCCGCGCAGGTGCATACGGGCGAGCTCGAGTCGTTCGCCCGGCTGGCCAGCGAGAACGGGTTGACCGTTCCGGAGCTCGCCCCCTTCCGCGCTGCCTGACGTCGGCACGGGTGCTGTTCGAGGGCCGCCGGGGCTGACACCCGAGGTTCAGAGAAAGAGCTCGCGCACCTGATCGACCAGGGCCGGGCCCGCCGCGACGGTCAACGATCTCGCCGGATGCCGTTCCACCCCGGTCACGACGCCTCCGGCCTCCTCGACAAGGAGCCATCCGGCAGCGACGTCCCAGGGGTGCAGACCCGATTCGGCGTAGGCGTCGACCGAGCCCTCCGCGACCCGAACCAGGTCAAGGGCGGCGCTGCCGATGCGCCGGATGTCGCGCACCGCAGGCAGCACTCGCGTCATCACCTGCGCCTGACGCGCTCTGGTGTCCGCCGAGTACCCGAACCCGGTGGCCAGCAGGGTGCGCGCCAGTCGGTCCTCGTCGGAGACGAACAGCCGGGCGACCTGATCGAGGGCACTACTGGTTCGCGTGCTCGACTCCGTGACCGTCCACGCGCCGCCGCCGCGGCGAGCGTGGTGTACGAGTGCGCGTGACGGGTCAGCCACCGCACCGGCCACAGGCGACCACGCCCCTTCGACTGCGACGTCGCCCACCACGACGGCCACCGAGACGGCGTAGGCCGGAATGTCGTACAGGTAGTTGACGGTGCCGTCGATGGGGTCGATCACCCAGGTGAGACCGGACGTGCCGGTGACGTCGAGCCCCTCCTCCCCCAGAATGCCGTCGTTCGGCCGAGCCGCCTGGATGAGGCCGTGCAGCAGCTCCTCCGACGCCCGGTCCATGACGGTCACCACGTCGGTCTCGGTGGACTTCGTCTCCGCGACCCTCACCCGGTCGGGACGCTCGTCGCGGATGAACCGGGATGCCTGCGCCGACACGTCGACACAGAGCCGTTCCAGCAGAGCGAGCTCGGCGGCATCCGGCACGGCCCGTGAGTCGGTGCTCATCGGGATCCGGCTGACTGTGACACAGCTGCGTCGCTGCCGCAGAGGGCCGGCTTGTCGACCCGCAGGTTGGGGCAGCAGCCGGGCGCACAGACCGAGGGCCGCCGTCCCTCGAACTGCGGCGGATCGATACCGCGAGCCTCGCCCGCTCGCTCGACCAGCGCGTCGACCAGGTCGGTCACGAACAACGGGTCGGTGCCGACCGTGGGCACCCGCACCAGCTCGACTCCCACCCGTTGCGCAGTCTCGAGCGCCTCGGTGTCGAGGTCGAAGACCACCTCCATGTGGTCGGAGACGAAGCCGATCGGGGCCAGCACGACCGACTTCACACCGTCGGCCGCCAGCTCTTCGATGCGGTCGTTCACGTCGGGCTCGAGCCAGGGCTGGCTGGGTGGGCCGGAACGCGAGCAGAGCACCAGCTCACCCGTGAGCTCGCGACCGAGAAGGCGGTTCGCCTCCTCCGTCAGCCGTGAGGCGAGCGCCAGGTGCTGGCGCTGGTAGAGCCGGCCCTCGCCGTCTCCCGGCCCCGACGTCTCGTCCATCGCATCGGGAATCGAGTGCGTCACGAACAGCAGGGCGATATCGCGGTCGGGAGCGCCGTCGAGCGAGCGCAGTGACCGTACGAGATGGCCCAGGTTCGACCGCTCGAACCCGGGCCGGGGCGCGTATGGGCCGATCTTGTCGACGACCATCTGAGCGGCGTCATCGCCGAGGGAGGTCACGGCCTCGGCGAGGTTCTCACGGTACTGACGGCAGGAGGAGTAGCACGAGTAGGCGCTGGTGGTCACGGTGACGACCCGGCGGTGGCCAGCGTCGAAGGCCTCGCGCAGGGTCTCGTCGAGGAACGGCTCACTGTTGCGGTTGCCCCAGAGCAACGGCAGGCGCAGACCTCGGGAGTCGAGCTCGGCCCGCAGCGCCGCGATCAGGGCCCGGTTCTGGTCGTTGATCGGGCTGCGGCCGCCAAAGTGGTGGTAGTGCTCGGCCACCGCCTCGAGGCGCTCGTCGGGGATGCCTCGGCCGGCTGTGACCCGGCGCAGGAACGGCATGACTTCCTCGGGCGCCTCGGGGCCGCCGAACGAGAGCAGCAGCACGGCGTCGTAGGGGGCGAGCTCGTGCTCGCTGTCGGACGTGTCGTGCGACGTGAGGTCGGAGGGCTCGGCTGGGGGCATGGGGTTCCGCCTTCAGGTGAGGGAGTTGGACGACGACCGGAGCGGTGTCGGGGCATTGAGGTCGAGACGGACGGCGATCAGACGGACAGCGAAGACGACACCGGCCGCGCCCCACAGGGTCCAGTCGTGCAGGGGGCCGATCTGGGCGGAGACGACGACGAACAGCGACCCGAGCAGGGCCGGGATGGCGTACAGCTCGCGCCGCAGCACCTCGGGAACCTGGCCGGCGAGCAGGTCGCGGATCACGCCGCCGCCGATCGCGGTCAGCACGCCGACGATGACGGCGGTGACGGGGGCAACGCCGGGGGTCGCCACCGCCTTGAGGCTGCCGGCCACCGCGAAGGCGGCGAGCCCGACGGCATCCAGCACCCTCACGAAGCGGCTGATGCGCGCAACGCCCGGGTGGAAGAAGAACGTGACCAACCCCCCGACCGTGGCCGCCGAGAGCAACCGCCAGTCACTGATTCCGACGGGTGGGATGTCGCCGATGAGCAGGTCACGCAGGATGCCGCCGCCGAGGCCGGCCGCGCACGCCAGCACCAGCACGCCGAACAGGTCGAACCGCTTCTTCACGGCAACCAGCCCGCCGGAGAGCGCGAAGACGAACACGCCGACGAGGTCGAGGGCGAGCTGAGCGGACGGATTCGTGGAGAGCACCGCCTCAAACCGTACCTGTGCGGCGTGGGCGCTACCGTGCCACCCAGCACGGTGGCATGCTCGTGCCCGCTGGTACCAATCGATCGACCGGGAGACCTCAGACATGCGCGACCTCAGGTTCATCGGTGTCGACGACCTCGGAGCGCACCTGCTGCTCTCCGACGAGGAGGGGAACCACCTCCGGGTGCCGCTCAACGACTCGCTCCGCGAGGCTGCCCGGCGCGAGCGTCCCCGCCAGGGCCGGCTGCCGGTCGAGCTGGGCGACGGCCTCAGGCCCAGGGAGGTGCAGGCGATGATCCGCGCCGGCCTGACGGCCGACGAGGTCGCCGAACGGGCCGGGTGGCCGGTCGAGAAGGTGCACCGCTACGAGGGCCCGATCCTGGGTGAGCGCGCTTACGTCGCCGGGCTGGCCCGCCAGGTTCGGCTCCGGCCGCGGGGCGGCACCCACGGGACCGCCCCGACGCTCGATGCGAGGGTCGCCGAGCGGATGCAATCGCGGGAGATCGATCCCGAGGCCGCGAGCTGGGACTCCTTCCGGGCAGCGAACGGTCGGTGGAGCGTCATCGTCCTCTTCACCGCCGGCGGTCGTCAGCGTCAGGCCGGCTGGGACTTCGACCAGCTGGCTCGCACCGTGGCCGCCACCGACGACGAGGCTCGCTGGCTCAGCGAGGACGAGGACGCCGAGACACCCGGCCCGATCCCAGCGCCCCACCTGCAACCACCGGCCAGCCCCAGCCAGGTCTATGACGTCGAGGCCGAGGGCGGGGTGGCCGCGCCCCAGAAGCGGCGCCGGGCCGAGCCGGTCGACCTGATGGCCGCCATGCGGGAGCGAACCTCCCAGCGTGGTCGTCGCCGCCGGTCGAAGGCGACCGAGGCTCCGGGCATCGACCGCGTGCCCGATGAGGCGCTCCCCCTCGATGAGCTGGCGATGAACCCGGAAGATGCCGGCGACCCGCCCCCCGCACACGAGCGAGACGCCCAGTTGTTGGTCGACGAGACCGGCTTTGCCGACGATGACGCAGCGACAGCTGAACCTGCCGCGACCGGCCGGATGGTCGACGAACCGCTCCCCCTCGACGAGCCTGAGCCCGCGCCTGCCGAGCCCGCGCCTGCCGAGCCCGCGCCTATGGATGCCGACCAGGACGCACAGGGCGACGGCGACGGCGACTCGCCCCCCCCGGAGCCTGAGGCCCCTTCCGCGCCTGCTGGCGAGCCCGCTGCACTCTCCGAGCCGGTCGATCAGGGAGCGGAGGATGACTCCGAGGCAGCGCTCCCCGTGCCGCCGGAGCAGGCCTCGACGGACCACGACGAACCCGAGGAACCACCGACTGAGTCGGAGGTCGAACCGGTGGTCGAGAAACCCACCTCTGCCGGCGAGTCGGCCGCCGCTGCCCCCGTCGCTGAGGATGCGGTTGAGGAAGCCGTGGACGAGCGACCCGTTCCCAAGGCCCCCAGCCGAACGGCATCCCGCAAGTCGGGCCGTCCGAGCGTGCCCAGCTGGGACGACATCATGTTCGGCCGCAAGTCCGAGTGAGCCCAGGCGTAACGGACGACTGAGCGCCGGCGAAGGTGGACCGGGCGTCGATTCGGTCGTCGACGATGAACACACTGGCGGCGCTCAGTCAGACTCTCACCTCGTCGACCAGGATCTGTCGGCCCGACCACTTGTTGCACCAAAGCGTCCAGATCACCGGCATGCCACAGTTCTACGAACAAGGAATGGGGGCGCGTCACTTCGCGCACTAAGACGCGTGCTTCGGTAGACCTGCCCGGGATGATTGGAGACTGTAGGGGGTCCCGGGCGGGCGGGACATTTTTCCCGGCGGATCCGGGACCGTGTCTGGCGACGGGGGACGGGGACGCGGCCACGCTGTGAGGTGTGGGCGGATGCGCCGCCCCTTTCTCAGGAGGTTGTCATGGGTGCGGTCTCACAGGTGCGGTCCACGCGCACAGCAGGTAGGGGCTGGACGCGGTCTACCGGTTTGGTCCGGGCAGGCGGGGGGGCCGCGGTCCTTGC
>JAKDLG010000310.1 GCA_030452985.1 Humibacillus sp.
CGATCGCCCGACCATGCCGCGTTGAGGGCGACTACGATCGCCCGACCATGCCGCGGAGCGGGCGGCTACGCTCGGCCGATCTTGCCGCGATCCGCTCGGTCGCAGCCGACGCGTGGGGAGGGTAGGTCAAGCGCGTTCCCGACGACGAGGTCGGGGTCAGTGACTGCAGTTGATGACGCAGAACAGGTTGCCGTCCGGGTCCGCAAGCACCACGAAGTCAGCATCTTCGGGGTAGTCCCAGTCGACCCGTGTGGCGCCGAGCAACTGCAGGCGCTCGACCTCGGCCCGTTGCTCGGTTTCGTTGTCTGCCCAGAGATCGAGGTGGGTGCGGTCTGTCTCGTCGAGGTGCACCCGTGGCTGCCCGCTCTCGTTCGGGAGGAGAAAGTCTGGGTTGTCTCCGCGGTGGTACCCCAACGCCTGACTCCAAAATGCTGCCGCTCGACCAGTGTCGGAAACGTGCAGAACGATCGCTCCGATGCGCACCATGGGGTGACATTACAGCTCGGCCTCAGCAACGGACGGCCGGTCATTAACGATGGGGCTGGATCCACAAGGAAGCGCCCCCACCCGAACCAGAAACGCGGACCAACCATGGACACCACACGACCCGATCACGTGCAGAATGCCGCGTTGAGGACGGCTACGCTCGCCCGATGCCGCTGAGGGCGTGGCCGAGCGCTGACCGCCGCTGCGGCCGCTGCGGGTCCAAGTTGCCTGCGAGGCTGCTGAAGTGACTGGCAACGCGATCATCCTGGTCGGAGTGTCCAGCGTGGGAAAGACCTCGGTGTCGGAACAGTTGCAGTCGAAGTTTGCTGATCCCTACCTTCGCGTCGGCGTGGATCACTTCTTCTCGATGTTTCCCTATGAGTGGCGCGACCACCCGCGCCAGCCCGGACCGGGTTTCTGGGTAGAGGAGACCGTGGACCCGGATGGGGCACCTCGAGCCAGGATCCGCTACGGCGAGACCGGGTCCACACTCCTTGCCGGGATGCGCGCCGCGGTGAACGCGCTCTTGGCCACGGGCAACAACGTCATCCTCGACGAGATGCCCATCGATGACTCGATCGTGCCCGCCTGGCGCCGCGATCTGCGGGCCACCTCGAGTCTCTGGGTGCAGCTCACGGCGACGCTTCCCGTCCTCGAGCGACGCGAACGCGCCCGCACCAGAGGCCAGCAACTAGGTAACGCCCGAGGCCACCGCGATGTTGCTGTGGGTGACCGCTGGGATCTCGTGCTCGACACGGATCACCTCTCACCCGCCCAGTCAGCGACCCGTCCCTGAAGGCACTCAGTATCTGATCCCGGATTTACTCTTCAGCCGCGGACGGGACGTCCGATCCTGCCGCGCTGAGGACGGCGGCGCTCGTCCGACTTCGCGCCGCGAGCTACTCGAGAAGTGGCACCTCGAGGTCGTACGCCAGCACCACAGCTCGCGCCAACTGTCTTTCCTGGGCGGGGCTGAGGTAGCCGACCGTGCGACCCAACATGCCCACCGGAACGGTGAGGACGTTGTCCAACGAGACCACGCACTCGTGGTCAAGCCCATTGCCGGGTCCGACCGCCACCTCGCTGGACAACCCTTTGATGGTGCCCGTGATGGGCGCCACCGTCACCTTGGTCATCGCGCCCCGAGCAGCGTCCCGGGTCAGGACGAGCGCGGGTCGTGTCTTGTCGAGGCGGACCAGGCAGATCTCTCGCACGCGGGTCAGTCCTCGACCCGCACGTTGGTGCTGGTCCACGCCACGAGGTCGTCGAGATCGTCCGCCGCGCCCTTGGCGCCAAGGATGCGCGCGTCATGCTCAGCGACCAGTCGACGCATCTCTCGTTCCAGTGCCGACGTGACGAGGGCTGCCCTGCTCGGCGCCTCACCTGCGGCCACAGCACGGTCGAGGAATGCCACCATCTCGTCGGGCAGGCGGACTGCAATCTGGGTGCTCATGCGATAACCATACGCCACTGAATCCCATCCTGGGATGCACGCTCATTGCCGCTCGTCGATGGTCGCGTGTCCGGTAATCTGCCGGGCAGGCGTTGATCCGACGCCTAACCTTCTTCGGTCCTCCCGGCTGGACCGCGCGGCGAAGGCAAAGGGGACTTCAGTCCTCGGATCGCTGGTCATCCGCCCTGCCACAGGCGCCGCCGGGAGGTGTCCGCGTGGCTAGTGAGGCCTGATGACAGCGAACAAGCGCTTCAAGCGACGGGTTCGCGAGCGCGCGCAGCGCACCGGCGAGTCATACACCGCTGCCCTCAGGCACCTTCGAAACCGAGAGTCTGAGGAAGCGGCCATGGAGTGGCAGCGAATCGAGAAACCGGAGTACGGATATGCCATCGGCCTGCCCGTGGGATGGACTGAGCAGCCGCCCGATCTCAGGAACAGCCCCTTGGAGACAGCCCGTTTCGTCGATCCCGAGGACCGTCGACACAGCCTGATCGTCTTCCGCAGCATGCCCGCTCTCGGGACCACTGCCAGGCGTTTGGCCGACGGGACACAGCGCGTCTTGGAGCTGAAGGGGTGGCTCGATCTCTCGGTGACCGAGGCGACTTTCGGAGGTGCGACGGGCATCCGTCTGGACGCGGTCAAGCGTGACGCCGGCCGGGAGATGGCCATCCGTCAGTACTTCGTCGCCGTCGGAGAGGTCGGCCTCATCTTGGCGAGTAACACGATCGCTCCCGACGAGGACGATGCACTTCTCACCGAAATCTCCGTCCGGTTCGAAATCCTGGTCGACTAAACGTCCTCATTTGCCGCGATTGGTGCCAGAGGGTGCGATGGCCTCACGACGTCACTGAGGTGACATGCCGCGACGTTGACATCGGCACCTCACCCCGCGACACCGATTGCCTGCAACGAGCCGCCCTTGAACCGACACACTTCCTGCGGCCAGCCGCAACCCTGCGCCACCCGCCCGGCCCACATGCGGGCGGACTCATCGTCCGGCACGTCCACGATGGTTAGCCCGCCGAGCCACTCCTTGGTCTCGACGAAAGGCCCGTCGGTGACGACCACCTCGCCGCTCGTGGCGTCCGCGCTGGCCGCCTCCTCGAGTTCCTCGACGAGACCGCCGGCGTAGACCAGCACGCCCTGCTCCTGCATGTCCCGCACCACGGCCTTGGACGGCTCGACCCGGCCTTGGAACCACTGCTCGTCGTGGTCGCCGACCCACTGCTGGTTGAAGTAGATGAGGTACTGAGGCATCCCTGCTCCTGTTCGTTGTTGCCGGCCACGTCGGTTGAGGATGTAGGCGTCACGATCGGTGAGGATGTTCT
>JAKDLG010000311.1 GCA_030452985.1 Humibacillus sp.
CCGGAGTTGCCGATGCACGTCGTGCAGCCGTAGCCGACGAGGTTGAAGCCGAGCTGGTCCAGATAGGGCGTCAGGCCGGACTGGTCGAAGTAGTCGGTGACCACCCGGGACCCCGGCGCGAGGGAGGTCTTCACCCACGGCTTGCTGGAGAGGCCGCGCTCGACCGCCTTCTTGGCCAGCAACCCCGCGCCCACCATGACCGACGGGTTCGAGGTGTTGGTGCACGAGGTGATCGCGGCGATCACCACCGACCCGTGGTCGATACTCGCCTCGGTGCCGTCGTCGAACGTCACGACCACCCGGTCCGAGGGGCAGGTGTCGACCTCTCCCGGAGCGGCCGGGGCGCTGGGGTCGGCCGGCCGGTCAGAGGCGTGGTCACCGGTGACGGCGACGGGGTCGCTCGCCGGGAAAGACTCCGAGGAGGCCTCGTCGAGGCCGGTGGGTCCGCTCGTCTGCGAGGGGCCGGCCTGGTGGGCCAGCAGGTGGCGGATCTCGTGTCGGGCCGAGCTCAACGAGATCCGGTCCTGCGGGCGTTTCGGTCCCGCGATCGACGGCTCGACGGAGGCGAGGTCGAGCTCTACCGTCTGGGAGTAGACGGCTTCGTGGTCGGGGTCGTGCCACAGGCCCTGCCGCTTGGCGTAGGCCTCGACGAGGGCGACCTGCTGCTCGGGGCGCCCGGTCAGGCGCAGGTATCGCAGGGTCTCGTCATCGATCGGGAAGATCGCGCAGGTCGAGCCGTACTCCGGGCTCATGTTGCCCAACGTGGCTCGGTTCGCCAGTGGCACGTTGGCCACTCCGGGCCCGTAGAACTCGACGAACTTGCCGACGACCCCGGTCTGGCGTAGTCGTTGCGCAACGGTCAGCACCAGGTCGGTCGCGGTCGCGCCGTCGGGGAGCTGGCCGGTCAGCTTGAATCCAAGCACCGGCGGGATCAACATGCTCATCGGTTGGCCGAGCATGGCCGCCTCGGCCTCGATGCCGCCCACTCCCCAGCCGAGCACGCCGAGGCCGTTGACCATCGGCGTGTGTGAGTCGGTGCCGACCAGGGTGTCGGGGTAGGCCATCAACCCGTCGGCCCCCTCCCGGGTGAAGACCACTCGCGCGAGATACTCCAGGTTCACCTGGTGACAGATGCCGGTGTCCGGCGGCACCACCAAGAAGTCGTCGAACGCCTGCTGAGCCCAGCGCAGCAGCTGGTAACGCTCCTGGTTGCGTTCGAACTCGAGATCGGAGTTGCGCCTGAAGGCGTCCTCGCGACCGAACACGTCGGCGATGACGGAGTGATCGATGACCAGCTCGACCGGCACCAGGGGGTTGATCTGCTGCGGGTCCCCGCCGAACGCCTTCATCGCGTCGCGCATGGCGACGAGGTCGACGACGCAGGGCACACCGGTGAAGTCCTGCAGCAGTACGCGCGCGGGCACGAACTGGATCTCGGTGCCGTGCTCGGCCTTCGGATCCCAGGCCGCAAGCGCCCGAACCTGGTCGGCATGGACGATGACGCCGTCCTCGTTGCGCAGCAGGTTCTCGAGCAGCACCTTGAGGCTGTAGGGCAGGCCTGCCGCCCCCTCCACCCGGTCAAGGGCAAAGATCTCGTAGGACTCGTCACCGACCCGCAGCTGGTCCCGTGTTCCGAAGCTGTTCAGGGATACGTTCACGTCATCTCCGATGTTTCCCGATGGGCTGCTCGAACGCCGTCAGGGCAAACTGGCACCGAGCGTGTCGCGGGCCTCGACGCCGCAACAAGGAGTTCGCGGTGACGACGCACCTGGTTCGAGCCTTGCCCGATGCGCTCCGCCCGGTCAGGGCCGTAGGTCCCACGATCTCGGGACCTTCGGCCCTATGCCGATGCGAGACGTCGGCGTAGGAGGGAGGCAAGGACTCAACGATGCCGCGAAGACGGGCGCTGACCGCCTCGGCGGGAGACGAACACGGGACCAGCAGGTCTGCGAATCGCAGGAGACAGGCAGCCACCAGCTCGCGGGCGCCCCCCTGTGGGTATGGCCGCCCCGGGTAGCCCGTCACGCAGGACCTTCGCCTCTGTGCCGGGGTTGTGCCTGCGGGTCAGGATGAGCCTGAACGGCGTTCACCCGCCGAGCGGCCGATGAAGGGAAATCCACCGTGCACGTAGAGATCCACACCGACAACACCATCAACGGAAGCGACGCGCTCACTGCGAGCGTCACTGACGAGGTCAGGGAGTCGCTCGAGCACCACGATGGCCGCGTCCAGCGGATCGAGGTGCACCTGGCTGACGAAAGTGCCGGCCGGGCGACCGAGGACGACATCCGGTGCCTGCTGACCGCTGACCTGAAGGGGCAGTCACAGGTCGTTGCGTCACACCACGCCAACAGCGTTGAGCAGGCGGTCACCGGGGCCGCTCACAAGCTCGCGCGGGCCATCGAGCACCGGCTCGGTCGGATCAGCGGCCAGACCGCACGTGATCACGCGTAGGTCCCGCCTCAGCGGAACCGCCCTCACGTAGGACGGGTTGGACCTCGACCGCGTGTCCCGAGCGCAGCTCCAGCACGGGGCGTGTCCAGAGTCATCACACGACGATCCGCAGTGGCTCCTCGAGTACCTGGACCACGTCCCGCAAGAACTCTGCCCCGGTCGCTCCGTCGATGACGCGATGGTCGACGGTGAGGGTCAGGCGCATCGTCGTGGTCACGGTGACCTGACCGTCCTTGACGACGGGGGTCGGGGCGGACGCGCCCACCGCCAGGATCGCCGCCTCTGGCGGGTTGATGACCGCGGTGAACTCGCTGATCCCGAACATGCCGAGGTTGCTGATCGTGAACGTGCCTCCCGAGAACTCGTCGGGGGTCAACCGGCCGGCGCGGGCCCGCTCGGCGAGTTCGCGCGCTTGCGCCCCGATCTCGCGGGCGGTCTTGCGGTCGGCGTCATGGATGACCGGAACCAACAGACCGTCGTCGACGGCGACGGCGATCCCGACATTGACGTGACCACGACGCACGACGTGATCACCGCCCCAAGAGGCGTTCACCTCGGGATGCGCCCTCAGCACCACGGCGCAGGCCCGGACGAGCAGGTCGGTGACGGAGACCTTGACCCCGTCTGCAGCCAGCTGTGCGTTGATCTCGGCGCGGAAGCGCAGCAGTGGGGCGACGTCGACGACCACGGTGAGGTAGAAGTGCGGCGCGGCCGCACTCTCGGTGAGGCGGGCAGCGGTGATTCGCCGGATCGAGGTAAGAGGGAGCACCTCGTCGTCTTCACCCGCCGGCACGAAGGTCGCTGAG
>JAKDLG010000312.1 GCA_030452985.1 Humibacillus sp.
ACCGTAACGCCCACCACCCCCAAAAACGAGGTTAATACCTCACGGGCTCTTAGCGTTGCCGCTCACATCTTATGGACACTCGAACCGCCATTTTGAGCTGCTTGTGGCGACGTCTCAGAAACCTTCCTTTAGAAGAACCCGTCGTCGAGGGAGGGTGCTCCCGCTCCGCGGCGCGCGCATTCACGTGTTGGGCGTCCACCAATCAGCGTCACTCGACGACGGGGTGAGTGCTGAGTGCTCTCGCTCGGGGGTCGCAGGCGAGCACGACGCCGGCGACGAGAACGGGCAGGGCAGCCAGCCCGAATCCCCACGACGTCGATCGCGACAACGCCAGACCCAGGATGGAGATGGAGACGGGTTCGAAGACCACTCGAGGCAGGCCGATGACGGAGTTGATCCGGCCAAGGAGGTGACGCGGGGTCTGCGTCTGAATGAAGGTCGGCAGGGCAACATCGCTGCTGTACGACACCCCGATGCCCGTGAGGAACAGCAGGCCGGCGCCCGTCCACGGGGTGGAGACCAGACCGAGCGTCGTGAACATGGCTGCCTCCACGACGGTCATGCCGATGATCAACAGCCCCCAGCGACGCGGCAGGCCGGTCACGGCGGCGGCGAGGGCTCCGACGAGCTGGCCGGCTCCCCACCCTGCCACCATCAGGCCAAGAGCGCTGGCTCCTCCCATTGATGTGGCGAGCACCGGCAGACCCACGGCAAAGACGCCGCTGTAACTGAGCGTGGCCGCCGAGATGACGATCAGTACTAACCGCACCTCGTGGGAGCGTCGAGCGTGCCCCAGTCCCTCGCCGATCTGCCGGAGGATCTCTGTCGGTGACAGTGCGCCACCGCTGGCTCGCGCACTCTTCGGAGCCACCAGCAGCGTGAACGCGGCGACGACGAAGGTCAGCGCATTGAAGCCGAGCACCACCCAGATGCTGGCGACCGAGATGACCACGCCCCCGATGACCGGCCCGACGATCAGGGCCGTCTGTTCGAAGAGTCCGCGCACCGCGTTGGCCTGGGCAAGCTCGTCCCGCTCGACAAGGCTGGGCACAATGCTTTCGGATGCCGGGCTGAAGAACGCAGCAGACACACCCATCACGAGCGCGAGCCCCGCTAGGTGCCACAACGACAGAGTGCCGGTGGCCGCGATGAACGCCACCACTGCAAGCGCGACGGCGCGCACCCCATGGGCCACGATCATCACGGCCCGCGCCGAGTGCCGGTCCACGACGGCGCCGCCCAGCAGCAGCAGGACGCCACGGGGGACGGCTTGGAACAGCAGCACAACCGCCAGGGCGGAAATCGACCCGGTCAAGCGCAGGACCGTCCAGGCCAGCGCAATCTCGAAGGCGGCATCCCCGATCATGGAGACCCCTTCGCCGATGACGACCGTGGCGAACCGGCGACGCCCAAGAATGAGCAGGGGTCTGGTCATGTGGCTACTGGACAACCGGTTGCAGGCACCGCCTCTGTTGTCATCACCAAAGGTCTCTTCACCATGCACTCCAGATCTGGGAACGCACCGACTCGCCTGCCGCCGCGTCCAGGGCCTCCAACCCGAACGCGCGATGCGTGGCCGACGGCTGCTCCGCCCCAAACCGCACCGCCCACTTCACATTGAAGCTGATGCGCGGGCCCGCAGAGTGCGCGCTCGAAGCACTTGACGCGCTGGCCAATCCGGTTCCTACGGCGGCGAGGGTCAGAGCCCCTGCGGCGATACTGCGTGTTCTCATCGGTGTTGTCTGTCTCATGATGTCCGGCGTCCACTAGGTGACCAGGCCCCGATGGCCTGGTCGTTCTCCATGACTGACCCCTGACCGGGCGGTGTCACGTTCAGAACCGACACTAGAGATCTCGACTCAACAAGAACTCAAGGCAATCTTAGCCGCCCCGAGACATGGCCGTCCCGCCGCCCGTTTGCCCCCGACTCGCGTTCGGTGGCGGCGCAGGAAGGGGCCTTGGGGTGGGCTATCGAGCAGCAGGGCAGCTGGAAAACCTCCTCATCCGCCGCAATTCGGCAACCGGGCGGGCACCCATCACCGCGGCCCGGAGACGAGGGAGCAGATCGTGGGTACGGCCAACAGCCTCGGGTTGGGTGTCGATGACTCCTGGCGCAACCGGTCAAGGTCGTGTCGAGCCTCCGGCTCAAGGACGAGCAGGTCGTCATCCTCCACGGCGGCATCAGCGACGTCGAGTAGCAGGCGATTGTGGAGTCCTTCAAGCAGGAGACCACACCGATCCGTGTTCGCCGGGTTCAGCTCCGTTACCCCGTTGTGACGAAGAACGTGAATCGAGTAGTACGAGTTCTGAACCGCCTGCTGCGCTGCAGTACGGCGGGAAACACGCTGGCTCCCCTCGCCTTTCCCCATGGGCGGATGGTTAGCCCCGCGGCGACAGGCCGTACGAAAACGCCACTGGTTCAGGGCCGCCGCGCAGCGCACTCTTGTCCTGAGCGACATCTGTCGAGCCAGGGATCGCGATCACGACGATCGTTGTCTGGCATTCAGGTCGCGGCCAATCCCAGAGCCACCACCCACCAGCCCACACCATCCGGGCTGTCCACACTACGAAATGAGAACCACATGAAGATCTTGCGAATCGCCGCGGTGGCGGCTTGGGCCACTGCCGCAATGGCAGTGGCGTCGACTCTTCCAGCCGCGCCCGCACAAGCCGACGTACCCCCTCCTATCCAGTTCATCACCCAGAACGTGTATGCCTCATCCGCTAGCCAGGCGGCGCTCGGGACAGTCGCCTGCCCGACAGGGACCTTCGTGGTCTCCGCCAACGCCTACCACACGACTCAGATCACCAGCCTGACCCCGCTGCGGAACTCAAGGACCTCTCCGAACCTGGCGAACTTCACCGCCGTTGCCGCCACTGCCTACCCATACGCCGACCAGTCCGGCGGTGCCCCCTACATGACTCTGCGGGCCGCGTGTGTGCCCACTTCGCGATTGTCCAACGCCGTGTCCCGCTCGATCACGGTCGCTTCGGACCGAACCAACCCCTTCCCCGGTCCCATTCGCGGGACCGTGCGCTGCCCGGCCGGGATGCGCGCCTTCGGTGGGGGCGCCTACTTCCTTGCCCCTGACAGCCACATCAGCAAGCGCAGTCTCGGGATGTGGGAGAACTCCGTGACGTCCGACGGCGCCGGGTGGACTTTCCGGGGCTACAACCAGACCAAAGACCGGCTTGTCGTCACCACCCAATGCGCACCCCTGACCGGTTCCCACGTCGTGCAACCGGTCG
>JAKDLG010000111.1 GCA_030452985.1 Humibacillus sp.
CTGACCGCAGAAACTGTCTAACCACCAACTGTCTCACTTGACTTGACAAATACCGGAGGACCATGGCCACCTCCTCACGCGAGCGGAGCCGCAGGGCGACGGTCTGGGTGAACAGGCCCCGCATCGGGACGGTCTCCTTGCGCGGGTCCTGGATCGCGGCCACGACCACGATGCCCAACGCTCTGCCCTTCGAGAGGATCGCGGACAGCAGCTCTCCGCACTCTTTGCGCAGGGCAAGGTCAGACAGGTACGCCGTCAAGGTGGCCAGCTCGTCGAGCAGGAGCACGATCAGCGGCTCAGCCGTGGTGGCGGTGTGGTTCCGGGAGATCCCGGACATGCGCTGCCCGCGGGACTCCATCAGGTCCGTGAGCCGGTGCAGCACCGTCACCGCACCCGTTTCGGTGGTGGCGCGGGTCGTGAACAGGGCCGCGCCGGTCTCGATTTCGAGGCCGTACTTCAGGTCGATCCCGTACAACCGCACCAGACCCGCACTGACAGCAGGGGCGAGACCGGCCGCGATGCCCCAGAACACCGACCCCTTACCGGCACCGGCGCACCCGGTGATCAGGGTGTGCCGCTGGGTGACCTGCAGCAGCCACGTCTCACCGTCCTCGCGCCTCCCGAGGGGGACCGCGTCGACCAGGACGTCCTCGGGGCGGATGGCGTTCAAGGGTCCGGCCAGGTGGTCGCGCATCACCAGGTCCAGCATCAGCACCCCCGGCGCGATCGGCACCGTGCGGACCGAGTGCGCCGCGGCCGCGTCCCGTACGGCGGGGGCGATCCTTTCCAGATCTTCGACGGTCTGCCCGACCCGGGCGCGCACCGTTAGTTGCAGCCGCGACCCGGCGGTCTCGACACCCATCAGGCGGGCGCCTTCCCAGCGCGAACGGAGGGTTTTCTTCCCGCTCCACAGCGAGGTTTTCTCCACGCTGCGGTAGCAGGCGACGCCGCACGCCACCGATAGGCCGGGCCACGCCCGCCGCGCCCACCGCCGCCAGCCACGCCGCAGAGACGGCCCGCGCACATGCCGTTCATAGCTGACCGGCAGCCACCGAGCCCAGGCGACGGAAACCAACGCCGGGAGCAACCACGTCACCACGGCCAGGAGCACCGCCGACGTGTGTCGGTCGGGTGCCATGTCCACGAGCAGCACGACCGCGGCCACCATCAGGCACCAGCCGCGGTGCCGCCATGACCACCGGGTCACGCCCCACACCAGCGCGCCGAGAGTGACGAACGTGAGCCACATCCCCGACCACACCTCACGCACTCCCGCGAACCTCCCGGCCGACGACGACTCTTCTGACCTGCCTGACGAACCAGCGTGGGGTGTCCACGCCTGCCCGGTCATGACCGCGCCCCGTCAGCGGCAGCGAGGTTGCGTGCTTCCGCTTGCCGCAACTCGAACACGCGAACCGCCCAGCCCGCCTCATCGATCTTGAGTGCGTCGAGCACCCGGTCCAGGGGCAGGTTCGCGACCCGCATGTACAGCTCCGCCCGTCGGGTCACGCCCAGGTGTGCCGACTCGGCGTGAATGTTCGCGAGCAGCAGATCACACCACATGCCTGCCTCATCGGAGGTGCGGTCCTCGTTCACGACGTCGCCGCCTTCGACCCCGCCGCACCAGACCCCGACGCCACAGACCCGCCCGACCCCGACTGGACTGCCGTGGTCACGGCGCCCGCCTCTTCTGACAGGGCCTCGGCCTGCCACGACTCCGCCAAGCCACCGGCCTTGGTCACCCGAACCTCCGCCGTCAGCGCGTCGAACCGCACCGGGGCGAACTCCCCCATCACCGGGCGCACCGGCGAACCCACCCGAACCACGCCCGTCGTGTTCGACTCCCGACCGAACGAAACCTGCCGGTACAGCACCTCCACCTCCCACAGCGGCATCCCCGTGTCCTCATCCCGCGACTGAGCCTCACCCGGACGACGCTTCCCATCCGCGCCGACGACCCAGTCCTTCACCTCGTTCACGATCCCCGTGGACCGCATCGACTGCCGCTTGCTGTCAACCGCGTAGAACGTCATCCTCGTGCCTCTCCGTCGAGCCGCAGCGCCTATGCACTACTGCATAGGCTTGAGTATGCAGTAGTGCATACAGCGTGGCAAGGGGTAGCAACGTTCTCAAACGCTCAACGTGAGCGACGTTCGCCAACAAGGAAAGCCAGCGCTGCGAGCACCATCGCAGCAGCGGCCGCGACGAGGGGCACCCAGATGCCCCCGAGGCCGACCACGCCACCCACGAGGCCACCGACCGCCGCTGCTCCGATCCCCACCGTGCGTGTTGCCGCGGTAGCGCGACCGATCATCCCTTCTGGTGTTGCTAGTTGGCGTGCGGTGCCCCCGAGCGCGCTGAGAGCCGTTGACGCGGCACCGACCACCGCGAGACCCGCCCCCGCCACCAGGAGCTGCCCGGAGACGACGAGGGCCCACCCCGCGGCTTGAAGCAGCATGGCGACGCCATACATGACTCGGGGAGCCACCTCTGGAGGCAGGTGTCGAGAAGCCCAGCCGCCCAGGACTCCGCCAAGGGCCAGTGTGGCGAGAAGGAGTCCGTACCCGGCGTCACTGACGTGCAACCTGTCCTGGGCGAAGAGTACGAGGGTCGAGAATGCGACGTTGTAGCCGAAGTTGTAGACGCCCATCCCCGTTGCGAGCCAACGCAACCGAGCGTTGTGCACCACGAACGACACACCCTGCTTGACCTCAGCCCAGAGAGCAGGCCGCTCACGGGCTACTGCTTGAGCCCGCGGAGTCTTCAGCAGCAAAATCGCTGATGCTAGGAAAGTGACGGCGTTCAGAGCGAAGGGTGCGAAGGCGGCCACCGAGAAGAGCAGCGCCCCCAAGGGAGGCCCCAGTAACGCCCGACCGATCGTGTCAAGGGTCCATACCGCGCCATTGGCTCGCGCCAGCATGCGCGCATCCCTCGTCACCAGGGCCGGGATCATGGCCTGAGCAGCGGGGTCAAAGAAGCAGGCGCCCACTGCCAGTCCGAAGGCCGCCAACGTGATCATGGGCAGCGATGTCAAGGACCCGAGGATCGCCAGCGCGAGGGTAACGAGGAGAAGGCAACGCGCAAGATCTGCACCGATCATGCTGCCCCGCAGCGGCCAACGGTCGACGAGTGCGCCAGCTGGAAGCCCCATGATCAGCGACGCCGAATAGCTTGCGACTGTCACCAACGAGACCTGCAGGGGATCACGAGTGATTGAAGCTGCCAAGAGTGGCATGGCGGCCAACGCGACACCCTGGCCGATCATGGAAGTCCCGGTCGCAGCCAGGAGCGGGCGCAGACCGGTCGCCCGCATCTCCGCTCGCTCCTGACTCGACTCGGCGCGCGTCATTCGTTCAGCGCGTCCAACGTGAACTCGTGCTTGTCGACTCCGACGAGGAACGCGGACCACTCCTTGCGCGTGAACTCTAGGACCGGACCGCGGCCGGCAGCCTTCGTGTCCCGCACGCCGATGACCTCACCTACCCGGGCCACCTCGACGCATCCGCCAGAGTCGCTCCCGGTGCTCTTGCGCCAGTTTGCCTTGTCCCACTCAACTGTCATCACATCAACCCTTTCTCAGTACCCGCCGCAGGGTGCGACGGTGCGACTTGATGGTCTCGGCAGACTCTTCCACGCCTTGGGCCGCTTCGCTCAGCCTGTCGAACAGGCCCGAGTAGGCCTCAACATCGGGCTCGCTCGAGACGTACAGGTCTGCGGTCTGGGACTCAATCAACACGACGCTGGGCTTGTTCACACCGAAGTCAAACATCAGAAACGAGACCAAGGGCGTCACCGGGAGCGCATGCTCCAGCGGCAGGATGCGAAGAGTCACGCCGGCGGGAAGCGCCACGAGACGCGACAGTTGCTCGTCCATCACTGAGGCTGATGCCGCTGAGCTCGCCAGGACTGACTCGGTAATCACCACTTCGTACCGGGGGCCGTTCTCGAAGTAGTGCGCCTGACGTGAGGAACGTCGACGAACGATTTCATCCACATCAGCAAACCCGGCGGAGGCAGCCACCGCCCGCGCGTAGGCAGGTGTTTGCAGGAGTCCCGGCACCACGGCAGCCTGAAATTGGCTCAGCTGCTCTGCTCTGGACTCGACGGCTACCAGCGACGTGTGGCGCGCACGAGGCCCTCCTGCTCGAACGATCCAAGCTCCTTCGATGCCATCGCGGCGGGCGGAGCGGGAGAGGAGTTCAGCCCGAACATCCTCGCCAACGCCGTAGAAGTCCAGGAGCTTTGCGAGTTCTGACAGCGATGCTGCAAATCTGCCCGTCTCCACGCGTGAGAACTTCGACTGCGTCCATCCGATGGCAGCCGCCACCTGCACACCCGTCAGACCGCAGTCCTCACGCATGCGCCGAAGCTCCCAACCCAACTGGGCCCGCTCAACGTCACTCACTCCGCCCCCTCCATGCACCTCTGCATAACACAGACTACCGGCCCATATTCTTGTCGATGGCCTTGGGATTGGGCCTCCAGCGCATTGCCTCGTGAGAGTCGGTCCGGCTCGAGGACATAAGGTCTCGAAATTGAGTCGCAGGAGGCCGGGCCGGGGTCGAGCGGATCGCGGCAGTAGCGGATGTTCTCGCAGCGAAGTCCAGCCCGGGCCTTTGCGCCATTCGCGGCTGTTAGACGCGGCTCGCGTTCACGCCTTCGACGAGCGGATGGGCAAGCGTGCGCCGTCGTCAATCATCGAAAGCAAACCAGCAGATCGCGTTTCGTCGGACTTGATCCTCGAGCACGAGTGCCCGAATCTGTTCGTGGAGTTGGTCGCGCTGGCAGTCGCGCTCGAGCCACCCGGCGTTGCTGTTGCTCGGATTCGCTGCCTGAGCGGCCTTGATCGCGTAGGCGGCCGAGCCAAGATCGTGCCCGGGCACGTGGCCCACGCAGGCTGCCTGTCCGGCGGCGTAGGCGGCGAACCGGCCAGCTCCCCGCAGAGAGATCGGGCGCTGTCCATCGCGTGCCGCCACGGGCTTGAGCCGCCATCATCGTCATCTCGCCACGGGCCTACGCGCGCGCTGCATCGACCGCGTCACGAGGGCGGGTATCCGACGGTCCTTCCGCCTCGAACAGCAGCAGCACGTGCTCGGCACACTGAGCAGCCCACCGTGCCAGAAACTGCTGGTCCGCGTCGCTCAGCAGCCCGCCGCGGCGGATCCTGATCAAGCGCGGATCACGGACTTCCGGGAGGATCATGCAAGCAGCCTCACACCCTTCGAAGCCGCGTTCGTTCCATGAAGGCAAGCCCGGTGACTGGCGGCGAAGTGACGCTCATCCCGAATGGCGCTGGGCGCCGATATAGCGGGTGCAGCACCACGCGCCCTGGTTGTACGTAGCGAACGAACTCAGCGGTGTCCATGACGGGATCCCCCAAAACCAGTGCGGGGCCACCCCTCGGGACGAACAGCGAGCCGAGCCCGATGGAACAGATCCGACGACGTGCCTTTCGAGGCGTTAAGGAGCCCCGTGCTTGTTGGGTCCGAAGAGTTCCGCGCCACCTACGACATCAGCTGACCCATTCCTGAGACAGCACCACCCCTGAAGGCCAGAATGTACCAAACAGGGCGCAAGCGCCCATTCATCCACACCGTGCAGAACCGGAGAAACCACGCATGAACCGTTCGACCCGCGTCGCCGCAACTCTCGCCGCAACTGCTCTCGCCCTCACCCTCACAGGGTGCGGTGGGCAAATCGAAAAGGCACCGGTCCCCGCGCAGCCCTCGAGCTCAGTCACGTCGGCCACACCGGCGCCCTCCCCAACTGATGAAGAGAACTTCCCCAGCCCCGACGCGAGCGCGACACCCGACGTCGTCGACGAGACCACCGAAGCGAGCGAGGCGACCCTCACCGAGGGGGCGTTCGGCGACGAGGGCTACTTCACCCAAGACGACGGCGAGTTCACCGTCACCGTCGACAAGCCCACGAAAGCAAAGTGCCAGTACAGCAGCCTGTGCGAGAAGCCGAAGACCGGTGACCGGTTCGTCACAACGAAGGTCGTCTTCAAGAACGCGGGAAAGTCCGCGATCGAGGTGGATCCCAGCCTGTTCGTTATCGAGTTCGCGGATGGCACCCGACTGGACGCTGGTGACGGGTCCGCGCTCGAGTACCAGCCGGACAACAACCTCGAGTACGGACACAAGATTAGGCCCGGCGCCACGTACACGTCGACGCTCACGTTCGAGGCTCCGAACGGCCCGTACTCGATCATTCTGCTCACCGGCTCCTACGGCGGTGAAGACCTCTACCTGTGGAAGTGACCACTGAATGATACGGCGGAAGGACGTGCGTGCGAGTAGAGCCGCAGGTCCTAGGCGAAACGCTGGACTGAGGCGCCCGAGCCGGATTCGGCCGCAACCCGGCCTCAGTCCCCTCTAGAGTGACTTCCGTGAGTAAGCGCCTTGACGCCGGCGGTGGAGGGAGCCTGTCGGTTTCGATACTGGGTGGCCGTATCTCCATGCAGAAGGAGGTTGGCCTGCCGTTCCAACGCGACGTGATTGGCGCGCTGGAGGACTTGGGGATCGTGAACGAGTCGACCAGTACAGTCGAACTGGCGTATCCCGACCTTCCTCCCTTCCCGCCAAGTACAGGGCCCCTCGCTACGGTCGGCTTGGAGACCCTGATCATCGGTTTCGGCCTTTACCTCGCGACCAAAGTGTCCGACAAGGCAGTCGACGAACTTCTGTCCGAGGTCTACGCCGACCGGGTCCAGCCGGCCCTTCAAAGGCTTCGGGCACGACTTCGATCGCACCGGATCCAGTCAGGTGAACGCGTGCTAACCCGGTTTGACCATTGGTTCGACGGTTCAAAAGTGCTCGTACGGATTTGCATCTACACCGAGGCGCCCGAGACCGCCGACAGTGAGGTCGTGGCACAGATTCTTCGGATGACGGTGACCTGGCTCAGCAGTCATCCGGTCACGCATCGGGTCCTCACATACAAAGTGTGCGATGGAAACATCCCCGCCCAGCCCCTGCTGTCCGAGCCCGTATAGCTGAATACGTGGGGGCGGCGGCGACGCATGCCTTGGCCGTTGACCCCAGATCGCGGCGCGCAGTGCAAAGCGGTCACGACCTGGTAGCGGCCGTCAGTACTCCGCCTGCGTCATATTCGGCGCAGCTGGTGATCGAGTCGACCTGCCACCGAGTCAGGTCGACTGGCGGCGGAAAGACGCTCCCTGCGACATCTATCACTTGGGCCAGGCGAGGGTCACGCTGTCAGCAGCTATCCATATTGTGTGCCCCATGACCTCGCGCGAACAGGTGGTGGCATGGGCACGACACCAGGCCGACGAACTGCAATCTGACATGCGCTTCCACGATTCAGATGGCGCGTACGGCGGCTACTGGACCGTTACAGATCTGTCCAAGAAGGGACTCGTGATGGCTCGCGCTGCCTCGGGTCTCGAGTTTTTGAGGCAGAACGCGGGCAGCGATTCAGAGTGGCTACGGCGGGCCACAATCGCGTACGACTCCAATGGGGATCGTTCTTCACTAGAGTCTGGCGTCCACGCCATTGGCGACATCATGCGCCTGTGGGCCGCTCAAGTGGAGGCCGGTGTCAGCCGCCTTCCGGCAGAGTTGGGCGAAGGCGTTCGTGCCGTGGCGAGCACCGAACTCATGGGGCAGGTTCGTTTACTGATTGTAGATCGAGACGTCCATGCTGCAGCGCCAATCGTGCTTGCCGGGGCGGCCTTGGAAACCGCGCTGCGAGGTGCGATCGAAGAACTGGAGCTCCCAATCGTGGGTACACCTGGGATCGCCGCCTACAGCCGGGCCCTGCGCACTGGGATGCTGCTTGCGAAGCAGGATGTTAAGGACCTTGAGCAGATGGCGGGTCTACGCAACGCGGCCGCACATGGAGACTTCGAATCCATCACGCGGGAGCGCGCTGGTCTTATGGAACAGCAGGTCAACATGTTCCTCGCGCGTCTGCGTGACCTTCTCGATGCCCTGGTAGCGGCGAGTGTCGGCGACTGACGGTCGCCGTGGAACACGCAGGTCGCCAGGCTGGCGCCCGGCAGGCGGCGATGTGACGCATCTCCGGAAGACGGCGTGAGGAGCCAAGGACGGCCCGATGGGCGGAGAACGAGTCGTCGAAGGTCTCGCCGAGCCACTGATCGAACCTACTCGGCACTCAAGCGAGCCCGCCGAAGCGCAGTGCGTAGGTGTTGGGGTTCGACAGCGCCGAATACGTCGCTCCGGCGTCCCGTGCGTGAGCCTAAGCGCATTGCCCGTTCGATCGATTCGGCTATCCGGGAGGGTCATCCCGGGCCGGCAGGTCGCTGAGTCCGGCCCGTCGGGAAGGTAAGATCTTCTACCGTTGACCGCGTTCAGGCCCGGCTACCTTGATGGTCATGAAGGCTAGGCGGACGCGCGCGCCTGGGTGACATTTGAGACTGTGAAGGGGTTCGTCGTGTGGGCTGTGATCGGTGTTTGGGAGTTTGATCCTGAGGTTCTGGGAGAACTGCGGCCACTGCTCCCGGTGATGGCCCAGGGAAAACTCGAACTACCGGGATTTCTACACGGGACGTGGACCGTGGATGGGCATGTGATCCAGGTCTACGCCGACGAAGTGAGCGCCCGTCGGTATCACCAGGACATGATCAGGCAAGGCGCGGTCGAAAGGCCTGGCCAGCGTTGCATCGTCTGGGATGTCGCGGAAGTCGGGGCAGAGTCCGCAGTCGGGCGATCTGGTGAGGAAGCCTCTTAAGGAGCGACCGCTGGTAGTGCTGTCAACCGCCTCAGACGCGTGCACCCGGTCTGGGCATGCATCGTTTTGCTGCAGGCTGGTCAATGTTCCCGTTCGGCCGAGCCCGAATCGGATAGTGCAACAGGGCCGTAGCTCGCATGGTCGGCTCGCGGCGGTGTGACACAGCGCGGGACACGCCCGCCTCGCGACGGTGGGCCGCACCATGAGCATCGCCTGATAGCGAAGCGGTCGCACTCGTTCGTGGGGCCCTGTACTCGTGCCGCGCCGAACGGCCCTGTAATTGCCCGGATGGCGGAGAATCAGATACAGACGTTGGCTACTTCTTGTCCGCAGTGCGCTCGGTCCAGTCGCTACCGTTGTGGTAACGCAGCCGACTTGGATCGTGTGGGTCGTCGTGCCAACCCATGGGGATCCTTGAATTGACTGCCGGCCGGTTGACCTGGACGACCATCGCGACGGCTGCGAGGACCATGATGGCTCCAAGGACGCCTAGCACCCACGGCACTGCAGACCCTTCGGCTTCCCTGCCCAAGAACGCACCAACAGCGTTGTGCTTGTTGGTTCTCGCCTGGGCGTAGAACCCTACGGCGATGAGAACAGCTCCAATTACCCCTGCGACCCAAGGCATTCTCTTCGTTTCCATGGCTGGAGGGTACCGAGACAGCTCAGTCGCGCCGCAGGTGCCTTCGCGGTTGCGAGCAAGTGCCGGCCTGGTGCCCCTGCCCCTCACGTCATGACGAAATGGCTGTTTGACACTGTCGCGATTCACGAGACAGACTTTGCAGGGCCTTGGACACGCCCGCCTCCCGGCGGAAGGACTTCTGTCGCTAGTCCGCGTTAGTCCACGGTCCTCGAAATCGGCTTGGAAACGCGGATGCTCGTTCCCCGTGATGGGCTGCGCCCCGTCACGTTGTCAACCCTGAATGTGTCTAGAGTTGCGGTGTGTATAAGCTCATCCCGCCGGGCCAGCCCCGGGCTCCCCCGACGACAGGAGCCCGGATTCGACATTTGAGGGGGCCTGCAGCCTCGGGGCATCAACTTTCGCGGCCCAGGTCCCAGAGCAGTTCGATGCAATTTATGGGAGTGACCCCGAAACGTGAGACTGCGCCACATGCTCCTTCTTGTATGCACGCTCATCACTAGCGTAATGCTTCTCGCAGTTGCGCACTACAAGGGTGATCCGTGTTGGCTCGCACGACATTTGCCCGCCACAGCCGGGGGCGACGGAATCCTCTGGCAGGTGCAGACGACCTTCCTCTCGGTGGGGTTCGCGGGTCTCGCCATCGCGGCGCAGCTCTTCGCTGAGGCGCCGCTGGCCATCGGCGCTTCACGCGGGCGGGTGCTCGAGTACATCTGGGCAGGCTGGTTCGTGGGAGTGGGCCTGGGCGCCAACGCAGTTATCGCCGTAGAGACGATTTGGCTGCCCAGCGACTTGGGGGTCCTCGGCATTGCCCTTCTCTGGTTCACGCCGACCGTCGTCATGCTGGTGATGTCAACGATCAGGCTCATGCAGCTCTTCGGTAACCCCTCGCGTCTCGACGAGGTTGTGCGCTTGTCGTTGGTCGAGACGCTGTCCGCCCGCCTCAGCGATGTGTCGCGCAAGTACGCCGACGCCAAGACGCAACTGGAAGGTTTCCCGGCAGCGGATTGGTCAACAGGCATTCCGAAGGCCTCGTCAGTCACTCTGAGAGTGCCCGTTCCCGAGGCTGGGCGCCTCATTAAGGCGGTTAGGCCCAAGGACGTCCGCCGGGCGATAGCCACTCTGGGTTTGCGCGTCATCAAGGGCGATTTGGAAGACACTGATACCAGTGACGTATACGAGTTGCCTCGGGTATCTATTGACGTGGAGCCAGGTGACCGTACCCGACTAGGAGAGACGGCGTTTCGTGTCGTCACGTCCAAAGCACTCGATGAGGCGACGAGCGGCCGGATTGTTTTGCTACTGCAATCCAGCATCGAGTTCGAGCCAACGGGCTCTGTGACACCCGATGAAGAGACCGACCGCGAGATCGCCATCCTGAAGGACGCAATCGGCACAAGTTTAAGATCCGGTGCCCTCGCCACCGCGGAACGCGCCTTGGAACTTCTCGGTCACGTCGTACGAGGAGTCTGGATGGTCGAGCCTGAGAACCTAGACTCGTCTCGACGCGCGTCATTTACTCGCCGAGACTGGTTGTTTCGTAGCATCGGTGAAGTAGAACAGGACGCCCTGCTATCACCCCGTGTTGCCGGCATGTTTGTCAGCGCGGCGATGACGCGGGCACTCGAGGCCCCCCGAACCGGCTCAAGTGAGTACGTTGACGAATGCCTTCGGAGCTTCACGCGACTATGGTCTGACGTGCTTCGGTACGGCGGCCACGAGTACGACTCCCTGCCGTCACGGATCGCAACCTGTGTCCAGAATCTGGCCGCCTACTCCTACGCCGCCGCGGACGATCGCGAGGACCTTCAGGCACGGGGGACATGGGCAATGGTGGAACTGGTCAAGTTGGCCCTCGACGCCAAGAAGCCTAACGCGGCCAAACTGGCCGCGCTCGAGCTGAACGGCCTATTTGAGTTTGACCGAGGAGGATCGGGTCGGACTCACGTTCGAGGCGGCCAACTAGTTCTTTCTGCATGGCTTGACTATCTTGCGGGCCAGAAGGACGAGCGCGATGCGGCTGACTCCGACCTCCGGGCGTTGGTGACACCACGCGGCACTTGGGCCGAGATCCTCAATGCCCGTAGCTTGGCAGAACGGGGAGCCGCGCCTTTCAGTCGATGGGACTGGTGGGAGATCGAGACGACGGCATCGAGCCGTGCGCAGGCGCTCCAGCTTTCCAGCTATGTCGATCGTGCGCAGTTGGCGGCGCTCGCCTCGTCTCGCGGCGCCTTGCCTCCGGCCGACGACCAAGAGACCGCATCGGAATACCAGCGGTTCTTGCGCCTCCTTGACAAGGGCGACACGGACCTCAGTCCAAAGGAGAAGAACCTCAAACAGAAGCTCACGGATGCGATCGCCAAGTGGGATGCTGCAGAGGATAGGCACCTGGCCCAAGAACCGTTGTCCGCCGAGCGAGTCGACGCACTACGAATCGCCCTTCGCGAGACGTTGGCTGGGCAGCCTCAGCTCGCTGCTCAGATTCCCGTTGTGGGGGACGTCCCTGTCAGCGCGGATACCGCGCGTCCCATCCTCGGGATGAACTTCAGAGTGCCAAGGCACTATCTCGTCGACAAAGTCTTTAACCAGACGTACGCCGATCCAAAGGAGCTTGGTCGGATCATCGGGCAGGGCTTCGTTGAAGGAGAAGACAGAAAGATCGTGGATGGACTCCGATCACTGCAGGACGACGTCTTAGAACCAACAGCTGGGTCGATCCGCCAACAAATCAAGGCCCTCGGGAGCAACGCCGAGCACTTCGTGCTGGTGACTCCATACGGCGGCATGGACGATATCCATGAGTGGTATTCCGCTGAGTTTTCGGAGGCCTTGGCATCTGTGACACATCTCGAGACCGGCGCGCTCGACGGAGAAGCAATCCTCTTTGACCGACGCAGCGCGCTCCTCTCCTGCCGAAAGCCCGAGGAAAAGGATGGCCTCTTCCCTGTCGCGGACACCTCCATCGCCTTGGGTGTATTCGAAGACGTTGAGGGGGGTGACGAGCCGCAGGTCCGCATCGAGACTGGAGAGTACTTTGTTGTGTGGCCGCGGGAGGACCCCCGAGTGCTGCGCTTCGGCACTGGATGGGAACTCGACGAAGCAGAACCCGGCTAAGCGCGGTCGAACGTTACGGGATCAGCAACATGCGGGTGTGTCGCGCACATTCACTGGCGAAGACTCGCCACGCTGAGGCCGACCGTGTCGCGATACACGCGCGCCGTCATTTCATCGATCTGAAGAACGATGGTGGTATAGACCTTTATGCCTAGGAGTTTGGCTCGCCTCTTGAACGTCGCCCCGAGCTGTATCCACCGATCATGCTCTTCCGGGGAGAGAATCGATGATGATACAACCACCAGTGCAAAAGACTTTGGCGCTAGATCATCGCCTCGAATATCTAGGCGCACTTCTTCAACCTTCGACCACCATCCCGTGCCATTCTTTGCCGCTGCCTTGATGGCGGTCTCGATATCAACCCGGACGACATCCAAGAAGAAGTCGTGCAATGCCGGGCGCCCAGCTCGCTGCGCAAGGTGAGCACCAAAGTCCACCGCCTCTTGGGGTGTCGCGAACCCGCGAATAGGCGTCGCACCTAGAAGAACTGCCTTGCTCATGGGAACGCTCACGCGGAGGTCGACGGCCCACTTGGACCGCAGTTTCTTCGATGTCAGCCCGTACCGATCGACGATCTGCCCAGTCACGAGTTCGCGCCACTGCTCCTTCGTCGCGTCCGCGACCGGGACAACTGGGCTGACTTGGACAAATGGCTGCCGCGCCCCCGGGCCCTTCGCGCAGACGTCGCACGTCTGAGTCGTAACGACTGCGTACTTTGGCGCCTGGGTGGGCCAAGGCACCAAGCCGTCGACTGAAGCGCCCTGCCCTGTGACAGGATCCGCTGAATTCGACGCTGTTGACCAGAATAGCGGAGGGCAAGGCAGTAGATCGCCTTGGCGCCACTCATCGAGCGCCGCGACCTGCCCGGCCGCCCAAGTTGGCACTAAATCACTTAGCAGAGCTAGGTCGGGACGTGGACTCGTCAAGAGGGGCGCCTATTCGAAATATCCCGCGGCAGACTGGTGCCTGCGACGGTTCCTAGTCCCGTTGGTGAGCTCACCGTGAATCGCGGCTTCCTTCAGTGCTTCTTGGACAATTTTACGGTGCTGGCCTGATGCGAGAAGGTCGCGTCGTCTGGTGCCGCCCACCTTAAACCAAGCCGCTGGATCGCCATCGAACATGTCACTGAGCGCCTGGATGCTGTTGAGGAGGGCCCAGAGTTGTCCCTGGGTCTCCAAGCGAGGACGACGGCCGTTCTTCCAATTGTGCCAGTTTCTGCGCTTGATCCTCGCTGCTCGGATGATGTCCCCATCGGGAACGCCGAGCTGCTCGGCCAGCCACTCAATGACCTCGACGACATCGCTCGCTCGGGTAGGCACCACACTGTCCGTAGCGGCGTCCGAGCGCTGATCGACCGCGTCCTGCCGAGTGCCGCACAATGCGCCTGCCCCGTGGGTCTCAAGCAGCTCTCCGTTCGTCGACGCAAGCCAACGCCGCACCTCTAGGTGTGGACGCAGGTCAGTTGCGCTGCCGCTCATGAAGACGCGAATACGTTGGTCCACGGAACGATCTAGGGCGCACCGAAGAACCACCGTGCCAGGAGTGGTTTCGGAGAGGCGGAGCGATGGCTCACTGCCGGAGGCAAAGTGAGCAAGAACATCACGCAACGCGGAGTTGGCCACGGTGCCCAGTTCGAGGTACGTCGAAGCGTCCCTGAGGACTGGTGCAGCCCAAGGCAGTGGCTCCGTGGTTTCGCCGGCCGTCGAGACGGTTGACGCGGCAAGAAGTGTAGCGGTCACGACTCTCCCCTCTGCTTGATTTCCACCGAGAGCCCTAGTTGCTCAAGGAACTCAGGAGTAAGCGTGCCACGAAAGATCGTTGCGGCGGTGTGATTGAGACGGGTAAGCAATTCAAGTTCTCCCGTCGCGCTGAACGGCTCAGTGCTGGTGTCGAACACATCAAAATCGAGGAGGTAGCTAAAGCTGTTGCGGGCAGCGGCGTCGCGGAACGGTCCATGACGTACCGTGACGTTCGTGGAGTCCGGTGTTAGCAGATCGAGCTGCTGATGTGCCTGCTCAACGTGCTCAGCCCACGGTCCGGCAATCACCGGGCCGAGTAACCAGTCATTGACGCGCCCCTGCCACGCACGCGGAGTGTTGGCCGATTCATCGACGATGCGATTGACGTAGCGCAGGCCGGCGCGCGTACGAAGCGGCACTCGCGCGTTTTCGCCCAGCCAAGTCAATGCGGCCTCAAGAATGGGCTTCAACGTCGCACTGAAGTGCGTGTAGGCGCTGGTCTGGACAAGCAGCACGTCGGGAAGCCAAGTGACCTGCATCTGCGTTGCCTCATCATGGAATGTCCACCCTTGCACTGACGTGCCTTGCACCGCCTGTCCACCAGCGGGAGACATGGAGACCGCGACCTCCTGCCGGGCCGCAGGGCTCATGCCCTTGAAGGCCCGACCCGTTCGGCGCAGTGCATCGCGAAGGGACAGGGCGAGCTCTTCTTCCTCGGCGACGAGGTTACTCATCAAGCGGAGCTCGGCCGCAGCCACCTCGATGGTTGGGCGGGCAAGAGTGAAACGCTCGCCGGAGGCGATCGCGTTGCTGGTCATGGGCAGACCCCCTTTGAGTTGCATACTACTTACATATCGCGGAGGACCGACAGTCTTGGGCAACAGGGCCTTGAACGTCGAGAGTGCGCGTCACCGAGCCGGGGAGCCTGCCGAGCTGCCCAGCACACTCTCCGCAGGGTCAGAAGTGGCCTCGCATGGAGCCCTCGCCCCTCGCAGCACTCTGCCCCCGGTGCCAGCACGGGGGCGGATTTGGTCGGCTATCGAAAGTTCCGCCGCGCTAGACGCGCGTCAAACTGGGCGGAAGGACGCTCCTCCGGAGACATGATCGAGCCCCGTCACACAGGCAATAGGCGTCTACCGCTCATCGAACATGAGCGCGGAACCGGGCCAGCGCGAGCACGGAGGCAGCGCGAATGGGTCTCATGGCCACGACCACCGTCCGTCGCGAGGGCACTTTCGCCACCGGACCAAACGCACTCGGTCGCGCGGCGATATCCCTGCTGACAACACGCCATATGTCGCTTGCCAGCGTGATGGGACCACCTCGTTGCCACGAGCATGGGACCACGT
>JAKDLG010000313.1 GCA_030452985.1 Humibacillus sp.
CACCACGACCACGGTCCCACCCACCACGACGACCACGCCGCCTCCGGAGTGCCCGTTGACAGCATCCGACACGGCAGCGCTGCCCACCGACGAACTCGACCCGGCTGCTCTGCCCCCTTGCGATGACACGGCCAGCAGCGCGGCTGACGCGGCAGCCCGGAGCATCACCAACACCACCCAGGCCGCACTGAAGGCGGCAGCGGGCGCGAGCAACGGCTGAGCAGCATCCGCCCGTCGTGTTGAAGTGCTGGGTGACAGCTCGCTCACGATTCGGCTTCGCTGTGCGCGCAATCCCGTCTGAGGACCGTTCGACCTAGTAGGTTGCCCGAATGGACGCAACGCAGCCCCCTACGCCAGACGCCGACGCCGATCGATCCGCGGGCGATGACCGTGAGGCCATGGTCGTCGTCAAGGACGTCAACAAGCACTTCGGCGACCTGCATGTGCTGCAGGACATCAACCTCACCGTCGGCAGGGGTGAGGTCGTCGTCGTGCTCGGACCGTCAGGCTCTGGAAAGTCAACCCTGTGCCGCGCCATCAACCGGCTGGAGACGATCGAGGCGGGCACCATCACCATCGACGGCAAGATCCTGCCCGACGAGGGCAAAGGCCTGGCGCAGCTGCGGGCCGATGTCGGCATGGTGTTCCAGTCGTTCAACCTGTTCGCGCACAAGACGATTCGTGAGAACGTCACGCTTGGGCCGATCAAGGTACGCAAGAAGAGCAAGAGCGATGCGAAGAAGGAGGCCGAGACCCTGCTCAAGCGGGTCGGCATCGAGGCCCAGGCCGACAAGTACCCCGCTCAGCTCTCGGGCGGTCAGCAGCAGCGCGTCGCCATCGCCCGCTCGCTGGCCATGGGCCCGAAGGTGATGCTGTTCGACGAGCCGACGTCCGCCCTCGACCCCGAGATGGTCGGCGAGGTGCTCGACGTCATGGTCGCCCTCGCCAAGGAGGGCATGACCATGATCGTGGTCACCCACGAGATGGGCTTCGCGCGCAAGGCGGCAGACCGGGTCGTCTTCATGGCCGATGGCCAGATCGTCGAGGTCGCGACCCCCGAGGAGTTCTTCACCCACCCGAAGAGCAACCGCGCCAAAGACTTCCTCGGCAAGATCCTCACCCACTAATCCCGCGGCGCCCAGCCTGGGTGCCGTCGTCTGATCACGCACGTCCCGCAACTCACAACGGCACCACACCGCAACATCTCTGGAGGAAAAACAGTGAAGACACGACGCATCGGAGCGGTCGCAGCAGGAGCGGCCCTCGCCCTGACCCTCGCCGCCTGCGGGTCCGACAGCGGAGGCAGCTCCGGCTCCGGCTCCGGCGGCGGCGACAGCAAGGGCCTCAAGATCGGCATCAAGTTCGACCAGCCCGGACTCGGCCTGAAGAAGGGCAGCGACTTCACCGGTATGGACGTCGACGTGGCCAAGTACGTCGCCAAGAAGCTCGGCACCGACGAGGCCAACATCACCTGGGTGCAGGCGCCCAGCGCCCAGCGCGAGACGCTGATCTCGACCGGGCAGGTCAACATGATCGTCGCCACCTACTCGATCACCGACTCGCGCAAGGAGAAGGTCAGCTTCGCCGGCCCCTACTTCATCGCCGGTCAGGACCTGCTCGTGCGGGCCGACGACACCTCGATCACCGGGCCCGACTCGCTCAAGGGCAAGAAGCTCTGCTCGGTCACCGGTTCGACCTCGGCGCAGAATGTCACCAAGGAGGTGCCTGGAATCAACCTGCAGAACTTCGGCACCTACTCCGAGTGCGTAGCGGCCCTGTCGTCCGGGGCCATCGACGCGGTGACCACCGATGACACCATCCTCGCCGGTTACGCGGCACAGGATCAGTACAAGGGCAAGCTCAAGGTCGTCGGCAAGCCGTTCTCGACCGAGAACTACGGCATCGGGATCAAGAAGGGCGACACCGCCTTGTGCAACCAGGTCACCGACGCGATCAAGTCGATGATCTCCGATGGCTCGTGGCAGAAGATCGTCGACGACAACCTGGGGCCGGCCGGCTACAAGCCGGGCGATGGCAACCCGCCCACCCCGGCCGCCTGTTCCTGACCGACCACCCGTGGCGTGGGGGGGCCCGCCCAAACGAGCCGGCCCCCCCCCCCCCCGGCCCCCCCCCCCGGGGGGCCCCCCGCCCGGGGGGGGCGGCACGCTTGGTACGCGTGAAGACGACGGTCTTGCCGCGTCCATCGGCCTGGAGGATACGGGCGATGATCTCGTCCTTGTCGAGCGAGTGCGCACGATAGACGAGATGCTTGATGTTGGCTTGAGTGAGCCCCTCGTCGGGATCGGTGGCTCGGATGTGGATCGGGCTGGTCATGAAGCGGCGCGCCAGCGCCACGATCGGGCCGGGCATCGTGGCCGAGAAGAGCTGGGTGTGGCGCACCGCGGGAACCTTCTGGAAGATCTTCTCGATGTCGGGGAGGAATCCGAGGTCGAGCATCTTGTCGGCTTCGTCGAGCACGACCTCCTTCGCGTGCGAAAGGTCGAGCAGTCGCTGATTGTTGAGATCGATCAGCCGCCCGGGGGTGCCCACGACGATCTGTGCGCCGGCTTTCAACTGGTCGATCTGACCCTCGTAGGCCTTACCGCCGTAGATCGCCACCACGCTGGTCGCCCGATTGGAGGTCAGCATGTCGATGTCTTCGAAGACCTGCACACACAGCTCCCGCGTCGGAACGACGATGAGCGCCTTCACGCCGGGTTCCGGGTTCGGACCCAGGCGCTGGACGACGGGGATGCCGAAGCCGAAGGTCTTGCCGGTACCGGTCTTGGCCTGGCCGATGATGTCCTGCCCGGGAAGGCCGAGAGGAATCGTCTGTTCTTGGATGGGGAAGGCATCGATGATGCCCTTGGCTGCCAGGACATCCACGATGTCCTGGTCGACGCCGAGATCGGCGAAAGTCGTCACGATATAAGCCTGTCTGACGGTGAGGTGCCGTCGAGGTGAGGGGTCCACGCCCTTCACTCAGCCACAGGCGCGGCGGCCCCGATCCGTCGCCGGGGACTCGTCCAGGTTAGCCGAAGCTCCCGGATCCTCCGCGCAGCCGAAGCGTCGCGCACTAGGCTGTCGGCGTGGTCACCTGGTTCTGGAAGCGGCGCCCCGAAAACCGCATGCTTCAGCTGAAGTCTCGCGGTGAGCCCAGCGATGCGACCCGCGTCGACTTCGAGGAGCTCGCGCCCGAGATC
>JAKDLG010000112.1 GCA_030452985.1 Humibacillus sp.
GGTGGACGACTTCCCATTGTGGCCACTGGTGGGAGGCACCCAGTCGAGTGGCCACTTTCGTACACGCAATCCTACGCATGCCTTGCGGTGCCGCAGTTAGTGCGTTAGCGTGGGGGAATGTCAGGCAGCGACGTCGACCAGCCCCACACCGGCCCCATCGAGGCGGCGGTCGATGCGGCTCGAACGGCCCTGACCGCCGTCGAGCCGAACAGCCCGGTCGAGGCACTGCCCTTGTTACGGGTGGCCCAGTCCTTCGTCACGAGAGCGATCGACGAGGCAATGGCAGCGGTCGTCGTCGACCAGGGCGGCAGCATCCGCACCGCCGGGGCCCTGGCCGGGCTTTCCGAGAACGCCGTCGGCCCTCGTCTGGCTCGCACCGAGCTGCTCGCCGCCTACGGGTCCGGGAACGGCCGGGTCACCGCTGCTGGAGTCGAGCGGGCACGCTACGACCTCGAGGAGGGGCGGCACCGCACCCCCGACGAGGCGCCAGCATCAGCACCGTTGCGCTTCCGGGCCCGCCGCAACACCTGAGGCAGCGACGCCCCGACGGCTGCGCCACACCACAACTAACCCCGCAGCCCACAAACAAGGAGAGACCATGACGAACCCGAACCTGACCCACCTGTACTTCCTGCTCGACCGCAGCGGTTCGATGGACTCCATCAAGGGCGACACCGAGGGCGGCTTCAACGCGTTCATGGCCGAGCAGCGCCAGCTTCCGGGCGAGTGCCGGGTGACCCTGGCCCAGTTCGACAACGAGTACGAGGAGGTCTACCGCGATATGCCCGTCGGCGTGGTGCCCCCGCTGCGACTGGCTCCGCGTGGCACCACTGCCCTGCTCGACTCGATCGGTCGCCTCGTCAGCGAGGCCGGAGGGCGTCTCGCTGCGTTACCGGAGCAGCAGCGACCCGGGGTCGTGATCGTCGGAATCATGACCGACGGGCTCGAGAATGCATCGCGCGAGCTGACCCACTCACGCGTCAAGGCCATGATCGAGCGTCAGACCACCGAGTTCGGCTGGCAGTTCCTCTACCTCGGCGCCGACCAGGACGCCATCGAGGTCGGCGCCAGCATCGGCGTCCCGGCGCAGCAGTCGATGACCTACGGCCGCGGCAGGGTAGCCGCAATGATGACGGCAACCTCGCGCAACGTCGGTGCGGCCCGCCGCGTCGTCGCGGCGGGTGGCTCGACCAAGGATGCCTCCGCCGAGCTGTGGTTCGACGACCAGCAACGCCAGGATGCTGCAGACTGAGCGGGTGCTGACCGGCCGTGACGCGACAGCGGTGTCGCAGGCCTTCGGACTGGGTCCTGCCCGGCCCGCAAACACACCGAGCGATCCCGAACTCACCGAGCAGTTACCGGGTGAGTTGCGGGTTGCTCGGTGTGTTGTGGAGGGCTGGGTGGCCAGTCGGGGCCGAGGCGAACGACGTCGCCCACGACGATGACGGCCGGGCTCTGCACGCCACGCTCCGCCGCGAGGTCGGCGATCGTCTCGAGGGTGCCGACGGTGGTGCGCTGGGTCGGGGCGAAGCCGCGCTCGACGATCGCGACCGGGCAGCCGGCCTCCCGGCCGTGGTCGATGAGGCGCCGGGCCGTCTGCCCGAGCAGGTTCACGCCCATCAGCAGCACGAGGGTGTGGTCGCTGCCGGTCGGCAGCACCGGGATGTCGTCGTGACCGGTCACGACCGTGAAGCCGCGAGCCACGCCGCGGTGGGTCACCGGGATGCCGGCCGCGGCCGGAACCGCGACCGCACTGGTCACCCCGGGCACCACCTCGACCCGGACGCCGTGATCCTGGCAGGCCGCGCGCTCCTCGCCGCCGCGGCCGAGTACGAAGGGGTCGCCGCCCTTGAGTCTCACCACGCCGAGACCGCGTGCCGCCTCCTCGACGAGGATGTCGTTGATGCGCGACTGGGGCACCGCGTGGTGGCCGGGCGTCTTGCCGACGTCGATGACGCGTACGGATGCCGGCAGCCGGTCGACGACGCCGCGGGGCGCCAGCCGATCGACGACGACCACGTCGGCCGAGGCGAGCAGCTCGTGTCCGCGCGCGGTGAGCAGACCGTCGGCACCAGGACCGCCACCCACCAACGCCACCCACCCGGTGGGCCGTCTCGCGCCGTCGCCACCGTTCGGCGTCGAACCGGCCGGGTGACCGACGGGTTGGCGCACGGGTTGGCGCACGGGTTGGCGCACGGGGCGGCGCCGACCCCGGCGCAGGTCGAGGGCGCCAGTGGCGAGGCCCAGCGTGATGCCGTCGCGCACCGTCGTGGCCAGGGCCGGGTCACCCGCGGCGTAGGTGGCGACCGTGACCCGCCCGGCCGGGGTGGTCACGTCGGCTCGAGCGGCCACACTGACCCGCGAGGCAGCCGCATCGGTGGCGTCGACACACCAGAGGCGCAGGGCCTCGGCGTCGGCCGCGACCTGGGTGTCGGTGGCCCGGTCGCCGGTGGCGGTGTGCACGAGCCAGGCGCCGTCGAGGTCGCCCGCGCCCTCGTAGTCGCGGGCCCACCACTGCACCAGACCTTCCCGGGCGAGGTCGAGCAGGTCTTCGCAGACCCAGGGCGCGACGACTCGCACCAGGGCTCCCTCGTCGACGAAGGCGCGCACTCGGCGGGCCGAGACCGGGCCGCCACCGACGGCCACGACGAGCCGGCCCGAGAGGTCGACGACGAGCGGCAGGGCCGACTTCAGCGGCATCCGGGAACACCACCTGACGCCGTCATGTGTGCAACCCGCACTCGGTCTTGGCGAACCCGGCCCAGCGGCCGGCGCGGGGGTCCTCACCCGGGGCGACCCGCCGGGTGCACGGCTCGCAGCCGATCGACGGGTAGCCGTCGGTGAGCAGCGAGTTGGTGACGACGTCGTACTCGGCGGCGTAGGCCAGCACCTCGTCGTGAGTCCACGCCGCGAGGGGGTTGATCTTGACGATGCCGTTCTTCGCGTCCCAGCTGACGACCGGGGTCTTCGCGCGCGTCGGCGCCTCCTCCCGTCGCACTCCCGTGACCCAGGCCTCGTAGCCGGCGAGGGTGCGAGCGAGGGGCTCGACCTTGCGCAGCTGGCAGCAGAGCGCCGGGTCGCGTTCGTACAACCGCGGCCCGTACCGCTCGTCCTGCTCGGCCACGGTCAGCTCTGCGCGCACGTTGACGAGGTTGACCGGCAGGTCCTGCTCGACGAGGTCGCGGGTCACGAGCGTGTCGGAGAAGTGGTAGCCCGTCTCGAGGAAGAGCACGTCGACACCGGCGGCGAACCGCGAGACCAGGTGCGGCAGCACGGCATCCTGCATCGAGCACGCCACGGCGAAGGTCCCGGGAAACGCCTCGGCGGCCCAGGTGGCGACGTGCTCGGCGGTGGGGTTCGCGCCGAGAACGCGTACCCCTCGAACGACGAGGGCCTGCAGCTCGTCGGAGTTGCGACGGGGCCGGCGGGCCCGGGGAGTGCGGCGGGTCGGCAGCCCCAGCGAGACCGCGGTCACTGGAGGGCGTCCTCTTCAGCGCGGGCGGCCCAGGCCGAGAAGCTCTCGTCGTTCTCGCGGGCGTCGAGGTAGGTGCGCACCACGCGCTCGACATAGGCGGGCAGGTCGTCGGCCGTGACCTTGAGGCCGCGGACCGTGCGCCCGAGGCCGGCCTCGTCGCGGTCGACCGAGGCGAGCCCGCCGCCGAGGTGCACCTGGAAGCCGGGTCGCTGCTCTCCGTCGACGGTGATGAGCTGCCCCTTGAGCCCGATGTCGGCGGTCTGGATGCGCGAGCACGAGTTGGGGCAGCCGTTCACGTTGAGCAGGATCGGCCGGTCGAGCGGGACGTCGGCAAGGCGGGTCTCGAGCTCGGTGATCGCCCTGGCCGCGGTGCCCTTCGTATCGACGATCGCCAGCTTGCAGAACTCGATACCGGTGCAGGCCATCGTGGTTCGCCGGAACGGGCTGGGTCGCGCGGTGAGCCCGAGATCCTCCAGGCCCTCCACCAGGGCGTCCACGGAGTCGCCGGGGACGTCGAGCACGACGAGCTTCTGGTGAGCGGTGAACCGCACCCGACCGGCGCCGACCCGCTCGATGAGGTCGCCGAGCCCGGTGAGCAGCGTGCCGCTGATCCGCCCGACCACCGGGGAGGCGCCGACGTAGAACTGGCCGTCCTTCTGCAGGTGCACGCCCACGTGGTCGCCCGGCCCGGTGGCCGGAGCCGGGGGCGGACCGTCGGCGAGGCGGTAGCCGAGGTACTCGACCTCGAGCACCTCCCGGAACTTCGCCGGGCCCCAGTCGGCGATGAGAAACTTCAGGCGCGCCTTGTTGCGCAGCCGACGATAGCCGTAGTCGCGGAACATGCAGGTCACGCCGTACCAGACGTCGACGGCCTGCTCCTCGGTGACAAAGGCACCGAGCCGCTCGGCGAGGCGGGGAGCAACCGAGAGCCCCCCGCCGACCCAGAGGTCGTAGCCGGCACCCAGCTCGGGGTGCACGACGCCGACGAGCGAGATGTCGTTGATCTCGTGCACGACGTCGAGACTCGGATGACCGGTGATCGCCGTCTTGAACTTGCGGGGCAGGTTGGCCAGCTCGGAGTCACCGATGTATCGCTCCGTGATGGCACGGATGACCGGGGTGGGGTCGATGATCTCGTCGGCCGCGACCCCCGCGACCGGGCTGCCGAGAAACCCGCGCGGCACGTCGCCGCAGGCCTCGGTCGTCTGCAGCCCGATCGACTCGAGGCGGTTCCAGATCTGCGGCACGTCCTCGATGCCGATCCAGTGGAACTGGATGTTCTGGCGGTCCGTGATGTCGGCGGTGTCGCGGCCGAACTCCGTGGCGATGCCGCCGAGCACGCGCAGCCCGTGGGCATCGACGGCGTTGCCGTCGGTGCGCACCCGCATCATGAAGTACTTGTCGCTCAGCTCGGCGTCGTCGAGCAGAGCCGTGCGCCCCCCGTCGATGCCGGGGCGACGTTGGGTGTAGAGACCCCACCAGCGGAACCGGCCGGTCAGGTCGTGCGTCGGGATCGAGTCGAAGCCCTCCTTGGAGTAGACCTGCTCGATGCGCTGGCGCACACTGAGGCCGCCCTCCTCCTGCTTCCACTCCTCGTTGCCGTTGAGAGGAGCAGGGCCGTCGACCTTCCACTGGCCGTTCGAGCGGTTGGAGCGCGGGGAGCCCGGGGAGCGCTCGGCTGGACGCGGGGTCGTCTGCGTCTCGGTGATCATCATGTAATCGAACGTATAACACTTACTTATTCATTGCAGAACGAGGTCCACGATCCGATCACGACCGATAGGGGCGGTATGTCAGGGTGCTCACGGCCTGACGAAGACCGCGTCGAGCGAGGGCACCCGGGCCCGGCACCGCTGCAGGATCGTGCGGGCCGTCGTCACCGAGTCGACCAGCGGGTGCAGGGCCAGTGCCTCCACGGCCAGGGCGGGTGAGCGGTCGGCGGCGGCGGCGATCACCAGCTCGTCGACCGCCTTGACCTGCTGCGCCAGCCCGAGGGCGTGACCCGGTAGAGGCGATACCGGCAGCGGTTGCGGGCCGGTGGCCGTCACCCTGCAGGGCACCTCGACGACCGCGTCGCCGGGCAGGCCGGGGAGGGTGGTGCCGTTGCGCACGTTGAGGATCAGCCGGGCCGGCTCGTCGCGAGCGATCGCCGCCATCAGGGCGAGCGCCACGCCCTCATAACCGCCACCCTCGACGTCGGCAGCGGCGCGTTCGTGGTGCTGCGCCTGCTCTCGACGCGTCTCCTGCATGTACGTGGCGTTGCGTTCACGACGCACGGTGTCCCAGTGCCGAAAAGCCTGGCTCGGCGAATCGGCCACGGCAGCATAGAAGTTCGCTTGTTGGCCGACCAGGTACTCCCCCCGCGTCAGGGCCTCCTTCGTGATCTGGCCGATCGCATCTCGCGTGAAGTAGTAGTAGAAGAGGTACTCGTTGGGCACGGTCTGGAGGGTCTGCAACCAGTCGACCCCGAAGAGCCGCCCCTCCTCGATCGAGCCGAGCGCGGCGGCATCCGCGAGCAGGTCAGGTAGCAGGTCGGTCGTCCCTGAGCGCAGACCCTGCAGCCAGCCGAGGTGGTTCAGGCCGGCGTAGTCGATCTCGAGGTCGACCAGGTCGTGACCGAGGGCGCGGGCGGCGCGGTTCGCGAGCCCGAGCGGGGAGTCGCAGATGCCCACCACGCGCTCGCCGAGCACCGTCTGCATCGCCTGGGTCACCATCCCGGCGGGGTTGGTGAAGTTGATGACCCAGGCGTCCGGCGACAGGGCTCGCACCCGTTCGGCGACGCGCAGGGCCACGGGCACCGTGCGCAGGCCGTAGGTGACGCCGCCGGCGCCGGTGGTCTCCTGGCCGAGCAGGCCGAGGTCGAGCGCCACCCGTTCGTCGGCGGTGCGCCCCTCGAGCCCACCGACCCGCATGGCCGAGAAGACGAAGTCGGCGCCCTCGAGGGCCGCGTCGAGGCTCGTGGTCGCGAGCACTCGGGGCGCCTCCCACGACGAGCCCGGATGCCGCTGCGCCCTCGCCTGGTCGGTCTGCTGGGCCAGCACCCGCTCGATCGCATTCAGCCGAGTCTCGTCGGTGTCGTGCAGCATCACCGTCTTGACCCGGCGTTGGCCCGTGTCGCCGAGCAGCGCGCCGAACACAAGGGGTACCCGAAAGCCGCCCCCGCCGAGGATCGCCAGCTTCATGACCTCACCACGACCCGAACGTACCAATCTCTGTGCTTCGATTGCGGGCTCGTCGACGAAACAGGGCGACGAGGCGCGACGGGTGCGAGACGATGGGCCCATCATGCTGAACCAGATGTTCGACCCCCTCGCCGACCGCCGCTCCGACGACGGCCCCGACTTCGACGTCTTCGTCTGGGGAACCGTCTTTCTCGACATGATCTTCGCCGGCATGCCGAACGCGCCGACGCCGGGAACGGAGGTGTGGGCCGACGGTCTCGCCTCCTGCCCGGGCGGCATCGCGAACTTCGCGACGGCATCACGACGGTTGGGGCTGCGCACCTCCCTCGCCGCGGCGTTCAGCGACGACGACTACGGCGACTTCTGCTGGCGCACCCTGGAGCAGCAGGAGGGGGTCGACCTGAGTCGCAGCCGTCAGTTCGCCGACTGGCACAGCCCGGTGACGGTGTCGATGTCGGTCAACCACGACCGCAGCATGGTCTCGCACGGGCACCCCTCCCCGTTCGACGCCGAGACCCTCATCGGCACGCCGCCGGCTGCTCGCGCCGTGCTTGCCGACCTCGCCGAGCCCGAGGCCTTCTCGAGCACCGGACCGACCTGGGTCGACCGAGCTCGGGCTAGCGGAGCCTTGGTGTTCGCCGACGTCGGCTGGGACCCGAAAGGCGCGTGGTCGACCGACGTGTTGGCTGGGCTCGACCGGTGCGACGTGTTCATGCCCAACGCCGTCGAGGCGATGGCCTACACCGGCACCGACACGGCCCTTGAGTCCCTCTACGACCTCGCCGACCGGGTCCCGGTGGCGATCGTGACGAACGGCTCGGAGGGCGCCCTTGGCATCGACGGCAACACCGGCGAGGAGGCCCAGGTGCCCTCGTTGCGGGTGCGCGAGGTCGACCCGACGGGGGCCGGCGACGTGTTCGGCGCCGCGATGCTCGTCGGGACCCTGTCGCGGTGGCCCCTGGAGCAACGGATGACGTTCGCCAGCCTGTGCGCGGGCCTGGCCCTGCAGCAGTACGGCGGTTCGCTCGCCGCACCCGGCTGGGGTGACATCGCCGACTGGTGGAACGACCTCAGCGCCGATCCCCGCAGCGACGCCTACCACCGGTCGCTACGGCGCCGGTTCGCGTTTCTCGACGAGATCGTCCCGCACGTGCCGGTGCACGCCACCCGCCGCGCCGCGGCTACGATCGCCCGCCGCTCCGACGTGCAGGACGTCGTCTGACGTGGGCATCGACCGACTCAGGTCGTGCCCTACCCCGGCGGGCTCGTCGTGCAGGTGCACCTTCGGACGGATAGGACCAGGGCCGAGTCGCGCCACCTCCGAGCCGCCCCCATCGACGGTCAGCTTGTGCCCTCGTCGTCGGCATCGCGACTCACGCACCGGAAGCCGAGATGGCTCATCCCCGTGTCGATCATCTGGGGTCGCCGCGCCGCCGGTCGGTAGCGCAGGCAGTAGCTGTCGGCGCAGAGGTGCGAGCCGCCCTTGATGACCCTCCGACCGACCCGGAACTGCGGTTGGGCCGGGTCGTAGCTGGCCTCCAGGTCGCCGCCGCGAGGGTCTGCCGGAGCACAACAGGGCGACCCCACGTCATCCGGATGGCGGGTGGTCCACCAGTCGGCCGTCCACTCCCAGACGTTGCCGGCCATGTCGAAGAGACCGAAGTCGTTGGGCGGGAAGCTACCCACCGGCGCAGTGCGCAGGTAACCGCTCTCGCCACTGCTTCGCCACGGGAAGTCGAGCCCGTCCCAGGTGTTGGCCATGATCTGGCCGTTCGGACGCGCCTCGTCGCCCCACGTGAACGGCTTGCTGTCAAGACCCCCGCGGGCGGCGTACTCCCATTCCGCCTCCGTCGGCAGGGCCAGCCCGGCCCAGACCGCATAGGCGGCCGCATCCTCGTGCGCGACGTGGACGACCGGGTGGTCGGCGAGCTTCTTGATCGAGCTCGACGGGCCCGTCGGGTGAGCCCAGCTGGCCCCCGGCGTCCAGGCCCACCACTGGCTGAGGTGACGCAGGTCGACCGGTCCGGTCGTGGGGGTGAAGACCAGCGACCCCGGCTGCAGGTTCTGCGGTGGTGCGCCGGGGTAGTCGCTGGGGTCGAGGTCGCGCTCGGCGACCGTGACGTAACCGGAGTCGGCTACGAACCGGGCGAACTGCTCGTTCGTCACGGCCACCGGCTCGATCCGGAAGGCGCCCACGCGCACTGGGGGGGGGGGCGCCTCCTCCGTGTAGTGGTCGTTCGAGCCCATCGCGAAGAGGCCGCCCGGCAGCGCGACCAGGTCACGGGTCGGCCGACGACGAGAGCGCGACGTCGTGCGCCGGGCCGCCTTGCTCATGCCCTCTTCCTGGGACCATCGACCGTCAGGCCGACGAGATGACGGGCGACCCGACGCAACGCTCTCGCTGTCATGTGCTGGCGATACCGCCCTGAAGCTTCTCCATGATCTTCGCGACCGTGAAGCTCGCCGCCTCCTGTCGCGGCGGGAACTCGACGAGAGTGTGCAGCATCCGGGCGACGTAGGTCTGAGCCGGCACCAGCACCCAGGCGTGGTCGAGCAGCCAGTCGTAGTAGGTGTTGGAGGTGATGTCGGCCCGTTCGTAGGGGTCGGTGCGCAGGTTGAAGATCTTGGGCACGCGCAGCTCGGTGTACGGCTCGGCCCAGACGTTGAGGGTGCCTTGGGCACGCTGCTCGAGAAAGACGACCTTCCAGTTGTCGTAGCGAAGCGCCGTCAGGTCGCCGTCGTCGGAGACGTAGAAGAAGTGCTTGCGATCGCTGTGGTCGCTGGCTCCGGTGAAGTAGTCGAGCTGGTTCGCACCGTCGAGGTGCACCTTGTACGTCGTGCCGTTGAGGTCGGTGCCGGCCTTGAGGCGGTCGGCCATGTCGTCGGCCCCCGCGGCCGCGAGGAGAGTGACGAACCAGTCGGCGTGGCTGACGATGCCGTTGAGCACCCGGCCGGCCTCGACCTTCCCGGGCCAACGCACCATGGCGGGGACCCGGTAGGCGCCCTCCCAGTTCGAGTTCTTCTCGTTGCGGAAAGGGGTCATGCCGGCATCGGGCCAGGTGTTCATGTGCGGACCGTTGTCGGTCGAGTACATGACGATCGTGTTCTCGGCCAGCCCCTGCTCGTCGAGGTAGTCGAGCACCTGCCCGACCAGCTCGTCGTGGTCGACCATCGTGTCGTGGTACTCCGACTGCCAGCGACCGGCCTTGCCGCGGCTGCCGTCCTTGATGTGCGTGCGGAAGTGCATGTGGGTGGTGTTGAGCCAGAGGAAGAAGGGCGTGTCGTCGTTCTTCGCGTCGGTCATGAAGCGCAGGGCCTCGGGCAAGACCTCGTCGTCGATGGTCTTCATCCGCTCCTTGGTGAGCGGGCCGGTGTCTTCGACCCGGGAGGTTCCGTCACCGTTGGCCCAGGCGTGCATGACCCCGCGGGGACCGAAGTTCTTGCGGAAGTCGGGAAACTCCTCGTCGGTGGGGTAGTCGTCGAGCTCAGGCTCCTCCTCGGCGTTGAGGTGGTAGAGGTTGCCGAAGAACTCGTCGAAGCCGTGCGCCGTGGGCAGAAACTCGTCACGGTCGCCGAAGTGGTTCTTGCCGAACTGACCCGTGGCGTACCCCAACGACTTGAGCGCCGTCGCAATGGTCGGGTCTTCCGATCGCAGACCGATGTCGGCCCCGGGCATGCCGACCTTCGTCAGACCGGTGCGGTACGGGTTCTGGCCGGTGATGAAGGCGGCCCGCCCGGCCGTGCAGCTCTGCTCGCCGTAGTAGTCGGTGAACCGCGCTCCCTCGTCGGCGATGCGGTCGATGTTGGGGGTGCGATACCCCATCAGACCGTCGGAGTAGCAGCTGAGGTTGCTGATCCCGATGTCGTCGCCCCAGATGATGAGGATGTTCGGGCGGTCGGCCATGGCGCCTCCAAGGAGTGGGTCGGATGGGCTGAGTCTGCCAATCACAGCGCGAGCCGACCCGCACGGAATCACCCGTTCGGGGTGGATCATGGTCATCCGGTGACGTCTCCCGCGTGACGACCCTACGACGAAGACAAGTCGCACGGCCAGACGGTGCCTGCAGCGACCCGGACGGCGCAGCCGCCTGACAGGATGCCGACGTGACGGCGAATCCCCAACGGGTCATCGGGCTGCTCGGCGGCATGAGCTGGGAGTCGAGCGCGGAGTACTACCGGCTGGCAAACGAGCTCGTCCGCGACCGGCTCGGCGGGCTGCACTCGGCCCGGGTGTTGCTCGCCTCGGTCGACTTCGCCGAGATCGAGCGGCTGCAGGCCGCCGGCGAGTGGGAGCAGGCTGGCGAGGTACTGGCGCAGGTCGCCCGGAGCCTGGAGGCCGGCGGCGCCGAGCTGCTGCTCGTCTGCACCAACACGATGCATCGGGTCGCCGACGAGATTCAGGCCGCGATCGACATCCCGTTGCTCCACCTGGGCGACGCCACCGCCCGGGCGGTCACCCGGGCCGGGCTGAGCACGGTGGGTCTGCTCGGTACGGCCTTCACCATGGAGCGGCCCTTCTACCGCGACCGACTGGCCCGCCACGGCCTGACCGTGCTCGTCCCCCCGGCCGACGACCGGGCGCAGGTGCACCGCATCATCTACGACGAGCTCTGCCTCGGGCAGCTGCTCGAGCCGTCGCGCCAGTTCTACCGCGAGGTCATCGCCCGCCTCGTCGACGCGGGCGCGGAAGGCATCATTCTCGGCTGCACCGAGATCGAGCTGCTGATCGGCGCGGCCGACAGCCCGGTACCCGTGTTTCCCACCACCCGCCTCCACGTCGAGGCCGCCGTCGACCTCGCCTTGGCCCCCTGAGCCACGACCGGTGGTGCAGCTGCTGTTCGTCCGGCAGCGGATCTGGCATCAAACGGAAACACCTTCTCGCTTTATGAAAGTTAGGCTGCCTATAGACCACCAACAAGCGCTCCCCGTCGCTCCAGCCACCCATCAGCCCACCCATCAGCCCACCAGACCAGGCCGCCCATCAGGGCCCCAGAGAGTCGAGGCCGACATGACGACGCCCGCCGAACCGAACCGCCGAAGCGGCGTGCAGTCGATCGACCGCGCCGTGCGACTGCTCGAGCTGCTGGCGGAGGCGGGCGGGTCGATGCGGCTGAACGACCTGGCCGAGGCCACCGGCCTGCCCCAACCCACCATTCACCGGCTGCTGCGCGCGCTCGTCGCCAATGGTCACGTCTGCCAGGACGCCTCCCGTCAGTACGCCCTCGGTCCGCGGCTGATCCGGCTCGGCCAGCTCGCGGGAGACGGACTGGCCGCGCGGGCGCAGCCCTTTCTGGTCGAGCTGGTCGAATTGACCGGCGAGACCGCTGCGGTCGCCGTGCTGGAACGTGACCAGGCCACCTTCGTGGCCCAGGTGCCGTCGGATCGGCCGCTGGCCGTGTACATCGAGGCCGGCGAGCAGGCTCCCGCGCACTGCACCGGGGTGGGGCGGGCCCTGCTCAGCCAGGGCTCCGACACCAGGGTTCGCGAGCTGCTGGCCCGCACCGGCACCCCGGCGCTGACCCCCGACACCGTCACCGACATCAGGGCGCTGCTGACCCAGCTCGCTGCTGTGCGACAGGCCGGGTGGACACAGGACAGTGGTGAGTACCAGCTCGGGGTGCGGTGTATCGCTGCCCCCGTTCCTGGCCTGACGGCTCGAGTCGCGCTGTCCATCTCCGGACCGCAGAGCCGACTCGACGACGAGGCGGCGAACCGCGTCGGGCCGGTCGTCAGGCAGATCGCCGCAGAGTTCTCCCGGATGCTCCTCGGGGGCGCGACACTGTCCGCCGTCGCCCCTCTCGGGGTAAGCAACAGCGAAGACTGAGAACCGCCATTGATGTTCACCTTCCACATTGCGAAATGTGGCCGAACCATTGACAGCGGCATTCAGGTGGATAACCATTCCATGCGTCGATAAGTAGTTCTCGCATGACGGAAAGAGCAACGATGCTCCCCACTGCGCCCGCTCCTGATGACGTCCAGACCCGGTCAACGGGAGTCCCGATCAGCGACCTGCTCAGCGAGCTCGCCGCCCGACTGCGCGGAAGGCTGGGCCCCGAGCAGGTCATCACCGACGAGACGCAGCTGCGCACCTACGAGTGCGACGGGATCACCGGTTACCGGGTCGTTCCCGGCATCGTCGCCCTGCCGCAGAGCACCGAGCAGGTGGCGTTCGTCGTCACCGAGTGCGCCCGAGCGAAAGTGCCCTTCGTCGCCCGTGGTGCGGGCACCGGCCTCTCGGGCGGGGCCCTTCCCGTCGCCGATGGGGTCGTCATCAGCCTGGCGCGGATGCGCCGGGTCATCGACATCGACGTGGCGAACCAGCGGATCACGGTCGAGCCCGGTGTGACCAACGCCGACATCTCCACGGCCGTCGCCCGCCACGACCTCTACTTCGCGCCCGACCCCTCGAGCCAGACCGTGTGCACCATCGGGGGCAACATCGCCGAGAACTCCGGTGGCGCCCACTGCCTGAAGTACGGCTTCACCACCAACCACGTGCACGCCATGACGCTCGTGCTGCCCGACGGTTCGGTGGTGCAGGTCGGCGGCGCCGGAGTCGAAGGCGTCGGCCCCGACATCCGGGGAGCCGTCATCGGCTCCGAGGGCACCTTGGCCATCGCCACCTCGATCACGGTCCGCCTGCTGCGCCGACCCGAAGCGGTGCGCACCCTCGTGGCCGACTTCGGGGCTGCCGAACACGCGGGCGCCGCGGTCAGCGGCATCATCGCGGCCGGCATCATCCCCGCCGCCGTCGAGATGCTCGACGCCCTCGCCATCGAGGCCTGTGAAGCGTCCGTGCACGCCGGCTACTCGCTCGACGCCGGCGCCGCCCTCGTCGTCGAGCTCGACGGGCCCGCCAGCGAGTGCGACGAGGACTTCGCCCGAGTGGAGCAGATCTGTCGAGAGGCCGGAACGACCCACCTCCGCTTCGCCACCGATCCCGCCGAGCGGGCCCTGATCTGGAAGGGTCGCAAGGCCGCCTTCGCCGCCATGGGCCGGATCAGCCCCGACTACTTCGTGCAGGACGGTGTCATCCCGCGCACCCGTCTCGGCGAGGTGCTGGCCCAGATGCAGGAGATGGCCGACGAGGCCGGGCTGCGGGTGGCCAACGTCTTCCATGCCGGCGACGGCAACCTGCACCCGCTCGTGCTGTACAACGCGGCCGTGCCGGGTGAGTCCGAGCGCGGCGAGCACCTCTCGACGGCCATCGCCGAGCTGTGCGTGCAGATGGGCGGTTCCATCACGGGCGAGCACGGCGTCGGCACCGACAAGGCGTGCTCGATGCCCACGATGTTCTCGGAAGTGGACCTCGAGGTGATGAAGCGGCTGCGGGCCGCGTTCGACCCACTAGGCATCTGCAACCCCGGGAAGATCTTTCCCACGCCGCGCCTGTGTGGCGAGCGCCCCGGGCCCTACCGCGTCCACCCGCTCGAAGCGGCCGGCGTCATCGAGCGGATGTGACGGCCATGACGAACCCCCCGACCCAAGCCGCGCCGACGACCGATCGCCCGTCTGCCGTGGAACGACCTCGCACGGTCACCGAAGCCGCCAGCCTGTTGCGCGAGAGCTCTGGCAGCGTGCTCCTTCGGGGCGGCGCCACCAAGCTCGACTGGGGCGGCCCCGTCGAGAGCCCCGGGATGGTGCTCGACACCACCGAGCTGATTGGCGTGCTCACCCACAACCCCGCCGACATGACGGCATCCGTGCGGGCCGGCACCCCCCTGACGCGCCTGCAGGCCCACCTCGCCGACTCGGAGCAGTGGCTGGCCCTCGACCCCCCGACCGCGGGCCGGGGCGCCACCGTCGGCGGCCTGCTGGCGGCGGGGGACTCCGGGCCGTCACGACTGCGCTACGGCGGGCTGCGCGACCTCGTCATCGGCGCAACCTTGGTGCTGGCCGACGGCCAGGTGGCCCGGTCGGGTGGCCACGTCATCAAGAACGTCGCCGGGTACGACCTCGCCAAGCTCGTCTACGGCTCGCTGGGCACCCTCGCCCTCGTCGCCGAGGTCGTGGTGCGGCTGCACCCCTTACCCCGCGACCGCCGCACCCTGATCGGCCCGGCCGATCCGGGCCAGGCCACCGCGGCGGCCCTGGCGATCGCCGTCAGCCCCCTGGAGCCCGCCGCACTGGAATGGGTCAGCGACCCGCACACCCTCGGGCGGTCGGGCCGGTTGCTGGTTCGCGTCGACGGCAGCGCGTCGCACGCCGACCAGGCCGCCGACCGGATGTCGCAGCTGCTGGCCGCCCACGGCATCCGAACCCAGACCCACGCTCACGGCGACGAGTCGTCGCAACGCGTGTGGGACGAGCAGGCGGCCGCGGTACTCGGCGACCCTGAGGCCAACAGCGCCGGCAGCTCAGCCACGGGCCACGAGACGGTGGTACGGGTGTGTGGGCTGCCGAGCGACTTCACGGCGCTCGCGACCCAGGTCTCCCAGCTCGCCGACGACGCCCGGATGGGTCTCGAGGTCGCCTCGAGCCTGGGGCTCGGCATCCACACGATGCGGCTCATCGGCCCCGACCTGAGCGGCCACGCCCGGCTCCTGACGGCGACGCGGGATCTCGCCCTGGGCCAGGGCGCGAGCGTGCTCACCCGGTCGCGACCCGACGGGCTCGACGCGCTCGTCGACCCGCTCGGCCCTGCGCCGGGGTACGCACCGATGCTGGCCCGTATCAAGGCGCAGTTCGACCCCGACCATCGGCTCGCACCGGGCCGACTCGCCCCCTGGGCCTGAGCGACCGGCCCGCCACCTGATCCGCCACTGCTCTTCACCGGCAACCCCTCAACTACCTGCGCCACCGACCAC
>JAKDLG010000018.1 GCA_030452985.1 Humibacillus sp.
TTCGGGGGCGAACGCGCCGGTGTGCCGGCGCGTTCGACCACGAACCACGCGTTCGGCCGGGCTGGATAGTCTCGATCCCATGAGCTCGCCGCTGATCACCCGCATGCAGCCGTTCGGCACGACGATCTTCGCGGAGATGTCGGCGCTCGCCGGCCGCACCGGCGCGATCAACCTCGGGCAGGGTTTTCCCGACACCGACGGCCCGCAAGAGATGCTGGATGCCGCCAAGGCCGCGATCGACGGCGGCCGCAACCAGTACCCGCCCGGTGCCGGCGTTCCCGAGCTGCTCGAGGCCATCGCGTCACACCAGGAGCGCTTCTACGGCATCCGGCTCGACCCGGCATCCCAGGTGCTGGTGACCTGCGGCGCCACCGAGGCGATCGCCTCGGTCGTGCTCGCGCTCTGCGAACCCGGCGACGAGGTGGTCACGTTCGAGCCCTACTACGACTCGTACGCCGCCACCATCGCCCTGGCCGGGGCGACCCGGCGCACCTCGGTGCTGCGCTTCCCCGACTTCGCGGTCGACGAGGCGTCGCTGCGGGCCGCCTTCTCGACCCGCACTCGGCTGGTGCTGCTCAACACGCCCCACAACCCGACCGGCAAGGTCTTCACCCGCGACGAGCTCGAGCTGGTGGCCTCGCTCGCCCGCGAGCACGACGCGTGGGTGGTCACCGACGAGGTCTACGAACACCTGCTCTTCGACGGCGCCCAGCACGTGCCGGTCGCTACCCTGCCCGGCATGGCCGACCGCACCATCACGATCAGCTCGGCCGGCAAGACGTTCTCGGCCACCGGTTGGAAGGTCGGCTGGCTGTCGGGCCCGGAGGAGGCAGTCGCCGCGGCGCGCACCGTGAAGCAGTTCCTGACCTTCGTGGCGTCGGGTCCGTTCCAGCCGGCCTCCGCCGTCGCGCTCGGGCTCGGCGACGACTTCTACGAAGGCCTCGTGAACTCGATGCAACGCAAGCGAGACCTGCTCTGCTCTGCGCTCGAGGGCCTCGGCCTGCAGGTCTCGCGCCCGCAGGGAACGTACTTCGTGATCGCGGATGCCGCTCCGCTCGGCGCCGTCGGCGGGCTCGAGTTCGCCCGCCGCCTGCCCGAGATCGCCGGAGTGGTGGGGGTGCCGGTGTCGGTGTTCCACGACGACGCCGACGCGGCGCGCACGCTGATCCGGTTCGCGTTCTGCAAGAAGGACGAGGTGCTGCAGGAGGCGAGTCGCCGCCTGGCGGCCGCAGGGACGCACGCCGGCTGATCTCTACGGCTGCTCAATACCTACCGAGGCCGCCTGAGGTCAGTTCAGGGGCAGGAGCACCACCGGCCGTCGACCGAGGAGCGATAGCGGGTCGAGATAGGTGCGCTCGCGCAGCACCCCCCAGTGCAGACAGACGACCGGCGCACAGTGCCCGCCCTCGTCCGACACCTGCGCCACCGGCTGTCCGGTCGCGACACCCTGCCCCACGGCGAGACCCGCCTCGACGGGTTCGAAGGTCGACCGCAACCCGTTCGGATGGGTCACCACGAGCACCCCGCGGCCTGCCAGCGGCCCCGAGAACGTGACCTGGCCCGACATCGGCGCGAGCACCGGCTGACCGGACGTCGCCCGCAGGTCGACACCCCGGTGCCCGGGCAGCCAGGGCTGGTCGGGCGGGTCGAAGCCACGCTCGACGGCGGGCACTGGCGCGAGCGGCCACTGCCAGCCCTGCGACGGGTTCGGTTGGCGCGGCGCGTCGTTCAGCGGTGCTGCGGTGAGGCTCCCACCGGCCACGACGATCGACAGCGCGGCAGCGAGCAGCGCCGTCGCGACTGACTCTCCGATCGGCATGGCGTCATCATCGGTCCCCCTTTGACTGTCGGCCAGTGGCTCCGGCGTCGCCGTGGACAGGCGTGCCCCTGGCTGAGGGGTGTGGACAGCCGGCGGGGCCGGTCAGGCGCGGGGGTGCGCCTGCTCGTAGCTGCTGCGCAGCCGGTCGACCGAGACGTGCGTGTAGATCTGGGTGGTGGCCAGGCTGGCGTGCCCCAGCAGCTCCTGCACCATGCGAAGGTCGGCGCCCCCGTCGAGCAGGTGGGTAGCCGCGCTGTGACGCAGCCCGTGCGGGCCGAGGTCGGGCGCGGCGGGCAGGTGCGAGAGCAGCTCGTGCACCACCTGGCGCACCTGGCGGGGGTCGACCCGGCGACCGCGCCGGCCGAGGAAGAGGGCCGGCCCCGAACCCGCCACGACCAGTCTCGGCCGCACGTCGAGCCAGGCTTGCAGGGCCACCGAGGCCGGAACCCCGAACGGCACGATCCGCTCCTTCGAGCCCTTGCCCATCACCCGAACGAGGCGTTCTTGCAGGTCGAGGTCGTCGATGTCGAGGCCTACGAGCTCCCCGACCCGGATACCGCTGGCGTAGAGCAGCTCGAGCACGGCTCGGTCGCGAATGTGTACCGGGTCGTCGTCGTCGGAGCGCACGGCCGCGACGTCGAGCAGGCTGTTCGCCTCGTCGTGCTTCAGCACTCCTGGCAGGCTGTTCCCCCGCTTCGGGGCGACGAGCCGGATCGCCGGGTTACGCCGAACTCGACCCGTGTGTTCGGCCCAGCCGAGAAAGGTTCGCGCCGCCGCCGCCCGGCGGGCGATCGTGGCTCGGGCGGCCTGAGCGTCGGCCTGGTCGCCCAACCAGGCGCGCAGGTCAGCCAGGCTCAACTGGTCAAGGTCGGTCACGTCTCGCCCAGAGGCGTACGCCAGCAGGTGGCGCACATCACCGAGGTAGGCGCGACTGGTGTGTTCGGACCGCCCCTTCTCGGCGCGCAGATGGCGACCAAAAGCCTCGAGGATGTCGCTCTCACCGGTCAGGCCCACAGTGCCCCGCGCGCGACCGCTGAGGGGATTCGCATTCTCGGGCCTCGCCATACCTCCACTCTGACCCACGACTGTGACGGCGCCGCCGCGACCCGCCGCACGGCGCCCTCACCGCCCCCCACTGAGCGGCGGTGGCCCCACGATCGGGTGGAGACGGATCGCACTGGTTGGCTCAGCGGCGAGCGCCTCTGGCTCGGCGCCACGTGCCGGCGTCAGCCTCGACCAGGCCACTCGACTCGAGGCGAGCGAGGCACCCCCTGACCGCCAACGGCGACAGGGTGGTGACCAGGGCGATGGTGTCGAGGTTGACGGGTCGGGCGAAGGGAACCGCGTCGAACACGGCCAGGTCGTCGATCGGCAGCGTGTCGGTGACCAGCGACTCGCCCCTGAGTGGCTCGCAGGCATCGACGCCCAGATCGCCGACCAGGTCGATCACCTCGTCGACGCTCGTGACGAGCACGGCCCGGGCGCTGCGGATCTCTTCGTGGCAACCGGCCGACAGCATCGAGGTGACCGGCCCGGGCACGGCGCCCACGGGCCGCATGATCTCACTGGCATGGCCGACCGTGTTGCGGGAGCCGGAGCGCAGGTCGGCCTCGACCACGACCGTGCCTCGGGTCATGGCGGCGATGAGCCGGTTACGGTGCAGAAAGCGGGACTTCATGGGGGCACTGCCCGGTGCCGCCTCCGAAGCGATCGCTCCGGTCGCCGCGATCCGCGCCAGCAGGGGCCCGTTCGCCGCCGGGTAGACCCGGTCGACGCCACCAGCGAGCACCGCCACCGTCGCGCCGTCAACGGCCAGGGCCCCACGGTGGGCGGCCGCGTCGATGCCGAAGGCCGCCCCGGAGACGACGGTCCAGCCTCGTGAGCCGAGGCCCGCGGAGAGCTCTGAGGCCAGCTGCTCGCCGTAGGCCGTGGCGGTGCGCGAGCCGACCACGGCCACCGAACGGCGCACCGCCTCCCCCAACGTCAGGGGGCCCCTTACCCACAGGCACCAGGGCGGCACGGGGAGGTCGTCCAGGCCGGCCGGCCATTCATCGTCTCCGGGAACCACCAGTCGCGCCCCGACCCGGGCCGCGATCTCGAGGTCGCGGTCGGTGTTGAGCGTGCGCACCCGGGCGGCGAACCGGGCGAGCGCACCGTGGCCCTCGCACATCCGAGCCACGGTGTCGGCCGCCCCCACCTGCTCGAGCAGCTGGTGGACCACCAGGTCGCGAGGCTCGGCCAGACGCGAGAGGGCGGCCCTGGCTCGCCGTTCGTCGCTCATGCTGCGGCCCGCGAATGGTGGCGGAGCGACAGGGCAAGGTCGACCTCGTCGCGGTCTGGCCGCTGGAGGCCCGCGAGGTCGGCGATGGTCCAGGCCACCCTGAGGCTGCGGTCATAGCCCCGCAGGCTGATTCCTCCTCGCTCGATCGCTCGGTCGAGCGTGGCCGTCACCGTGGCCGGCAGCCGGAAGCGGGCCGATCTCAGCAACGATCCGGAGGCGTCGGAGTTGGCCGCTCGACCCGTCTCGACGAGCGGCCGCCACCGCTCGCGCTGAACCGCTCGGGCCGCCGCGACCCGGGCTGCCACCACCTCACTGGTCTCGCTGGGGGGTTGATCGGCCATCGAGAGCCCGGGTGGCTGCACGTGCACCTGAAGGTCGACCCGGTCGAGCAACGGGCCCGACAGCTTGCCGAAGTAGGTGCGCCGCATGAGCGGCGAGCAGGTGCAGTCGAGGCCCCGGCCCCACCCGTTGCCGCACGGGCACGGGTTCGCCGCGAGCACGAGCTGAAACCGCGCCGGAAAGGTGACGGTCTCGTTCGCTCTGGCGATCGACACAGTGCCGCGCTCGAGCGGCGTGCGTAGGGCCTGCAAGACGCCCTTGTCGAACTCGGGTGTCTCATCCAAGAAGAGCACGCCGTGATGGGCGGAGGTGATGGCTCCGGGCCGGATGTGGCTGCTTCCCCCACCGATGACCGCGGCCATCGACGCCCCGTGGTGAGGCGCCACGAAGGGTGGGCGCACGATGAGGCGCACATCATCACCGAGCGCCCCCAGCACCGAGTGGATGGCGGTGACCTCCATCGACTCCGGCTCACCCAACGCGGGCAGCAGGCCGGGCAGCCGCTCGGCGAGCATCGTCTTCCCGGCCCCCGGCGGGCCGGCCAGCAGCAGGTGGTGACCACCCGCCGCGGCGATCTCGAGCGCCAGCTTGGCCTCCGACTGGCCCAGCACCTCGGAGAGGCACGACTGCGGCCGAGCGGGCTCGGGCGCGCCCGGCGGCACCTCCACCGGATCGACGGCCTGGTGCCGCACCAACCGCCCGTACCGCCCCACGAGCTCGCCCACGTGACCCACCGGATGGACCCGGATGCCGGAGACGAGGTGCGCTTCGACGGCGTTGCCGACCGGCACGACGGCATGTCGAACCCCGGCTTGCGCGGCCGCGTGCACCGCGGGGAGCACTCCGGGAACGGCCCGCACCGAACCGTCGAGCCCGAGCTCGCCCAGGTGCACGACGTCATGTACGACCTGTTGCGGCACCTTGCCCATCGCCACCGCCACCGCGACGAACATCGCAAGGTCGAACCCGGCCCCCACCTTGCGCACCCCGGCTGGTGACAGGTTGACCGTCACGCGGCGCTGACCCACCGGCATCTCCTCGATGACGTTGGCCGCGGCTCGAATACGCCCCGGTGACTGGGCCACCGCGGAGTCACCGAGGCCCCCGACGACGAAGCCCGGCAGACCCGCCGCCACGTGCGCCTCCGCCTCGACGACGAAGCCGGTCACGCCACGCAGCCCGACCGAGAGGGTGCGCCCGAGCCCGCTCACTCCACACCACGCAGGTGGGCCACCGTGATCGGCTCTGCGGCCGGGCGCAGGATCGACACGACGTCGATGCGCAGGTCAGCGATCGACCGGGGCCGGCCGGGCCAGCTCACCTGAGCCGCGCGATGGTCGACCCAGAGACCGGCGAGCACCCTGAGCCGGCGCAGCTTTCGCCGCCCCACCGCTTCGAACGGCATCCCGAACGTCTCGCTCGAGCGGGTCTTGACCTCGCACACCACCAACGCCCGGCCCTCGACCGCGACGATGTCGATCTCACCACGCACGCAGCGCCAGTTTCGGTCGACCACGACGAAGCCGTGATCGGTCAGGTAGCGGGTCGCCAGTCGTTCACCGTAGGCCCCGAGCTGGCGCGTCGTCGTGATCTCCATGGCCGCCACTCTCGGCCGGTTCCGCCCCAGCGGAAAGACCCGTTCTCGGCACCTGTGGACGGGCGATATCCGCGACAGGACGTGTGGACGAAGCCTCAGCCCGGCGGCGTCGGTCCCACGGGTTACCACTCACCAGACACCGGTCCAACCGGGCCGGCTCGGCGGTCAGGCGAAGTCGCCCCCGTCGGGAAGCTTGATGTCAGGCTTGGGCAGCTCTTCGACGTTGACGTCCTTGAACGTCACGACGCGCACGTTCTTGACGAACCGGGCCGGCCGGTAGATGTCCCACACCCACGCGTCGGCCATGGTGACGTCGAAGAACACCTCTCCCCCGTCGCTGCGCACCTTCATCTCGACCGAGTTGGCCAGGTAGAAGCGGCGCTCGGTCTCGACCACGTGGGTGAAGAGCCCGACGACGTCGCGGTACTCCTTGTAGAGCTGTAGCTCCATCTCGGTCTCGTACTTCTCGAGATCTTCCGAACTCACGTGATTGCCGTTCCTGTCTGCTCCGAGGCGGTGGGCTCCAGCGCCTGCACCATCTCATCATCTCCCACGCCGCTCGTCACTCCCGCGGCTGAATGGGGGGTGTCCGCGCCGGCCGGGATGCCGGTTCGGATCCCGGTCTGCGACGGCAGGCGCCACGATCGCCGATGCAGCTCGCAGGGCCCGAGGCGGGCGATCGCGTCCATGTGCTCGGGCGCCGCGTAGCCCTTGTTGAGGCTCCAGCCGTAGTCGGGGTGCTGCGCGTCGAGCTGCACCATGAGCTCATCGCGCTCCACCTTCGCCAGCACGCTCGCGGCGGCCACCGACGAGCACTTGAGGTCGGCCTTGACCATCGTCGTCACCGGCGGCAGTCGCCGCGCCGAGGTCGACGTCTCGGTTGCCCCGAAAGCGAACAGCCCGACCTCGGTCGGGGGCGTCAGCCAGTCGTGGTTGCCGTCGAGGATGACAAGGTCGGGCACGAGGTCGATCGCGGCCAGGGCGCGCGTTCCCGCGAGGCGCAGGGCGATCATGATGCCGAACTCGTCGATCTCGTCTGGGCCGGCGTGCCCGACCGCGTGGGCGAGGGCCCAGCGACGCAGCCGCGGCACCAGCGCGGTGCGCGCCCGTTCGGTGAGCAGCTTGGAGTCCTTGACCCCGGCGGGCGCCGATCGCACCGTCTCGTCGATGACGACCACGCCGACGCTGACGGGGCCGGCGAGCGCCCCCCGCCCGACCTCGTCCATCCCGGCCAGGAGCCGGTGGCCATCGCGTTGGAGGGCACGCTCGACCCGCAGCGAGGGCTTCTTCGAGGGTCGTCGCCGTCCGCGGCCTGGGTCAGCCCGAGTCACGGGCCCAGGGGCCGCCGTCAGTGGCGAGGCCGCACGGCGAGGCGGGACGATGCTGGGCACGACGGGCTGCTCAGCCGGCCTTCGCGGTGGTCGTCTTGGCCGGTGGCGGGTTGGTGGCCTTGGGCTTGATCGCCGGCGCCTCGGTGCCGGAGGGCGAAGGGACCTGCGCGAAGGTGCGCTCAGGCACCCCCAGCCAGGTGACGTGCTCGATCGGCCAGACGATGAACAGGGCGCGTCCCACGATCTTGTCGATCGGCACCGAGCCGTCGACCCCACCGGAGTCACCGTCGTGGTATCGGCTGTCGGCAGAGTCGGAGCGGTGGTCACCCATCACCCAGACCTTGCCCTGCGGCACCACGATGTTGAACGGCTTGCCCTCGCTCGGCGCGTCCCCCGGCTTGATGTAGGGCTCGGTGATCTCGACACCGTTGACCTTGATCTTGCCCGTGGTGCCGTCGGCCTGCACGTGGTCGCCCGGCAGTCCGATGACCCGCTTGATGAGGTGGTTCTCGGAGTCCTCGGGCAACAGGCCCACAAAGACGAGGGCGTCGTGGAAGGGCCCCCCGACGGTGGAGGGCGTGTTGTTCAGCCCGGCCAGCCAGGGGGTGGGCGTGCCGGGGTCCTCGAAGACGACGACGTCACCGCGGCGCAGGTCGAACGGGCCGGGCGTCAGCTTGCTGACGATGACCCGGTCGTCACGAACGAGCGTGTTCTCCATCGAGCCCGACGGGATGTAGAAGGCCTGGAAGAGCCAGGTCTTGACGACGAACGAGAGCGCCATGGCGAGCACGATGACGATGATGATCTCGCGGATGCCGGCCAGTACGCTGCCGAAGAAGCCGCGGCGTCGCTCGTCGACCTCGTCGCCACCGAGGTCGTTGCGGTCGTCCCGGTTCGACGGCGGTGGCGTCTGACGCGCCCGCTCGGCCGCCTCTGCCGCCTGCCGTTCCTGCTGTTCCCGTTGCTCCTCAGAGTCACGTCGAACGGCCTCTTGCCGGGCCCGCCACGCAGTGGCGTCTTCGGGAGCGCCAGTGTTCTGCGACATTCACTCGCCGTTCCGTAGGGATCTCTTGGGGCGTGTTCAGCGGGTAGGTGCGGTACTCAGCGGGCTGGGACCGCAACGGGAGCGCGCTGGTCCGGTGCACCGAGCCGATCGAGCGGCCAGTATCGCACCCAAACCTTGCCGATGACGTCGTCCCCCGGCAGCGTGCCGCCGCCCGGGTCGCCGAGATGTGACCGGGAGTCGGCCGAGTCGCCGCGGTTGTCGCCCATCACCCAGTACCGGTCGGGGGGCAGGGTGACGTCGAACGTCGTCAGGCTGGGCTGCTGGCCCGGCTTGAGGTAAGGCTCATCGACGGGGGTGCCGTTGACCTCGAGGCGTCCGTCAGCGGCGCAGCAGCGCACGCGGTCGCCAGGCAGGCCGATCAGGCGTTTCACGTAGTCCGTGTCTTGCCCCTGCCCGATGAGGCTCTCGATACCGCCCACCAGCGACCCGAGCACGCCTCGGTCGGCCGTCTTCAGGTGAAAGGCGCGGGTGGCGTCGAACACGACGATGTCGCCGCGCCGCAGGTCAGCAGGGTCGGTGGTGCGGGTGACGAGGATGCGGTCACCCACGAGCAGGGTGTTCTCCATCGACCCGCTGGGGATCGCGAAGGGCGTGAGCACGAAACTGCGGACGACGATGACGAGCAGCAGCAGCACCGCCGGGCCGACGAGCCACCGCAGTCGGTGGCCGCGGGCTTCATCCTGCCCCTCGAGCGGCGGCGGCGGGGCGGCCGGCCCGGCATCCGGTGCACTCACGGCATCGGGCCCACCCGACGGTAACCGACCGTCGGGCAGGCCCGGTGACGATGAAGACGACGAAGGCGTCAGCGCGACTTGCTCGCGGTCTTGACGGGAACGTTGTCGCGCTTCTCGCGGATCTTGGCCGCCTTGCCGCGCAGACCACGCAGGTAGTACAGCTTCGCACGGCGCACGTCGCCGCGAGACACCAGCTCGATGTGGTCGATGATCGGGGTGTGGAGCGGGAAGGTGCGCTCGACGCCGACCCCGAAGGAGATCTTGCGGACGGTGAAGGTCTCACCGACTCCGCCCCCGTGGCGACGGATGACGACGCCCTGGAAGACCTGGACGCGGGAGCGAGTGCCCTCCACGACCTTGACGTGCACCTTGACGGTGTCGCCGGCGCGGAAGTCGGGGATGTCGGAACGCAGCGACGCCGCGTCGAGCTCATCGAAGGTGTGCATGGTGCTTCACTTTCCTCAGGCGCCACAGGTCACCCGTTTTTGGTCATGTCCGTATGGGACGCGTCCGCCCCGGCCGCGTGAGCCACCATCGGGATGCCGTGAGAACGGCTTCCGCGCGGGGGCCCGACTCCCCCTGTGGCAGGGGCCGTCGATGACCGGACGCAAGGAGCAAGTCTGCCAGAGCGCCGGGCATACCTGAAATCCTGACCACGGCCATGCCCTACGGCGGCCCCACACTCCGGCACCGGCATCCCCGACCCACTACGGCCTTCGAACGCCCCGTGCACGTCAGATCGCAGGTCAGGTCGCCGTGACTGCTGTCAGAGCGACACTCATGGCGACCTGACCCCCGACCTAAGCCAGCTCGCGTCGTCGGGATGGCGTCACCGGTCAGTGAATGGCCCTAACGTGACCGCTCGTGGACATCACCCCCGGCGTGCCTGTCGCCGTGTGCCTCGTCATCCTGCTGGCCGTGACCGTGACGACCAACCGGGTGGCTCGGATCGGGCTCGGTGGCGCCGCCGCCCTGGCGGGCCTGCGGTCCATCCTGCAGCTGGGTCTTGCCGGGCTCATCATCACGGCGGTGGTGCGTTCGATCTGGTGGTCGCTGCTCGCCGTCGTCGCCATGTTCTCGGTCGCGGTGTTCACGACGGCCCGGCGCGTCAAGGCGCCTCGCTCGTGGCCATGGGCGGCGTTGGCGATGGCGTGTGGGGTGGTGCCGGTCATGGCGATCGTGCTCGCGACACGCACCATCCCCTTCACCGGGATCGCCCTGATCCCGGTCGCCGGGATCGTGCTGGGCAACACCATGACCGCACACACGTTGGTAGGCCGGCGGGTCTTCGCGGCCCTGCGCGAGGAACGGGGGCAGTACGAAGCGGGCCTTTCGATCGGCCTGACCGCCGACCAGGCCATCGACGAGGTGATCGCCCGGCGCGTGCCCGAAGGACTCATCCCGAACATCGACCAGGTGCGCACGGCCGGGGTGGTCACCCTGCCCGGCGCCTTCATCGGCGTCATGCTCGGAGGCGGTACCGCCGTGCAGGCCGCGACCGCGCAGGTGCTGGTGCTCTTCGCGATCATGGCCACCCAGTCGGTGACGGCCGGCGTGCAGGCCCGGCTGATCCGGGCTCGACGGCTGCTGCCCGACGACCTGAGGGTCACGCTCGTGTCGTGATCAACCGCCGGGTGGTGCTCACGGCTGCTACATGTCGCCACCCATCCCGCCCCGACTGGTGGGACCGTAGCGGTTTCGCTCTCGCTGCTGCTCGACGGTGGTGACCAGGTCGCACCGTCGACAGACGATGACGTCACGGTGTTCGCGCCGCTCCTTGCGCCACCGGTGGCCGTTCAGCTCGCAGATCAGCCGCTTGAGGTTCACGGTGCTGCCTCCGTCCGGGCGGGGTGCGGGCAAGTGACCGGCTCGTGCGCGGTCGATCATCCACCCCTGACGCCAGTGTCCTCCTGGCCCTCAGTGCGCACCAGAGGCCTTTCCACGCCCTGCCCCTGACGCCCCGAGGCGGGCGAGCGTGGTCGCCTCGGGGCGTCAGGTCTGGCGACGTTTGACGAGTTCGACGGTACCGGGGATCTCGGGTTCGCCACGGCGAAGCCGGTAGCCGGCTCGCTTGTAGAGCCGGATGTTGTCGTGGCTCTGAGCGCCGGTGATGAGCGAGTAGCTGCGGATGCCGTCGGGCGCCGTGGACTCAGCGAGCTCGAGCAGGCTGCGACCGAGACCCCGACGCTGCTGGTCGGGCGCGACGCAGAGCCGACCGACGAACAAATCGTCACCACTGTCGCCTCGCACGTGGGTACGCACCGAGCCCACCATCCGACCCGCCCGCCGCGCCACCCACGTCTGCGTCGAGTCGAGGCTGGCCCGCAGGGCCTCGATGGGTTCGACCAGCGCCGGCACGTCGAGGATGCCGTTGGCCTGAGCCTCCTGCACCCAGCAGGCTCGCACGAGGGTGAAGAGCTCGGGCACGTCTCCCGGGGTGGCGAGGCGAACGTCGACGTCGACGTCAGCGACGGTCGGGGGCAGCAGGTCGGGTCGGCGGAACGCGGTTCGGGCGAGCCGCTGTTCGTGGCGCCAGGTCGCGATGGCGGCGTGGTTGCCCGAGAGCAGCACCTCCGGCACCGCGCGGCCGTTCCAGGGGTCGGGCTTGGTGTAGAGGGGGTACTCGAGCAGGCCGTCCTCGTGCGACTCCTCGACGAGCGACGCTGCGTTGCCGATGACGCCGGGCACCAGGCGGGCGATGGCCTCGACCATCGCGAGCACCGCCACCTCTCCCCCGTTCAGCACGTAGTCGCCGAGGCTGATGACCGACACCTCCAGGCCGAGCTCGTCGCGGGCGTGCTCGTAGACCCGCTCGTCGATGCCCTCGTACCGTCCGCAGGCGAACGCCAGCCACGGTTCGTCGGACAGCCGGCGGGCCATGGCCTGGGTGAACGGCATCCCGCCCGGGCCCGGCACGACCAGGTGGGGCTTGCCCCCCGAGTCGCTCTGCGCCAGAACGGCATCCAACGCCTCGGCCCACGGCTGGGCCTTCATCACCATGCCGGCGCCACCACCGTAGGGGGTGTCGTCGACCGTGCGGTGACGGTCGTGTGTGAAGTCGCGAAGGTCGTGAACGGCGAGGTCGAGCACGCCGTCAGCCCTGGCCTTGCCGATGAGCGAGAGGTCGAGGGGGGCCAGGTAGTCAGGAAAGATAGAGACGACATCGATCCTCATTCGAGGCCTTCGCGGTAGAGGTCGTAGAGGCCGGCCGGCGCATCGACGACGACGTGGTCGTCGGCCACGGTCGGCACGAAGTGGCGCATGAACGGCACATAGGCGGTGACCCCGTCGGTGAGGGTGAGCACCAGCCGGTCCTGGGCCGCGCCGATCTCGAGGCCGGAGATGGTGCCCACCACGACGCCGCCCGGATCGCGGGCCTCGAGGCCGACCAGGTCGTCCTCGTAGAAGGCGTCCTCATCGGAGTCCTCGTGCGCCGTCTCGGCCGACGGTGCCGCCGCGAGCAGTCGTGTGCCCCGCAGCCCCTCGGCGCCCGTGCGGTCGGGCACCTCCTCGAAGGCGAGCAGCCAGATGCCGTTGTGCACCCGGGTCGACCTGATCGTCAGCTGACGCGGCACGCCCGAGCCCGGGGCCGCCTCCGTCTCGATGACCTGCCCGTCACCGAAGCGTCGTTCGGGCTCGTCGGTGTGCAGCTGTACGGTCACCTCGCCGTACAGCCCATGCGGTTTGCCGATGCGTGCGACCATCAGCTTCTTCGCGCTCATGAGCGCGATTCTTGCAGGCCCGGGGTACGACGAGAGGGTGGGCGCTCCGGAGTTCCGGTTTCGCCCACCCTCCCGTGGTTCGGTGCTGGGTTCGTGCTGCTGCTCAGCGCGAGCGGTCGGTGTCGACGATGTCGACCCTGACGTTGTTGTTGCCGGCGAGAGCGCCGACGACGGTGCGCAGGGCGCCCGCTGTGCGACCCGAACGGCCGATGACCCGCCCGAGGTCGTCGGGGTGGACCCGAACCTCGAGCAGCTCGCCCCGGCGCAGCTCCTTGCGGCGCACGACGACATCCTCGTCGTGGTCGACGATGCCCTTGACGAGGTGCTCGAGAGCCTCCTCGAGCATGATCAGGCCTCGGTCTTCTCAGCGTCTGCGGCTGCCTCGGTCGGCGCGTCGGCCTTCTTCTCGGCCTTCTTACGCGGGGCACCGCTGCCGGCCTTGTCGTCGACCTTGCCGGCGGCGGCGAGGGCGGCCTCGTAGAGGTCCCTCTTGGGGGTCTTCTCGGCCTTGAACCGCAGCGTTCCCTCGGTGCCGTCGAGGCCCTTGGCCTTCTGCCAGTCCCCGGTCACCCGAAGCAGCGCCGCGACAGACTCGGTGGGCTGGGCGCCCATGCTCAGCCAGTAGCGCGCGCGCTCGCCGTCGATCTCGATGAGCGAGGGCTCTTCGGTGGGGTGGTACTTGCCGATCTCCTCGATCGCCCGGCCGTCGCGCTTGGTGCGCGAGTCCATGACGACGACGCGGTAGTACGGCGCACGGATCTTGCCCATGCGCTTCAGGCGAATCTTGACACTCACGTGTGGTGGTTCCTCTTCTGTGGTGGGCGCGGCGAGACCACGCAGGATCGCGGTGGGGGGCCGACAGCCCGGTGTAGGCGTCCGGGTCAGGCGCAAGCAGTCATGGCCCGACGGGTACAGCCGCCCATTCTGCCAGACCGGATGACGTCCCCCGACCACCCCCTGAGGTCGGGCCGCTTCAGGTCGTGGCGGCGAAGGCGGCGATGGTCTCGAGTGCGGTGCGCGCCACCCGTGCACGGCTGACGCTCTCCACCTGGTCGAGCACCGGCACGACCGCCGGATCGAAGCGAGCCCGGGCCAGCCCCATCCGCAGCTCGGCATCGCTGGTTCGGCACTCCACCACGCCCCCGACGGGCGAGACGCGCAACAGCTCGAACAGCACCGGCAGGGCCAGCTCGGGACCGGCGGTGTAGAGCGGCACGGCAAGCTCGGCCGCGAGCAGCGGTGCCAGGCCGGCGGGGTCCCATACAGGTGAGGCGCGCACGACCGCGGCGACCCGCCGCCCGGCTTGGTGGCGGTAGGGCACTGCCGGCCAGTCGGTGGCGAGCACCGCGTAGCGGTCGTGGTCGCGCCAGTCGCGGCGCCCGTCGACCCCAGGCAGATGGAGAAACTCACGAGAGAAGCCCTCGTGCACGAATCCGAGCGACCGCACGAGACCGGCCGACCGGGTGTTCGTCGGCTGGATGTTGGCCTCGACCCGGTGCAGTCCCATGCCGCGCGGCGGGTCGTCGAAGGCGAGGTCGAGGGCGAGGCCGAGCCCCTCGGCGAAGAGTCCCTGACCGGCGTACGGGTCGTAGGCGTCGTAACCGATCGTGGCGCTGCGGAACGCCCCGAACACGACGTTGGAGACGTTGACCCGACCGACCAGGCCGTGGTCGCCCTCCGGGTCCCTCGCCCACATCATGAAGGTGCGGTAGGTCGGCGACTGGGCCGCGATGACCGCCGGGAGGTTCTCGGGATCGGGAACGGAGAACCTCGAGAGCCTCCTCGTCGATCGGGTCACAGCCTCGCGGTAGGCCGCCACGTCGGCCTCGGTGGGTGGGCGCACCTCGACGTCGCCACCGGTGGCGGTGAGCGGCATCCGCCCGGGTTCGCCTGTGCAGGTGGATGGTTCAGGCGACAACGCGGCCTCGCAGGATGACTCCGCTGGGGTCGGCGACCACGCCGATGTCGGCCCGGGGGTCGTGCCCGAACACGACGAGGTCGGCGTCGGCTCCCTCGACGATTCCGGGCCGGCCGAGCCACTCGCGCGCGCCCCAGGTGGCGGCCGACAGCACCTCGGCGCGACTCATCCCCGCCTTGACCAGCTCGGCCATCTCCTGCGCGACGAGGCCGTGCGGCAGGCTGCCCCCGGCGTCGGTTCCGACGTAGATGGCGACGCCGGCCTCGTGCGCCGCTGCGACCGTGGCGAACCGGCGCTCGTGCAGGTCGAGCATGTGGCGGTGGTAGTCGGGAAACTTCGCCTTGGCCGGCTCGGCCAGAGCCGGAAAGGTCGCGATGTTGACCAGGGTCGGCACGATCGCGATCCCCTGGGCTGCGAAGGTGTCGATGGAGTCCTCTTGCAAGCCGGTCGCGTGCTCGATGCAGTCGATGCCGGCGGCGGCCAGGTCACGCAGCGACTCCTCGCCGAAGCAGTGCGCCGTGACGCGGACCCCTTCCTCGTGGGCCGCGGCGATGGCGTCGGCGACCGCCTGCCGGCTCCAGCTGGGCGCCAGGTCGCCGACGTCGCGGTCGATCCAGTCGCCGACGAGCTTGACCCAGCCGTCGCCCACGTGGGCCTCGAGCCGCACGTGCTTGACAAGCTCGTCCTCCTCGACCTCGTGGGCGTAGTTGCGGATGTAGCGGCGACTGCGCGCGATGTGCCGGCCGGCCCGGATGATCTTGGGCAGGTCTTCGCGGTCGTCGATCCAGCGGGTGTCACCGGGCTGGCCCGCGTCGCGCACGAGCAGGGTGCCGCGGTCGCGGTCGGCGAGGGCCTGCTGCTCGGTCTCGTCGCGGCTGACCTCGCCGAGGGGCCCGAGTCCGATGTGGCAGTGGGCGTCGACCAGGCCGGGCAGCGCGTAGCCCTCGATGGTCTGCACCTCGGTACCCGGCGTGGTGGGCCGGGTGAAGGTGACCCGTCCCCCGACGACCCACAGCTCGTCGGCCACCTCGTCAGGCCCCACGAGCACCTGACCACGAACATGAAGCACCGGTGCACTCATAGCCAAGACCCTACCCAGCAGCCGTGCTCGTGCGTTCGACACCGGGCGAGGTCGCCGTGTCGGCCCCTTGGCATCGGAGGGCCGATCAACCCGAGTTCGGTGCCGTCCTACCAACACCAATCGCCGACTGATTCGCAGCTTGATCGGCCGACCGACCTCCGTCAGATCAGTCGGCAGATCAATCTGCGGTTGATGCTGTGTGGACGACTGCAGGTGGCGACTGATCTGCCGATTGATCGATCTCAGCTGGCCAGTGCGATCGTGGCACGAGGAGTCGACACCACGGCCGGTCGTGACCGAGCGCGAGCACGGCGACAGCCCGCCTCAGCTCGGGCGAGCACGGCATCGGGGCGATGCTCAATGTCGTGCGGTGTGAAAGCGACGACCTCGACGCCGGCGTCCTTGAGGTCACTGTCGGCGTTGACCGTGGCGTCCCAGTCGAGAACACCACCATGAAACTCGCGGGAGTGGACCATGAGGGCCAGAGCCACGTCGTCGAGCCACAGGTCCGGAGTGGTGAGGCGTCTGCGGGAGGCGTCTTCGAGCGCCGGGTTCGCCATCAGCCCGGCGAACATCTGCGAGCCTCGCAACAGTCGCGCTAGATCGGCCTCTGGCAGCGACCAGGCGCCGGCGGCTGCCTCTCTCAGGGCAGACTTCAGACGGACCGTTCCGTTGCGACGACGGACCCCGACCCAGTGCTCGACATCGGCCAGGCGAACGACACGCTCCTGCACGGCACCCACGATGATGGCCCGGGCGCTTCGGTCGTCAATGGCGTCTGCAGCAGCATCGACGACAGCACGCGGCCGGCACGACAGCCGCAATGGGCCACGCTCGACCAGACGCTCATGGGTGAGCCGGGTCGATCGGATCGTCACCCAGCCGACTCGTCGAGAGCGATGCGGGTAGGGCACGTAGACCTGCACCGGACCGCTCGCCAGGCGCATCGAAGACGAATGGCACGCAAGGGCGGACGCGCCCGCGAGCCACGAGTCAGAGCCGGCGTAGAGAAGCGCCGACATGAGCCGCTGGTCTTGAGAAGGGAGGCCGGTGTTCAGCATCAGCACGCCTGGAAGCAGCGAGCGCCACCGGTCGCCCGAGTGCCAACGCGTCAGACCGGGAGGGACGCCTGCGCCGTTGAGCTGGGCACGGGTGACCAAGCCGAACTGCGTCTCGGCCAGGCGACGGATCTCATCGGGAAGCTGCATCCGATGACGATGACGCCGGGGCCAGGCGAATCGATCTCACGCCGTTCTGCCTGAGGACGACTCGCGACCGTGCGAGGGGCTGTGGAAACTCCCATCGCATCGATCAGACGGCGGATCAGTCGGCAACTGATGCTGCTGTGACAACCACAGACGCCGTCTGATGTGCCGATTGATCTGCCTGTGGCGCTGGTGGACGTCAAACTGCAGATCAGTCGGCCATTGGTGTTGTGACAGTGGCCTTTACCGTCGACGGGCCGGTTGAACCCAGGTCAGCGACCGCCGAGGAACTTCTCGAAGCCCTTGGGCAGGTTGGCCGGGTCGAAGTCAGCCATCGGGTCGGGGCCCTGGGTGTCAGCACCGGCACCGCCGAAGGCCCCACCGGCCGCCGAGGGTCCCGCCGCGGCCTTCGCGGCTGCGGCTCGCTCCTCCGCGGCGCGCTTCGCCGGGTTGCCGCTCCTGCTCTTCTTGCGTTGCGGCTGCTGCGAACGGCCCCGCTTGCCCGAACCGGGAAGACCCGGCATCCCGGGCAGTCCGCCTCCGCCACCGCGAGCCATCGACTTCATCATCTTCTGGGCCTCACCGAAGCGCACCAGCAGCTGGTTCACCTCGGTCACCGTGACCCCTGACCCCTTGGCGATGCGAGACCGGCGCGAGCCGTTGATCTGCTTCGGGTGGGTGCGCTCGAACTTCGTCATCGACTGCACCATGGCCTCGACCCGGTCGAACTCCCGGTCGTCGAAGGCGTCGAGCTGCTCGCGCATCCCCTGCATGCCCGGCATCATCTTGAGCATCGACTTGAGCGAGCCCATCTTCTTGATGGCGTTCATCTGCTGCAGGAAGTCTTCGAAGGTGAAGTCCTCCTCAGCCATGAACTTGCGCGCCATCTCGTCGGCCTCGTGCTTGTCGAAGGCCTTCTCGGCCTGCTCGATCAGCGTGAGCACGTCGCCCATGTCGAGGATGCGGCTGGCCATCCGGTCGGGGTGGAACACCTCGATGTCGGTGACCTTCTCGCCCGTCGAGGCGAACATGATCGGCTCGCCGGTCAGCTCGGCCACCGACAGCGCCGCACCACCGCGAGCATCACCGTCGAGCTTCGAGAGCACCACACCGGTGAAGGCCACGCCCTCGTGGAAGGCCTGCGCCGTCTCGACGGCGGCCTGACCGATCATCGCGTCGAGGACGAAGAGCACCTCGTGGGGGTTGATCGCCGCGCGGATGTCGGCCGCCTGCTGCATGAGGTTGGTGTCGACCGCGAGGCGGCCGGCGGTGTCGATGATGACGACATCGTGCTGGCGCGCCGTGGCGTGCTCGATGCCGAGGCGTGACACGGCCACCGGGTCGCCGAAGCTCTGGGTGCCCTCCCCCGTGCCGAGCACCGCGTCGTGACCGCCAATGTTGCCGCGCTCGGGCGCGAAGACGGGGATGCCGGCGCGTTCGCCGACGACCTCGAGCTGGGTGACCGCGTTCGGGCGCTGCAGGTCGGCCGCGACCAGGATGGGGGTGTGGCCCTTGTCCTTCAGCCACCGGCCGAGCTTGCCGGCGAAGGTCGTCTTGCCCGACCCCTGCAGGCCCGCCAGCATGATGACGGTCGGCGGCACCTTGGCCAGCTCGAGCTGGCGGGTCTGCCCGCCGAGGATCGCGACGAGCTCCTCCTGCACGATCTTGACGACCTGCTGGGCGGGGTTGAGGGCCTGGCTCACCTCGGCCCCGAGGGCGCGCTCGCGCACCTTGCTGGTGAACCGCTTGACGACGGGCAGGGCGACATCGGCGTCGAGCAGGGCCAGCCGGATGTCACGGATCGTCGCGTTGACGTCGGACTCCGTCAGGCGGCCCTTGCCGCGCAGGTTCTTGAAGGTGGCGGTCAGCCGGTCAGACAGGGATGCGAACACCCGCGCAACTTTATCCGGTACCGGCCCGCACGCCGATTCGGACGGCCTCCGCCGGGCGAGCCGCCCCTCTGTCGGATGCCGCTCAGCAGCCACGGCGCGCGACTCCCGGTAGCGTGCGGAGGGTGTCCACCCCGCCGTTCGTCGACAAGATCGCCTGGGTCCACCTGCGCGGCGGGCGGCTGCTCTGCGCTCGCAACCACGGGCGCGAGCGGTTCTACCTGCCGGGCGGCAAGCGGGAGCCGGGCGAGAGCGATCTCCAGACGCTCGTGCGCGAGGTGAACGAGGAGCTCGCGGTGACCATCGACCCGGGCTCGGCGGCATCCGTCGGGGTGTTCGAGGCGCCGGCCGACGGGCGCGACGACGGGATGCTGGTGCGGATGACCTGCTACACGGCGACCCACACCGGCGAGCTCACCCCGTCGAACGAGATCGCCGAGATCGACTGGCTGACCCTGACCGACCGCGATCGGGTGTCGGCGATGAACCGTCTGGTGATGGCCCACCTGCACGGGCTGGGGCTGCTGACCGACTGACCGGGCGTCACTCGTCGCAGGTGTCGATGATCATGGCGACGGCCTGGGCCGCCCGGGCCGGCGCGAGACGACCGCCTCCGAACTCGGTGACGTAGAACGTGTCGAGGGTCTGCCCGGCGTAGGTCGCGACGTGGGCCGAACGCACCGACAGCGACGCGCGGGCGAGCGTGATACCGAGGTCCTGCAACAGGCCAGGTCGGTCGGAGGCTCGCACCTCGATGACCGTCGCCGTATCGGAGGCGCTATTGACCACGAGCGCGCGAGCGCCGTCGGGCGAACCGCTCGAACGACTCACCGAGGTCGGAGCACCCGGGCCTCTGCGGCGCGAGCCCTTGCCGAGCGGGCCCCGGTCACCGGAGGCGACGCGGACGAGGTTGCGCGCGACGATCGCCGGCACGGGTGTCTCCCCGCCCGGCGACTCCACCCACCACTCGTTGACGGCCAGGCCGTCGGCGGTTCGGAGGGTGGCCGAGCGCACCACGAAGCCCTGGGCGGCGAGCAGACCCGCCGTGTCGGCGAAGAGGCCGGCGCGGTCGCGGTCGACGATGTCGACGCGGTGCGCTCCCCCGTGCGAGGTGACGGTGACCCAGGGCTCGCCCACGGCCACCCGGCCGGCAGCCTCGTCAGAGAGCCGCACCGTGTCGAGGGGTTCGACCGCGCGGGGGGCCTCCCCTCGATGCTGCGACTCCAGAGACGCGAGGCCGGCAGCGTAGAGGCGCGCCACCAGACCGGCGCGCCAGTCGGTCCAGGCCTTCGGGCCGGCCGCGGACGCGTCTGCCTCGGTCAGGGCGCGCAGCAGCTCGAGGGTGCTGACCGACCCTCCGACGGCCTCGATGAGGGCTGCGACGGTGGCCGGCTCCTCAGGATCTCGCCGCGTGGCCAGCTCGACCAGGGTGAGGTGCTCACGCACGAGACGCACGACGACCGCCCGGTCGGCATCCGGCACACCGATTCGGCGCAGCACGGTGTCGGCGATCCGGGCGCCGGTCAGTGAGTGGTCGGTCGTGCCGGGCACCTTGCCGATGTCGTGGAGCAGGGCGGCGAGCATGAGCAGGTCGGGCCGGGCGACGTCGCGAACCATGCCGCCGGCTGCCACGACCGTCTCGACGAGGTGGCGGTCGACGGTGTGCCGGTGTACCGCGTTGCGCTGGGGCCGACTGCGCACCGCGGTCCACTCGGGAATCCACCGCTCGACGACACCGGCGAGGTCGAGCCCCTCCCACACCGTGACCAGCCCGGGTCCGGCCGCGAGCAGGTCGGCGAACAGGTGGCGCGCCACCTCGGGCCACGGTTCCCCGAGGGCCGGAGACTGCTCAGAGAGGTTGCCGAGCGTGCTGGGCGACAGCGGGATGCCGTTCCGGGCGGCCACCAGCGCGGCCCGGAGCGGGATGACCGGGTCACGGGCCAGGTCAGCCGACGGGCCGAGCACCGTCTCACCGTCGTGGCGGTACAGGCCGTAGCCCAGGGGGGCGAGCTGCGGTCGGCGGGGCCCGACGCGCAGGGTGCGGGCTCGTTGCGACTGTTGCGCCCGCCTCAGCGTGCTGTCGACTGCGTAGGCGATGGCGCGCGCCGAGGTCGACAGGTCGGTGAGCAGGTCGTCGGAGTCGGTGTACCCGAGCAGCGCCGCGCAGGCGTCCTGGTCGTCGCGGTTCAGGCGGTCGCGGCCCCTCCCGGTGACGACGTGGATCGCGTCGCGCACATCGAGGATCCGCTCGTAGGCGACATCGACCTCGCCGTGGGGTCGGTCGGTGAGCCAGGCCGCGGTGAGGGCCCGGAGCACCGACATGTCACGCAGGCCGCCGTGGGCCTCCTTGAGGTCGGGCTCGATGAGGTGGGCCAGGTCGCCCTGCCGCGTGTGCCGGGCGACGACCGACTCCTGCATTTCCGACAACCGGGTGCGGGCGTTGGCGCGCCAGTCGTGGGCGACCGTCGAGCGGGCCGCGTTGACGACGTCGGGGTCGCCGGCCACGTGCGTGAGGTCGAGCAGGCCGACTGCGGCAGAGAGGTCGTTCGTGGCGACGGCCCGGCACTGCGCCACGGTGCGCACGCTGTGGTCGAGGCGCACACCGGCATCCCAGATGGGGTACCAGAGCTGGTCGGCGAAGGCACCGACCTCCTTGCCCGCGAGGCCGCGAGGGTGGTGGACGAGCACGAGGTCGTAGTCGCTGAGCGGTCCGCCGTCTCCTCGCGCGAGCGAGCCGACGGCGGCGAGCGCGACGCCCTCATGACGCCGCCCGGCGCAGGCATCGAGCCACAGCTGCTGGAGCCAGCCGAAGCCGAACTCCGCGAGCGCCCGGCGGCGGGTCGCGCCGGCGCCGGGCACTGCGAAGGTTCGGGTGCCGGCCAGGTCGAGACGTCGTGCGGTCACGTCGGTCATGTCAGAGGGCGTCCACGCCTCGTTCGCCGGTGCGCACCCGCACGACCTCCTCGACCGGCATGGACCAGATCTTCCCGTCGCCGATCCGACCCGTCTGGGCGGCCCCCCGGATCACCTCGAGAACGTCTGGGCCGTCGACGTCGTCGACGAGCACCTCGAGGCGCACCTTCGGCACGAAGTCGACCGTGTACTCGGCGCCGCGGTAGACCTCGCTGTGCCCGCGCTGACGGCCGTAGCCGCTGGCCTCGCTGATCGTCATGCCGGCCACGCCGAAGGCCTCCAGCGCCTCCTTGACCTCGTCGAGCTGGTGCGGCTTGATGATGGCGGTGATGAGCTTCATCGGGTCGCCTCTTCCTTCGTGGTCGGTCCGTCGGTGGGTTCGACGGTCGGTCGGGTCGGCGACGGGGCGGTGACGGACTGGGTGCGGGAGGCGACGAAACCCAGGCCTCCGGATCCCGCCCGTGATCCGCCGAACGAGGCGAGGTCGTAGGCCGTCTCGGCGTGCTCGACGAGGTCGATGCCGCTGACCTCGTCCTCCGCCCCGATCGTGAAGCCCATGGTCTTGTGCAGCACCGCGCCGATGGCGAAGGTGACGATGAACGAGTAGATCAGCACGGCGAACGCGCCCAGCGCCTGGGCCCCCAGCTGCCCGAAGCCGCCACCGAAGAAGAGCCCGTCGTTCATCTCCACCCCGGCGGCGCCGATGGGGCTGTTGGTGGCGTCGGCGAGCAGGCCGATGAGCAGGGTGCCGATGAGTCCGCCGACGAGGTGCACGGCGACGACGTCGAGGCTGTCGTCGAAGCCAAACCGGTACTTCAGGCCCACCGCGAGGGCACAACCGACTCCGGCGACCAGGCCCACCACGAGAGCTCCCCACGGGGAGACCGTGGCGCAGGCCGGGGTGATCGCGACGAGCCCGGCGACGACTCCCGAGGCGGCGCCGAGGGAGGTGGCGTGTCCGTCGCGGATCTTCTCGGTGAGCAGCCAGCCGAGCATCGCCGTGCAGGTGGCGCCGAGGGTGTTGACCCACACCCCGGCAGCCAGGGTGCCCGCGCCCAGGGCCGAGCCGGCGTTGAAACCGAACCAGCCGAACCAGAGGATGCCGGCGCCGATCATGACCAGGGTCAGGTTGTGCGGTCGCATCGCCTCCTTGGGCCAGCCGACCCGGTTGCGCAGCAGGATGGCCAGGGCCAGACCGGCGACACCGGCGTTGATGTGGATCGCCGTACCACCGGCGAAGTCGTAGGCGCCGACGCCGCCGAGGAAGAGCCCCTCGGCCTGGTTGGCGATCCAGCCGCCGGTCTCGGCAGCAAAACCGTTGAAGGCGAACACCCAGTGGGCGGCGGGGAAGTAGACGAGGGTGGCCCAGACGACCGTGAAGACGGTCCAGGTGGTGAACTTGGCTCGGTCGGCGATCGCGCCGGAGACGAGGGCCACGGCGATGATGGCGAAGACGACCTGGAAGGCGACGAACGCCCCACCCGGGATGCCGCCGGATGCCGCTGTGTCCGTGGCCGCGTCGGCCGGCACGTAGCCGTAGATGGCGTCGAGAACGCCCGAGAGGCCGAGGTGCTCGAACGGGTTGCCGAGCAGACCGCCTCCGATGTCGTTGCCGAACGTCTCGCTGTAGCCCCAGAGGATCCACACGGTGCCGACGGTGCCCATCGTGATGAACGACATCATCATCATGTTGAGCACGCTCTTGGTGCGTACCATTCCGCCGTAGAAGAGGGCCAGGCCCGGGGTCATGAACAGCACGAGGGCGGCCGCGGCCAGGACCCAGGCGGTGTTCCCGCTGTCGGTGAACGGCGCCGCGGCCGTCACATAGGTGTTTGCGCTCATGGGTGATGACGATGGCGGTGGCCGATGTCGGTTCGTCGCTGCGACTGTTACGCCCGTGTAAGCAATCGGGGAGTCGTGTTAGCAGCGTGTTTCGGGCCCGCTCGACCCTTCCGCCCGTACGAAAGTGACCACTCGACGGTGACGTCAGTCGATGATGGCGCTGACGAAGGCCTCCGCGTCGAACGGCGCCAGGTCGTCGGGGCCCTCGCCGAGCCCGACCAGCTTCACCGGCACGCCGAGCTGACGCTGCACCGCCACGACGATGCCGCCTTTCGCGGTTCCGTCGAGCTTCGACAGCACGATGCCGGTGACGTTGACGGCCTCGGAGAAGACCTTCGCCTGCTGCAGCCCGTTCTGGCCGGTGGTGGCGTCGAGCACGAGCAGCACCTCGTCGATCTCGCTCTGCTTCTCGATGACGCGCTTGATCTTGCCGAGCTCGTCCATCAGCCCGACCTTGTTGTGCAGCCGGCCGGCCGTGTCGATGATGACGACGTCGACCTCCTGCTCGATGCCGGCCTTCACCGCGTCGAAGGCCACCGCGGCGGGGTCGGCGCCCTCCTTGTCGGAGCGCACCGTCGGCACACCGACGCGGTCACCCCACGTGGTGAGCTGGTCGGCCGCAGCGGCACGGAAGGTGTCGGCCGCACCGAGCAACACGTCACGGTCTTCCGCGACGAGCACCCGCGCGAGCTTGCCGACGGTGGTCGTCTTGCCGGTGCCGTTGACGCCGACGACGAGGATGACGGCCGGTCGCTCGCCGACCCGCGACGAGGCGATCCGGCGGTCGAGGTCGGGCTGCACCAGGGCGAGCAGCTCCTCCTTGAGCCACCCGCGCACCGTCGCCTCGTCGGTGAAGCCGTCGACGGTGACGCGCCGACGCAGCGCATCGACGAGGTCGGTCGTCGCCTCGACGCCGAGGTCGGAGGCGATCAGGGTGTCCTCGACCTCTTCCCACGCCTCCTCATCGAGACCGCCACGCGACAGCAGCGCGAGCAGGCCCTTGCCGAGGGCGGAGTTCGACCGGGCCAGCCGGGCCCGCAGGCGCTGCAAGCGGCCTCGGGCCGACTCGGGTCGTTCGAAAGCGGGCACCGGCTCGGGCTCTGCCACCGGCGGCTCAGGTTCGGGCTCGGGCGCCGTCGAGACGGACTCGGGCGGGGCGGTCACTACCGCTCGGTCGTCGTCAGCAGCTCCCCGCGGCGGTTCGCCCGTCGGCGGGGCGACCGGTGCCGGTGGCGCCTCACGCTCCACGGTCTGGGAGTCTCGCCCCCGCAGGAGGGAGACCCCATAGCTGACGGCGCCGACCACGATGGCCGCGGCGATGACGATATAGATCCAGACGGTGTCCACGCAGTCATCCAACCACGGCTCGCAGCCACCCCCGACGGCTGCGCCGGGGGGCGAAACGGGGGGTCGTCAGTGCGTGCGCGACAGCGGCTTGTGTGTCACCGACGAGACCCGGCGGCGCGCCGAGCGAGCCACGGTCTCGCCCTTCTGGGTGAGCAGGTCGCGGCCGTCCCGGTGGGCGGGAACGGCGACGACACCGACGATGGTGACACCGAGGACGACGACGACGAGCATCGCGATGATGAGGAGGACCATGGGACCAGCGTGACTCACGTGCCAAATGTGATGCAAACACACTCGCGTGACAGAAACACATTCGTATCCGTTTTGTCACATTCTCGTGATCAACCCGTGCAGATCCCCGGCCACCACGCACGACCAAGGGCTGCCGAGCCGGCAGGCTGCACTGACCAAACAGCGAGAGGATGCCGTTCAGGCGGGTTGGTCGGCCACGTCGCGCAGGCGCTGCGAGACGACCGTGGTGACGCCGTCACCCCGCATGCTGACGCCGTAGAGGGCGTCGGCGATCTCCATCGTCTTCTTCTGGTGCGTGATGACGATCAGCTGCGAGCTGTCGCGCAGCTCTTCGAACAGCGTGATCAGCCGCCCGAGGTTGGCGTCGTCGAGCGCCGCCTCCACCTCGTCCATGATGTAGAAGGGCGAGGGGCGGGCCTTGAAGATCGCGACCAGCAGCGCCACCGCCACGAGCGAACGCTCGCCGCCCGAGAGCAGCGAGAGCCGCTTGATCTTCTTGCCCGGTGGCCGGGCCTCGACCTCGAGACCGGTGGTCAGCATGTTCGACGGGTCGGTCAGCAACAACCGGCCCTCGCCGCCGGGGAAGAGCCGCTGGAAGACCCGCTCGAACTGAACGGCCGTGTCGGCGAAGGCCTCGGCGAAGACCTTCTCGACGCGGGCATCGACCTCCGTGATGATGTCGAGCAGGTCGCGCTTGGAGCTCTTGAGGTCTTCGAGCTGCTCGGTGAGGAACTTGTGCCGCTCCTCGAGCGCCGAGAACTCCTCCAGGGCCAGCGGGTTGATGCGCCCGAGCGCCCCCAGACGGCGTTCGGCGCCGCGCAGCCGCTTCTCCTGCACCGCGCGCACGAACGCGACCGGTTCGCGAGGCTCGGCACCGGGGTCGGCGTCAGGGTCGGCAACGAACGGCACCAGCTGGTGAGGGCCGAACTCGTCGACAAGCGCCTCCGGCGCGATGCCCAGCTCGTCGACGGCTCTGGCCTGCAGCGCCTCGATGCGCAACCGCTGCTGCGTGCGGGCCACCTCGTCACGGTGCACGGAGTCGGTCAGCTCGCGCAGCTCGTTCTGCAAGGTGGCGGCGTCGCGGCGCACCACCGCGAGCTCGGCGTCGCGGGCCGTGCGGGAGTCCTCCCCCTCGGCGCGCAGCCGGGCCGCCTCGTCGGCCGACACCGTGAGCAGCCCGTGCGCGTAGCCCGCCGCCACCCCGACCGCCTCGGCGACCTCGGCCTCACGCCGGCGCCGCTCGAGGCGGGCTGCCAGCCGGGCCCTCGTCTCCTCCTCGTTGCGGGCCCCCCGTTCGAGCGCGTCGGCCCGCTCCTTGAGGGCGCGGGCCCGTTCCTCACGGGTGCGTAGCGCCAGGCGCAGCTCGGTCTCAGCGGCGCGCGCAGCCCGGGCTGCCTCGTCGAGCCGGTCCCGCTCCTCAGCCCCGGGCTCGGTCTCGTCGACGCCCTCGGCGCTCGCCGCCTCGAGACGCTCGACGAGGGCAGCGTGCTGGGCCTGGTCGGCCTCGAGCGCCGACTCGGCGACGGCCAGCGCCGCCTCGGTGCGTTCCACCTCGGCCCGGGCGCTGCGCAGCGACTGCCCGAGCGAGCCGAGCTGCTCGGCGATGGCCGACATGCGGGCATCGCTCTCGTGCAGGCGCTCGAGGGTGGCCTCGACCGTCTCGTTCAGCTCATCGCGCCGCGACCGGGCCGCCGCACCGGCGAAGCGGGCCCGTTCGCCCTCGCCGGTCGCGGTCGCCACGCGGGCGCGCGCGTCGTCGAGAGCGGCCTGCAGCTCGATCAGGCTGGGCGCCGACGTACTGCCGCCCCAGGCCGTGCCCGGCGCGTACACGTCTCCGTCGGGGGTCACCGACGTCACGCCGGGGTGCTCGAGCACCAGCCGCCGGGCGGAGGCCGCGTCACCGACGAGGGCTACGCGCTCGAGCACCCGATCCACCGCCGGCCGCACGGCATCCGGACACTGAACCGCGTCGCGCACCCAACGGGCACCTGCGCCGATGGCGGGCCAGCCCGACGGGTCGGGAGAGCCGGCCGACTCGCTGACCAGCAGCATCGCGCGGCCGTCGTCGCCGGCCCGCAACGCGTCCAGCGCCGCCCCGGCGGCTTCCAGCGACGGCACGGCGAGCGCCTCTGCGGCCCGGCCGAGCGCCGCCGCGACCGCGGTCTCGAGGCCCGGCTCGACCGTCACCAGCGCGGCCACCGAGCCGAGGATGCCGTGTCGTTCCTCCCCGCCCGCGAGCAGGGCCGCGGCGCCGTCCTTGCGGCTCAGGCTCAGCTCCAACGCCTCGACCCGGGCCCCGGCCGTGGTTCGGGCCCGGTCGGCGGCGGTCTCTGCCTCGGCATGCCGGGCCACCTCGGCCTCGGCCTCCTCGAGCCGGCCGGCCGCGGTCTCGTAGGCCGAGTCGAGACCCTGCTCACCCTCCTCGTCGTGGGCGACGCCCGCCTCGAGCCGGCTCCACTCGCGCTCGGCCTGCGTGGCTCGGGCCTGCGAGGCGTCGATGCTGGTGCGTAGGCGCCCGATCTCGGCCTCGCGGGCCTCGATCCGCGACGCCGCCGCCCCGACCTGACCACCGAGCTTGGCCAGTCCCTCGCGGCGGTCGGCCGCGGCCCGGGAGGCCCGGGCCAGCCGGGTGGTCTCCTCGGCGTGCTCGTGCTCGAGTGTCGTCCTCGTCGCGACGGCGGCCTCGAGGTCGGCTGCGGCCACGGTGATCTCGGCCAGCAGCGACTGCTCCTGGCCGCGCACCTGCGCCGCCTGGCTGCGCAGCTGCTCGGGGTCGCGGGCGCCGCCGCCGCCTTCTGGGGTGCCCTCCTCGTCACGCAGCAGCCGAACCCGTTCGGCGGCGAGCGACCGGGTCGCGGCCAGCCGCTCGACGAGCCGGCCGAGGGCGACGTAGTCGTCCTGAGCCCGGCTGAGGCCCGGCCGGGCCGCCTCGGCCTCGGCCTCGAGGGCGGCGAGCCGCTCCGCGAGCGTGCTCAGTGCCTGGTCGACCTCGGTGCGGCGGGTGATGAGGGCCGACTCGTCGGCCACCTCCTGCTCGAGGGTCGAGGTCAGCTGGACCAGGTCGTCGGCGAGCAACCGGAGCCGGGCGTCGCGGGCATCCGTCTGGATCATCGCCGCCTTGCGGGCGGTCTCGGCCTGTCTCCCGAGGGGGCCGAGCTGGCGCCGGATCTCGCCGGTGAGGTCAGCGACCCGGGTCAGGTTGGCCTCCATGGTCTCGAGCTTGCGCAGCGCGCGTTCCTTGCGCTTGCGGTGCTTGAGAACGCCCGCCGCCTCCTCGATGAACCCGCGGCGCTCCTCAGGGGTGGCCCGCAGCACGGTGTCGAGCTGGCCCTGGCCCACGATGACGTGCATCTCGCGGCCGATACCGCTGTCGGACAGCAGCTCCTGCACGTCGAGGAGTCGGCACGAGGTTCCGTTGATCGAGTAGTCCGACCCACCGTTTCGGAACATGGTGCGGGCGATCGTCACCTCGCTGTAGTCGATCGGCAGGGCCCCGTCGGTGTTGTCGATGGTCAGGGCCACCTCGGCGCGGCCGAGGGGCGCGCGGCCGGACGTGCCGGCGAAGATGACGTCCTCCATCTTGCCGCCGCGTAGCGACTTCGCGCCCTGCTCCCCCATCACCCAGGCGAGCGCGTCGACGACGTTGCTCTTGCCCGAGCCGTTGGGCCCCACGATGCAGGTGATGCCGGGCTCGAGGCGAAGGTGGGTCGCCGAGGCGAAGGACTTGAAGCCCTTCAGGGTGAGGCTCTTGACGTACACGCGCCCGAGTGTCCTTTTCGGTGGCCGGCGAAGATCGCTGTCAGGGTACTCGGCGAACCGACCGCACCCGTGGAGGTCAGGGCCCGGTGGGACGACGGGCCCGGCGGCATCCGTCTCCATGGAGGAGTCGACAGCCCCCGTCCTCGGCAGAACGCCACCCTCTCCCCAACCGGCCGGCGGCTCGTTTTGGTCCCTTCACCGGCCCCCCGGTATCGTGACCATCGGCCTTGGCGAGGTTGACCTGCCACCTCGCCCCTGCGCACCGCGACTGCGACCACGCAACCGTGACTGCCGACGCCGGTGCGCCTCCCTCGAGCTCGAGACGGTGTGCGACCGCCCGGTGGGCCCCGCCCGCGAAGCCCCCCGAGGAGCCGCCCGTGTCTGTCTCGCCTGTGTCCACCGAGCAGTCCCCACGCGACCGCCCGTTCCCGCACGAGGCCGACGTCACCTCCGTGCGAGCGACCCTGCGCTCGCCCCGGCGACTGCGCGTCGAGGTGCTCGCTGGCCTCGTCGTCGCCCTGGCCCTCATCCCGGAAGCCATCTCGTTCTCGATCATCGCCGGGGTCGACCCCCGCGTCGGCCTCTTCGCCTCGTTCACGATGGCGGTCTCGATCGCCTTCCTCGGCGGGCGCCCCGCCATGATCTCCGCGGCCACCGGCGCCGTGGCGCTGGTCATCGCCCCGGTGGTTCGCGAGTACGGGATGGACTACTTCATCGCCACCGTCATCCTGGCCGGGCTCTTCCAGGTCGTGCTCGGGGTGCTCGGGGTGGCCAGGCTGATGCGGTTCATCCCCCGTTCGGTCATGGTCGGGTTCGTCAACGCCCTCGCCATCCTCATCTTCCTCGCCCAGCTGCCCCACCTGATCGGCGTGTCGTGGGTGGTCTATCCGCTGGTCGCGGTCGGGATCGCGGTCATGGTGCTCCTGCCGCGCGTCACCACGGCCGTGCCCGCGCCGCTCGTCGCGATCGTCGCCCTGACGCTCTTCACGGTCTTCGCCGCGGTGACCGTGCCGACCGTCGGTGACGAGGGCCAGCTGCCCCAGAGCCTGCCGAGCCTCCTGCTCCCCCACGTTCCGCTCACCCTCGAGACCCTGTCGATCATCGCTCCCTACGCGCTGGCGATGGCCCTCGTCGGCCTGATGGAGTCGCTGATGACGGCCAAGCTCGTCGACGACATCACCGACACCCACTCCGACAAGACCCGCGAGGCCTGGGGGCAGGGCGCCGCGAACATCATCACCGGCTTCTTCGGCGGGATGGGCGGCTGCGCCATGATCGGCCAGACGATGATCAACGTGAAGGCGTCGAGGGCCCGCACCCGCATCTCGACCTTCCTGGCCGGCGTGTTCCTGCTGATCCTCGTCGTCGGTCTCGGCGACATCGTCGCGATCATCCCGATGGCTGCCCTGGTGGCCGTCATGGTGATGGTCTCGGTCGGCACGTTCGACTGGCACAGCATCACCCCCGCCACCCTGCGCCGGATGCCGCGCAGCGAGACCCTGGTCATGCTCGCCACCGTCGCCGTCGTGGTCGTCACCCACAACCTCGCCATCGGGGTCATCGCCGGCGTGATCGTCGCGATGGTCATGTTCGCGCGCCGGGTGGCCCACTTCACGAGCGTCGTCGATATCGCGCATCCCGACCCCGACACCCGGGTGTACGCGGTGATCGGCGAGCTGTTCTTCGCTTCCAGCAACGACCTCGTCACGCAGTTCGACTACGTCGGCGACCCCGCGAACATCGTCATCGACCTGTCCCGGTCACACGTGTGGGACGCCTCGACGGTGGCGACCCTCGACGCGATCACGACCAAGTACGCGGCCAAGGGCAAGTCGGTGACGATCACCGGCCTGAACGACTCCAGCCAGGAACGACACGACCGGCTCGCCGGCCACCTCTCCGGCGGCCACTGATCCTTCACAGGGCTGACTGCTGAAGCAGAGAGAGGCTTAAGGCGGCTACTCCTCGCCCGACGCGATCCGCTCGTGGTGGTGGATGACCTCGGCGATGACGAAGTTCAGAAACTTCTCGGCGAAGACCGGGTCGAGCCCGGCGTCGTCGGCGAGGGCGCGCAGGCGCGTGATCTGGCGCTCCTCACGCTCCGGATCGGCCGGCGGCAGGCTCTTCTCCGCCTTGAGCACCCCCACCTGCTGGGTGGCCTTGAAACGTTCCGCCAGCAGGTGCACGAGGGCGGCGTCGATGTTGTCGATGCTGCTGCGCAGCCGCAACAGCTCGGCCGGAACGGTCGTGTCGTCGCTCGCCGGATCGCTCATCCGGTCAGCGTAGGTTGCTCACTGTTCGACGAATCCGACGATTCCGTCTTTCGGACCGGCGCGTTGCACCACCACTGACTCGACCCGGCCCGGCCTCCCGGTCGTCGATGGACTCTCCCCGAGCAGGTCGACGAGCCGCTCCAGGGCTTCGTCGCGGCCCTGGGCCACCACCTCCACCCGGCCGTCGGCCATGTTCCGCGCATGGCCGGCGAGGCCGAGCTCAAGGGCGCGGGCCCTGGTCCACCAGCGAAAGCCCACCCCCTGCACGTGCCCGCCGACGAACGCCCTGACCCGAGCCGTCCCGGGGCTCGTGCGACCTCCGGTCCGGGTGGGCTCAACGGTCCGGCGCCCGCCCGGAGTGTCGGTATTGGTCACAGTCCCACCGTATGCCGCGAGCCTCCCCACCGTCGTCACCGGTCGTCCCTATGCTCACTGCGTACACAGGCAGTTCACCAAGGGGTCTACGCGGCCCCGAAGCCGGCGCCCGGCGAAGGAGGAGGCGACGTGACGACGTCCGCCACATCTCGAATCAACGACACGCGGCAGACCAGCGCGCCCGTCGGTGGGACCGTCGGTGCGACATCCGGGGGGCGGCCTGGTGGGCGTGCCACCCGCGGCATGGCGCACATCGCGGGGCTCGACGGGCTGCGGGCCATGGCGATCGCCGCCGTGCTCGTGTTCCACCTGAACGCCTCGTGGCTACCGGGCGGCTTTCTCGGGGTCGATGTCTTCTTCGTCGTCTCGGGTTTTCTGATCACCTCGCTGCTGGTGCACGAGCACCGGCGCACCGGCCACATCGCGTTCTCGCAGTTCTGGGTGCGCCGGGCGCGTCGACTGGTGCCGGCTCTCGTGCTCTGTGTCGTCACCAGTGTGCTCATCGCTCGAACGGTCAACGGCGACCTGCTGGTGGGCATCGGTCGCCAGATTCTCGGCGCCCTCACCTTCTCGACGAACTGGGTCGAGATCACGGCCGGGTCCAGCTACTTCGACCAGACCGCCCCGCAGCTGTTCATGAACTTCTGGTCGCTGGCGGTCGAGGAGCAGTTCTACCTCGTGTGGCCGATCGTCACGCTCGGGCTACTGGCCGTGGCGTCGAGCCGCGTGCGCGTGGCCACCGCGGTGGCGATCGGGGCGGTGTCGTCGCTACTGATGGCGGTGCTCTTCGACCCAGCCGGCGACTCGACCCGCGTCTACTACGGCACCGACACGCACGTGATGGGCCTGATGATCGGCGCCGCGATCGCCTTCGCCTGGGCCAGCCCGAAGCTGGCGCTGCGCATCGCTCCGTCGCAGTGGGGGCCGGTCGGCCGGGGCGCCGTGCCCGTGGCGGCCCTCGTGCTGCTCGCCCTGGTGTTCCGCCTCGACGAGAGCAATCCGTTCACCTTCCGCGGCGGCATCGTGCTCGCGTGCCTGGCCACCGGCGTGCTGGTGCTCGGGCTGATCGACCGTCATCCGGGTCGGAGCACCACCTGGCAGTCGATCGCCTCGCACCCTGTCGCCGAGTGGGTCGGGCAGCGGTCGTACTCGCTCTACCTCTGGCACTGGCCCGTCATCCTCATCATCGTCATCGACCACCCGGCCGCTCCCGGGACCATCGACCACCTGCTGACGCGACTGTGGTGTGTCGTGGTCACCGTGGCCCTCGCCGACCTCTCGTACCGCTTCGTCGAGACCCCGTTCCGCCGCCACGGGTTCAAAGCGGTCGGTTCCCAGGTGCTCGTCACCGTCGGGCGCAGCAGCCGCCGGGTGCGCCAGGTCGTCGCAGCCACCGTGGCCATCACGGCCGTGCTCACCGTCGTCGTGCTCGTCACGGCACCCGACCAGTCGCAGACCGCAATGCTGCTCGAGCAGAACGAGGCTGCCGCGGCAGCAGGGTCCGCCAGTGGGAGTGCGGGGGCCTTGGCCGTCTCGCCGCTGCTGCGCACCCACACCCCGTCGTCGCCGTGGGCGCTACGCCCGGGCTCCATCCCGCCGGCTGTCATCGCGGCACCCACGCCGCCTGTTGCCGCAGCACCGTCGGCGACGGCTCCCGGCAAGAGCGTCGACCCCGCCGACGCCAAAGCGAGCTTCACGATGCCGGCCGGCACCGAGATCGACGCCTACGGCGACTCGATCATGGTCGGCAGCCTGGGCGCCCTGCGCTACTACTTCGACGGCATCCGCATCGACGCGAAGTCGAACCGCCGCTGGTCCGACGGCCTGGCGCAGGTCAAGGCCCGGGGCGACGCCAACCGACGGGCCGTGGTACTCGCCTTCGGCACGAACTGGGGTATCGACGCCGACCAGGTGCGCGCCACCCTCGACGCGCTGGGCCCCGACCGTATGGTCGTGCTCGTCAACATCATGGGGCCCATGTCACGCGTCGACAAGGACAACGCCGCTTTGGCCACCATCGCGGCCGAACGCTCGAACGTCGAGGTCGCCGACTGGGCCTCCGCCGTGAGGGCCCACCCCGACCAGCTCCAGAGCGACGGCATCCACCCGTCGCTGACCGGCGCCCACCTGTTCAGCAAGACGGTGCGACAGGCGTTCGCCGACCTGTCGCAACAGAACACCGGCCAGAAGGTGACGCTGAAGGACCTGCCGATCCCGTAACGATCACCCCGATCACGGTGTCGCACCGACGCTGACATCCAGATTCGTGTGGCTGAATCCCTCATGAAGACCCGTACCTGCCCTGCCGTCCACCCTGATGCGAGCGCGCGGGCAGGTCTGCTGAACCACCGCCTGCCTGCGTCGGCGCGGGGACCACCGTGTGCTGGTGGTAGCTGGCTTCTGTCTACCGGAGGGTGGCGGCGACGACGAGAATCTCCCTGGATCGGTGGCTCAGGGACACCTCGTCTTCTACAGCGTCCTTCCAGCGAGTGGTGCTGCGCCGGGGAACGGTAGTGACTACCTCATTACGGTGCCGCGACGCACGTGCTGGAGTAGTCGGCGTCGAAGGTGAAGTTCGCCGTTGCGCCCGAAACGAGGGCTCCGGTCAGGTCCTTGACCGTGACGGTTGCTCCTGGAGTCCACATCGGCCACTGCGAAGTGGTGTCGATCACGCTCGCGTCGCGGACGTGTCGGTTCGCCTGACGGCAGCCGGGTTCGGAGGCGCGGCGAACTCGGCACAGGAACCGTCTCGGAAGTGGTTCGGCGCGGTCTCGGCCAGTGTCGCCTGGGTGCCTGCGGTGGCGACGCCGAGCAGGTCGCGTGAGCCGGTGGCGCAGACGAGACTCGTGCTCGCGTCGACGGAGACAAAGGGCTGCCCCCTCTTCCGCTCGGTCTCAATAGACGAACGGCACGAGCATCTTGGTGGCTCGCTTGTATCGCGGGTAGGCATCTGGGAACTGTGTGGTGAGGTAGCGCTCCTCAACCTTCGCGCTGTAGGCGAAGTAGGTCCCCGCCAACACGACCGCGGTCAGCCAAACCCAGCTCAACGCCACCGCGGTGCCAGCGAGAGCCAGCAATATGCCTGAGTAGATCGGGTGGCGGACCAGGCGGTAGGGGCCGCTGGTGACGAGCTGCGGATCGTGCTTCTGCGTCATCGGGGTGCCCCAGTTGCGCCCGATGTGCATGCGGGCCCAGACAGCGAACCCCAACCCCAGTGCGCAGACGACCAGCCCCAAGCCACCGAGCCACACATCCGTGTTGAGGCTGCGGTCGCGGAAGATTCCCGAGCGAATGAGGACGATCACGACGACGACGATCACCGCCCTGATACCGAGCTCACGCCGCCATGGCACGCGGCCGCGCTTCATGGAAAAGGCCACCAAGAGCCAGTACAGCCAGAATGCCGCCCATTCGACGGCGAACACGACCTCGATCGCCCGCACCGTCCCATTTTCTCACCATTCCCGGGCTGCGCGGCATGACAAGTTCACCTTCTCTGTCGCCGCCTCGCTGCTAGCCACCACCGCGCACCAGGCCCGGCCGGCCACCCGTGATGGGCGCGGGAAACCTCACGTCCAGCTGTTGTGCCCGGGAGGGGTCGGGTACGCGCTCGGCCGGTGAGCCGGCCCATCGTGGTGGCGACGCCGTTGCTCGCCGCACCCGCTGGTGGCTCGAGGTCAGGGCACCTGCAGCGCTCCATCCTCATGGAACTCGAACGCGCCCCAGGCGACTTCCCACAGGTAGCCGTCCAGGTCGGTGAAGTAGCCGGAACAGCCACCCCACTCCGTGTCGCGAGCCGGCTTGATCACCTGCGCGCCTGCTGCTTCGGCCTGCGCGAGCAGACGGTCAACATCCTCGCGCTCACGGACGTTGTGGGCCAGTGTGATCCCTGTGAACCTGGAGTGTGGCAGGTTCCAGCCGGGCCCCACGTCGTCGGCAAGCTCCCCATAGGGAAAGAGCGCCAGGGTGACACCCGAGGTCTGGAAGAACACGATTCCGTCCTCGGGTTTGCGCGTCGGGGGGAGACCGAGCCCGTCTCGGTAGAACCGGAACGAACGCGCCAAGTCGGTGACGCCCAACGTGATCACTGAGATGCGCGGCTCCATCCGTCCACTGTGCCAGCCCGATCCGACCTACCGGCCGGCACGGTTGCGCGCGTGTCGGCGGACCCCTCCCAAGGCGCGGCTCACGCCCTCGAGACCAGCAGCCCATCGCTCGCCAGTTCGGCGAAGGCAGTCAGGGCATGCGCGATACCTGACGTGTCAGCCGACTGACGACCTTGTCGGGACACGGTCGGGATCTCCCCTCTCAGAGCCACCTCGTCTCACGTCCAGGCTGCGACGAGGCAGGTCTTCGTTCGGCGAAGGACCTGGTGTTCCAGTTCCGTGCTCCGCAGCCTCTCAGGTCTGACCCGTCCATCGCCCTCAAGGCCAGGTGGTACACCGCCATGAGCTCGTAGACGGTCTTGGCGAGGACCTCACCATGCTCGCCCAGGCCGCGGCCGAGACGTCCGATCTGGCCGCCCGCCGCGACAGCGGGTGCTCCGCTGACCCTCGAAGAGGGGACGCCCAGGCCTTCTTCTCAACCGGGGAGTCGACTACCGTCGGTCGAGGGACAACCAGTCGAACGGGCCAGCCCATCGCTCGATCGCTCCGCGCTGGAACGGCTTACTCATTTTGGCCGTGACAGCAATCGTCCTCGGTGTGGTCGGCCTCGTCGCAGCTCTGCGGGGCAGCACCCTCCAAGCATTGACGCTCATCCTGCTGGCACTGGCGTGTGTCACGATCAGCCTCGTGGCTGGAGCGCGATCCCGGAGGTAGCTGCAACTCGGTGTGCGACCACCTTGTCACCGACCGCCAGAACGGCGCCGGGGGGCAGTGGAAGCACCGGCGTGAGACGGATGCCGAACCAGGTGGACCCCTCCCACCGGCGGTGCCGGGCCAAGGTACGGATCGGCTCCTTCGCCGTCGCCAACGCCTGGCGGTCGATGGTGGCCATGACGCACCGGTCGCAGGCCATCGTGTAGCGAAAGTCGACCTCCCCGATGCGCACCCGGCGCCAGCCGTCCTCGGCGAACGGCTCGTCACCGTCGAGCACCACGTTCGGCCGGAACCGGTCGTGACCGAGCGGGTCGACGTCAGACTCGGCCAGCCACTCGTTCAGCCGGCGAAGCGATGCCTCGGTGGTGACGTGCACGGGGGCCGCGTCGGCGAGCGAGCTGGTGTCTCCGCTGCGTCCGCCCATCTCCGGCTGGATCGGGCGGTGGGTCTGATCGTCCTGCCACACCAGCCGAACCGGTTGCCCGAGGCGTTCGCTGAGCCAGTCGTCGGCGACTCGCCCGGCCGGCCGAGCGGCATCCTGACCGGAGAAGAGGACCGCGATCGGTGAAGCCTCTCGTGGTGGGGCCACCGTGGCCGTGGCGCCGTGACGGTCGAGCAGGCGGATGCCGCCCTGCTCGGTCGGTTCGGCCCGCAGGCCGAGCATGAGGTGCACCTCTCGGGCCGTCACGTTCTCGCCGGTCGGGTCGACGACCGCCCAGCGACGATCACCGAGCAGGCCCTGCCGGCTGACGGCGGCCTGATCCACCGCCACCCCAGCCAGTGACTTGACGGGGTAGAGGTGCAGCCCCACGACCCGGATCGGCGTCGCCGGGGACGTCACTGGGCGAGCCAGGCGGCGTAGGCGTCGAAGGTGTACTCACGGCCGAGGAAGTCCTCGACGAGCTCGGCGGCGTCGTGGCGGCCGCCGGGGGCGAGCACCTTGTCGCGGTAGGCACCGGCCACCTCCAGGTCGAGCAGGTTCGCGTGGTCGAAGGCCGAGAACAGGTCCTTGGCGATGACGAGGCTCCACATGTACGTGTAGTACCCCGAGCTGTACCCGTCGAGGTGACCGAAGCTGCAGTGCATGTGGGTGCCCGCGACGTACGGGAACACGCAGTAGCGCCCCATGAGCTCACGCAACCGGGCGGTGAGGTCGTCGGTCTCGTGCACGTGGAAGTCGTAGGAGAGCGCCGCGTAGAACATCTGGGTGCGGGCGTCGTAGCCCTTGCCGAAGTCGTTGGCGCGGCGCATCGCCTCGACCAGCTCGGCCGGGATCGTCTCGCCGTCGGCGTTGCGCGCGAAGGTCGCCAGCACGGCGGGGTCCCAGGCCCACTCCTCGAGCATCTGGCTGGGTGCCTCGACGAAGTCCCACTCCGTCGCCACGCCCGAGAACCGCACCCACTCACCCCGGCCGGCGAGCACGTGGTGCACCAGGTGCCCGAACTCGTGGAAGAGCGTCACGACCTCGTCGTGCTCGAGCAGGCCGCGGCTGAGGTTGCAGACCAGCACGCCCTCGGCGAGCTGGCGGCCCGCCACTCCGCGCACGAGGTCGAACTGCGCTGCGTGCTTGAACTTGCCGTCACGCGGGTGCAGGTCGAGGTGGATGCGCCCGATGCGCTCGCCACCGAACGCGACGTCGTAGGTGGCGACGTCGTCGTGCCAGCTGCGGGCATCCGGCACCCGCTGCCACTCGAGCCCGAAGAGAGCGCCGGTCACGTCGAGCAGGCCTTGGCGAACCTGTTCGAAGGCGAAGAAGGTGCGCACCTGCTGCGCGTCGACGGCGAGATCCTCCTTGCGCACGAGCTCGGCGTAGTAGGTCACGTCGGGCGAGTCGATGTCGGTCGCGTCGGGGCGGTCACGACGCAGCCGGTCGAGCAGCACCTGCTTGTCGCGATCGGCGCTGGCGGCAGTGAGCTCGGTGATGCGCTCGACGAAGTCGCCGATGGCCCGGCCGGTGCCGATCATCTTGACCTCGGCGTCGTAGTCGGCCCACGTGTCGTAGCCGAGCAGCGTCGCAATCTCACGGCGCACCGCGAAGAGTCGTTGCAGCACCGCGTCGTTCGCCGGCCAGGCCACGGTCAGGGCCTGCGTCACGAGGTCACGGCGGGCCGCGGCGTCGTGGGCGAAGGTGCGGAACGGCACGACGTCGGGATAGTCGGTCGTGACCGTGACGAGCCCGTCGGCCTCCACCGGGTGGGCCTCGACCCAGTCGGTCGGCAGCCCGTCGAGCTGTTCCGGACGCACCCGGATGCTGCGGACGTCCTGACGCACGTTCTTGCTGAGCTCCTGGCTGAGCAGGATGGCCAGTTCGTTGAGCTCACGGAGCCGGCCCCGGGTGGCCTCGTCGCGGTCGACCCCGGAACGCCGGAAGTCGCGCAGGGTGCGTTGCAGCACCCGTCGCGCGTCAGGGTCGAGGCCATCATTCGAGAGCCCCTCGAACACCGCGTAGAGGTCGGGGTCGAGGCCGAGGTCGGTCTCGAGCTTCTGCACGTCCTGAACGACGGTCTCGGCGCGTTCGCGCACGGCCTGGTCGGGGTGCACCTCGGAGAAGAGCGATCCGACGGAGCCGGCGTTCGTCAGCGCGGTCTGGGTCTCGTTCCACAGATGCAGCACCGCGAGCGCGTCGCGGGGAGCCTCGGCCTTCAGCTGATCGACGAGCGCCCGGGTGGCGCCCAGCTGCTCGTCACCGCGGGCCGCGACCCAGTCGAGCCAGGGGGTGTCGGCGGGCAGGTCGAGAGGATGGACGAGCGGCAGGGTCGCAATCGCGTCGATGGGGGCTTCCGAGGTCACAGCCGCACTGTATGTCGCCGCGGGCCTCCGCAGTGGCTGGAGCCGAGCCACGTTGCCGGGTTGAGCCGCACCGACGCCGCACCGACGCCGCGCCACTCGCGTGACCGGGCGCGTTCGCTCCGGGCCGGGCTACCCTTGAGGCACCAGCACGGGTGAGAGCGGGAGGGTACGGATGCGCGCGGCCAACGAGCAACGACGACCCGCCCCGGGTCGGGCTTTCTTCTGGGCCTGCGCCTTCTCGGTAGGCGTCACCGTGGCCATCGGCGTGGTCATCGGCACCGTCGTGGGCACGGCCCTGGGCGCAGCGGGTGGCACTCCCGGTGGGGTCGAGCTGGTGCTGGCCGTGGCCGTGGTGTCGGCGTTGACCACCTCACTGCTCGCCATCTCACGCACCGCGTCTCCCGTGGTGCGGGCGCAGACCGCAGCGACCGGGGCGAGTGGGCACATCGAGGCCTCCACGGCCTACTGGTGCGCCGTGACTGCTCCTCGTCGACCACAGCGCCCCAGGGCTCCCGGACGGCGCTGACCCCGAGCGTCGCCGTCGGTGACGCACGGATCACTCAGCCCCCCTTCACCCCACCGGCCCGATCGGGCCGAGTTACGGAGCCCTGTGATGTTCGATCTCGCGTTGTCCCCTGTCATCTCTGTCGTGGCCGCCGTGCTCGCGGCCAACCATGCTCTGGCCGGAGCGGTCGGCCTGCCACCCGGCTCGTCCGGGGCCTGGCTGCTCGGCATCTTCCTGCTGGTCATAGCAGTGCGAGCGGCACTGGTGCCGTTGGTCGTCCACTCTGTGCGTTCGAACCAGGCGCGGGCCCGGGCCCTGCCGCAGCTGAGTGCGCTGCGGCGCACCAACGAGGGGACTCGCGACCTCGACAGCCTCCGACGGATGCGTGTGGAGCAACGCCGCATCCACGCCGAGCACGGCGTCTCGAGGTGGAGCCTGGCGCCGGCCCTGCTGCAGCTACCGGTCGTGTACGCCCTCTACCGTGTCGTGTCCGACCTGACGGCCGGCCACGCCGTAGGTGCGCTCGACGCGGGCCTGGTGGCCTCGGCGTCCGCGGCCTCGGTGGCCGGGCTGCACCTGACGAGCCGCATCGGCCAGACGCTGCAGCAGGGCCCGACCGCTGTCCTGGTGCTCGTCGGGTTGGCGGTGCTCGCGGCCGCCCTGTCGTTCGCGACCCAGCGCTGGTTCACCCTGCCGCTCATGGACCTGTCCACCCAGCCCGCGAGCCTGGGGGCGGTGCAACACCTGATGCCCTGGTTGGCGGCCGGTGGGATCCTCGTCGCCGCCGCCTACGTACCGGTCGGCCTGCTCGTCTACTGGGTGGTCAACAACGCCTGGACCTTCGGGCAGCAGGCCCTGATCTGGCGGTACGCCCCAACACCGGGCTCGCCTGCGGCGCGCCGCCGTCACGCGCGGCGTGCCGCCTGATGACGCACCCTGGGTCGGGTGGTCGGGTGCTCGAAGTCGGCCGGCCACTCGCCCGCAGGGCAGAGCAGCCAAGCCCAGTCGAGTGGCCACTTTTACACGGACCGTAGCCCCTCCGCGGTTCCGTTCGCTGCGCGCCCGCGGCGACAGCGACACCGTCGCCCTGGGTGGCCTGGTGGAGCAGTTCGAGCGCTCCGACTGGGCCACCTCCGGCTGATCCCGGTCAGAGCAGGCTGGAGATGCTCTGGGCACCGGTGTAGAGAGCCACCGCCATGAGCAGCACCGCGAACACCTGCTTGAGGCGTAACGGTGACACCCGCGTAACGACCCGGCTGCCGAGCAGGCTGCCCGCCACGGCGGCGGCGGTGAAGGTGGCGACCAGAGGCCAGTCGAGATCAGTGGCCGTGTGGGCCCGAGCGGCCAGGGCGGTGGCGCTGTTGATGGCGATCACGAGCAGCGAGGTGCCGACAGCCACGGCCATGGGAAAATCGAGGACGAGCACCAGGGCGGGCACCAGGGCGAATCCCCCTCCGACACCGAAGAACCCGGTGAGCAAGCCCACGGCGGTCGCGGTGCCGACGAGCAGGACCACCCGGCGGCGGTCGTACGAAAGGGTCCGCGGTCGCGTCTCTGCCACCCCACCCACCTCGATGGGCGGCCCCGAGTCGACATCGTTCGGGTCGTCGGTGGCACGGCTGGTCGAGCGGAGCATCAGCACCGCGACGACGAGAATGAGCACCGCGAACGTGGCCAGGAGAACCGCGGGCGAGACCTTGACCGACAGCCGGCTGCCGGCGAAGGACCCGGCCGTGCCGAGCAGTCCGAAGACGAGGCCTTGGCCGAAACGCACCCGCCCGGCGCGTGCGTGCGGGGTGAGACCGATCAGTGAGGTGACCCCGACGATCAGCAGCGAGCTCGTGATCGCCCCCCGTGGGTCCTGCCCCAGCACGTAGACCAACGCCGGGACGGTCAGCACCGACCCGCCGCCCCCGAGGGCCCCCAGGCTGAGCCCGATGACGACGCCGAGCGGCAGCGCCAGCAGCAGCACCGGTCAGCGTTGGCGGAAGAGGCGCCTGCGCAGCGATCCGCCGGATGCCGCAGGGTCGGCCGCGTGGCCGGGGCACCGCTGGCCCGACGGGACCCCCCGCATCACTTGGTCGACGTGTTGGCCGCAGCCGGCCCACGTCGTCTTGCCACAGGTCTTGCAGTTCACGGCACGGCACACGGTGGGGTTTCTCCTTCGATGGGTGGTTGGTCGGGTGGGTACGCCGAGGGACCCGGCGCGAGTGTGGTGTGGGTCAGGCCACCGCGACCAGCGGGAGCCCACTGGCGGCGGCGCTCTGCTCGAAGTCGTCGTCGACGGCGACGACCTGGTGACCGTGGGCGGCGAGCACCGAAGCGGCGATGGAGGCGCGGTACCCGCCCGCGCAGTGCACCCACAGCTCGCCCGGTGGAACCTCGTCGAGCCGGTCGAGCACGTGATGGATCGGGATGTTGACGGCGCCCTCGATGTGGCTCTCTTCGAACTCACTCGCTCGACGAACGTCGACGACGGTCACCGGGCGGTGGTGCCGCACCTGGGCGAGGTCGGCGAAAGCGGCCCGGGGGAAGCTGCCCAGTGGCTCGTCCGTCCACTGGCGGGGCTCTCCGTGCGCCGCCCCCTGCAGCTGGTCGATGCCGATGCGGACCAGCTCGCGCTGAGCCTCGGCGATCTGGGCGGGACTCTCGCCGAGGAGGGTCATCGGCGTGCCCCAGGGAATGAGCCAGCCCAGGTAGGTGGCGAACTGGCCGTCCACGCCGAAGTTGAGACTGCCGACGACGTGACCGGCGGCGTAGGCGGTGCGGTTGCGCAGGTCGACCAGCCACTCCCCCGCCTCGAGCCGCCTGCGGATGATGTCCCTGTCGGCCATCGACGGCGGCGTGAGGTCGGGTGCGGTCGGCCCCTCGGCGTTGCCCGGCCCCATGTGGGCGTAGTAGGCGGGGTAGGCGTCGAGGCCGTCGAGCACGTCGGCCACCCACTCCTCCTCGCTCTGGGTCAGTGCCGGGTTGTCGCGCTTCTCCACGCCGATCGTCGACGCGTCGCTCGTGCCGCTCGACCCCGCCGAGCAGAAGCTGCCGAAGCCGTGCGTGGGCAGCACCTGCGCGTCGTCGGGCAGCTCACGGGCCAGTCGACGAGCAGAGGCGTACTGGTGCCGCACGAGGTCGTGCGTGTGGTCGTCTCCGAGCAGGTCGGGCCGGCCGGTGGCGCCGAAGAGCAACGACCCACCGGTGAAGACGCCGCCGGCCTCGCCGTCTGCCTCCAGGGCGTAGGACAGGTGCGTGTAGGTGTGTCCGGGCGTGGCGATGGCCCGGACCCGCAGGCTGGGTGAGACCTCGACGACTTCGTCGTCGCGAATCGGCGTGCGCTCGAAGTGCACCTCGTCATCGGCATTGACATAGTAGGCCGCGCCGGTGGCCTTCGCCAGCGCCAGGCCACCGGTGAGGTAGTCGTTGTGGAGGTGGGTCTCGAAGACGTGGGTGATCCGTACGTGTTCGGATGCCGCGAGCTCGAGAACGCGGTCGATGTCTCGTTGCGGGTCGATCACCAGGGCGACCTGCCCGTCGTGGGCGAGGTAGCTGCGATCACCCAGGCTGGCGGTCTCGATCGTGAGGATGGTCGGCATCGACGCTCCCTTCCGGTGGTTGACGAACAGGATTCCACGGCTTAGTCATTATTACCCTAGGGGGTATCGTTGTGTTGTCAAAACAGAACCGGTCCGGCCCGTCGGTCGGGGGCAGACACCGGGGCATGCACAGGCTGGTCGGCAGACCTGGGAAGGGCGCGCGCCACCCTGCGCTTCGCCGCCGGAGTCACTGAAGTCGGACCCGTTCACCGAGGCGCGGCACGACCGCACACCAACCCAGCTCGTCGGTGATGAGCTCGGCCAGGGCCCGCGCCGACGGAGGCTCACCGTGCACCACGTACACGGTCGCCGGAGGGGTCGGGAGCCGCCTCAGCCAGTCGATGACCTCGCCGGCGTCGGAGTGGACCGAGAACCCGTCGTCGGTCACGACCTGGGCCCGGACCGGCACGTACTCCCCCATCATCTTCAGAGCGCGGGCACCATCGTGCAGGTCGCGGCCACGCGTGCCGACCGCCTGGTACCCGGTGAGCACGACGGTGTTCTGTCGATGGGGCAGCATCTCGCGCAGGTGGTGGATCACGCGTCCGCCCGAGGCCATGCCCGACGCCGACACGATGATGCAGGGCCGGCCGGGGTTGTTCAGGGCCTTGGACTCCTCCGCACTTCGGGCCAGCCGCAGACCGGACCAGTCGAGGGGCGGCTGTGGGGTGTCCGGTCGCAGCTCCCCGGCCAGGCCCCCGTTGCGGTAGACCTCCAGCGCCGCGAGCGCCATCGGGCTGTCGAGGTAGACCGGAACGGACGGGATGTCACCGCGCTCCATCAGCTGACGAAGCGCATGGATGACCAGCTCGGTGCGGTCGATGGCGAAGGCGGGAATGAGCACCGACCCACCGCGGCCGATGGTCTCGCGGATGGCTTGGGCGAGAACCGGGTGGGCGGGGTCGGTGGCCGGGTGGGTGCGGTCGCCGTAGGTCGACTCCACCACGACCACATCGGATGCCGGGGGGTCGGCGCGCGGTAGCAAGAGCTCGTGCTGCGGCCGCCCGAGGTCGCCCGAGAAGAGGACCCGGGCCCCACCGGCCTGCAGCAGAGCGCTGGCCGAGCCGAGGATGTGCCCGGCGCGGGTCAGAAGGACCTCAAGGTCGGGGGCTAAAGCAACGGGCGTGTCATAGGTGATGGGTCGCAGCAGGGAGATGGCACGTTCGGCGTCGGCAGAGGTGTAGAGCGGCAACGGCGGGTCGTGTTTGGACCAGCCGCCCTGCCGGGCGTCATCGGCATCCCGTTCGAGCAGGTGGGCGCTGTCTCGCAGAACGATGGCGGCCAGGGCCGCCGTTCCCTCGGTGCACCAGACCGGGCCGGTGAACCCCTCGCGCACCAGTGCCGGGAGGTAACCGCAGTGGTCGAGGTGGGCGTGGGTGAGCACGACGTTCTGGACCGAGGAGGCACGCACGGCAGGCGGGCCCCAGTTGAGTCGACGCCACTTGCGCTCGCCCTGGTACAGGCCGCAGTCGACCATGGTGCGTTCGCCATCGTGGTCGACGAGAAACTTGCTCCCGGTGACGGTTCCGGTGGCGCCCAGAAACGTCAGCGTGGTCATCGCACGACGACCACGGTGCAGGCGCTGTGCGAGAGCACGTGCTTGCTCGTCGAGCCCACCAGCATCTCGAGGAAGCCACCGTGCCCCCGCGCGCCGACCACCAGGATGAAGGCGTCGGCCGAGAGCGTGACCAGCTCTTCGGCCGGGCGCCCGGCCAGCACCAGCTCGTCGAGCCTGACCTCGGGGAAGTCGCCGGCCACCTCGCCCGCGATAGCCTGCAACGTCTCCTGGGTCATCTTCTCGGAATCGCCGATACGCTCCCAGGGCGTGGTGCCGACCAGCGGTTCAAGGGTGATCGGGAAGACGTTCCAGACCGCGACCGCGAGCACGTCGAGACCGCGCCGACGAGCCTCTTCGCAGGCCCACCTCAAGGCCGTGCGGCTCTCCTTCGAGCCGTCGACACCGACGACGATCGTTCTCGGACCAGCCATCTCGAACTCCTTGGGTTCCGACCGGTGGCTCTGGGACTGATTGCGACTGCCACAGGGCGGGTCGGACATCGGCGACTCCTACGTCTGCAGTCTTCCCGCCTCCCACGCCGCGGGCCAGAAGCCTTCGGCCCCATCGCACAGGGACCAAAGACCCTTGGGCGGGTGACCACCCTGCCGGTCGGCGAGGCATTGCTCAGCGCAGCGTCGCTCCCGGGCCCACGCGGGGCCGGCTCAGCGGGCCCCGTTCGAGGCCAGCGGCTTCCGTGCCCTCGGTGTCGACGCCCGACATCCGCCGGGTGGCCCACGACGGCAGCCACCAGGCGCGCTCGCCGAGCAGGCTCATGACCGCGGGAACGAGCGTCATCCGCACCAGGAACGCGTCGATCACGACGCCGACCGCGAGCGCGAAGCCGAACTGCTTGATCATCGGGTCGTCGCTGAAGACGAACCCGGCGAAGACCGAGACCATGATGACAGCCGCCGCCACCACGACCCGGCTCGAGTGGTCGAAACCGTGCACGATCGCGGCTCCGGCTGACATCCCCTGCACCTTGGCCTCGTGCATGGCGGTCACGAGAAACACCTGGTAGTCCATCGCCAAGCCGTACAGGATGCTGGTGACCATGATGGGCAGGAAGCTGAGCAACGGCCCGCCGGTGTCGATACCGACCAGACCCATCAGCCAACCCCACTGGAACACGGCTGTCGTGAGCCCGAAGGTCGCCGCGATGCTGAGCAGGAACCCGGCAGTGGCCGTGATGGGGATGACAACCGAGCGGAAGACGAGCAGCAGCAGGATCAGCGACAGGCCCACGATGATGGCGATGTACTCAGGCAGCACGTCGCCGAGCCGCTGGGAGATGTCGAGGTTCACGGCGGTGAGACCGGTGACCCCCAGCGTGACGTCCGCGGCGGCCGCGGCACCGGCACCGGGGTCGCGCAGGGCCTCCACGAGCGACGCGGTTCGCTCGTCGTCGGGGCCGGCCTCCGGAATGACGGCGAACATCGCGAGCGAGCGGTCCGGGCTCACGCCGGTGGGCGTCACTGCCGACACCCCTGCCGTCTTCGCGAGGCCCTGGGTGATGGCAGCGACGCCCGCCTGGTCGAAGGTGGCGCTCCCCCTCGGGTGCGCCACCACGACGAGCGGCGCGTTGAAGCCCTCGCCGAAACCTCGGGTGATCGCGTCATAGCTCTGCCTCGAGCTGCTGTCGAGGCTGTCCGTGGCCCCGGTTGGCATCCCGAGGCGCATCGTCGCGGCCGGGATGGCGGCCAGGCCGAGAAGAACGACGACCGTGATGACAGGAACCCACGGCCGGCGCACCAGGGAGCTGACCCACCGGTTGGCGAGGCGCTGCTCCTCGTTCGCGGTCACCACAGCCCCGGTGGCCCGGGCCCGGGCCGAGACGATCCCCTCGCCGAGCAGGCCGAGCCCGGCGGGAACCAGCGTGAGCGCGATGAGCACGGCGAGGGCGACCGTCGGGGCGGCGACGAGGGACATCGTGGTGAGAAACCCGATGCCGATGACGGTCAGCCCCGTCAGTGCGATGACCACGGTCGACCCCGCGAAGACGACCGCACTGCCCGCGGTGGCGACCGCCTTGGCCGTCGCATCAGCGGCGCTCAGCCCCTCGACGAGAATCAGTCGTCGTTGCCGGTTGACGATGAACAGGGCGTAGTCGATGCCGACCGCGAGCCCGACCATGAGGGCCAGCGCAGGAGTGGCTGTCGTCAGGGTGATCGTCGTCGACAGGGCGAAGGCGCCGCCCACCCCGATGGCCACCCCCGTCAGCGCGGTCAGGAGCGGAAGCCCCGCGGCCCGGAGCGAACCCAGGGTCAGCACGAGCACGAGCAGCGCGATGCCGAGGCCGATCGCCTCGTGCCCGCCGATCGGTGGGTGCATCGCCTGGAGCGACTGGCTCGGGAGCGCCGTGACCCCGGACGCACTGGTGCCGCGGGTAGCGATCTCGCTGATGCTGTCGACGGTGCCCTCCGGCAGGGCGTCGACCGGGGTGGTGAACTGCATCTGGAGCATGGCGACAGTGCCGTCCCTGGAGACGAGTACACCCGCGACCGGTGACCCGTTGACGACGAGCGGGTGATGGCTCGGCGACGCACCCACCGTGGGGGTGGCCGATGGGGAACCGGCGTTCACGCTGTCAGCCGGGACGGGTGGAGCAGCACGGTCGACGACGACCGGCAGTGTGGTGATCTCGGTGGAGGTGGTCGCGATGGCGTGCGCCCGAGCACCCGTGTCGAGACGTTCACCCTCCGGGGCCGTGAAGACGATGGTGCCCTGACCGCCGCTCGCCGCCGGCAGCTTCTCGCGCAGCGCTTCGATCACCTGCTGGCTCGGGGTGCCGTCGATGGTCATGCTCGTCGAGATGCGCCCGCCACTGGTGAGCGCCAGCCCCACAACGCTGGCGAGCAACAGCAGCCAGGCGATGACGACGGGCAGAGGTCGGTGGTGAGCGAGAGCCCCGAGGCGGTACAGGTAGCGTGACATGAGCAGGATCGGCTCGCTTTCTGGGATGGGTCCAGCGCCGCGGTGGCCAGTGCGCCCTCGCGTGGTGCCGAACAAGAGTCGGCAGGGTCAGCCGGCGCCGGGAGCACGCCCGAAGCCGGTGCGCAGGTAGCCGAACGTGGTCGTCAGGAAGTGGTCGAGGGTCGGCGTCGCCTCGAGGTCGTCAGTGGGGGCATGGTCGCTCACGCCATCGAGGCGGACCGGAAGATCTCCGTCGAGCACGCAGGTCAGGGCACCGTAGGCGGCGCCCACCAGCAGGTGGGCATAGGCCGGGCTCGTGCGTTCGTCGAGTCGGGCGATGACAGCCCGGCGGGCCGTCTCCCGGATCTGGGCCTGGACCTCGAGCAGGTGGGGTCGCAGGGACGGGTGGGACGCGGCCATGCCGCGAAGGTCGCGCAGCACCACGAGCAGACCACCTCCAAGCTGCTGCCGAGCGACCCCGTGCAGCCAGTCGAGCAGCGGCAGGTCGTCGGCAGCCGGCGCCGCGTCGAGCGCGTGCCGAACCTGCTCGGCCGCGACCGCCACGACGGCCTCCTCCTTGCCGCTGAAGTGGTTCGCGAACGTGCGCCGGGAGTACCCGGCACGCGCCGCCACGTCGTCGATGGTGAAGCCGTCGAGCCCGTACTCGCGGGCCAGCTCGTAGGCGGCCTGAGCCAGAGCATGGGCCGTCGCTTCGCGCTTCGCCTCGCGTAGTCCGGTCTGGGTCACCCCGCCATCATCACACTATGTTGCCCAATGGGCAATGTTGCCCGATAGGCAAACTTGCTATCTGTCGCTGAGCCGCCGCCGCAGCGATACGGACCTTCGACCCTAGCCCCGCGACCCCGGTTGCCCCGAGGCTGGATGTCATCGGCACCACCACGCGCACCACCACGCCTGCACCACGCGACGGGCGACCACGACACACGGAGGCAGTCATGAAGGCGCTCGTCTACCACGGTCCGGGCCAGAAGGCTTGGGAGGACGTGCCCGAACCCGTCATCATCAACCCGACCGACGTCATCGTGCGGGTCGACACGACGACGATCTGCGGAACGGACCTGCACATCCTCAAAGGCGACGTGCCTGCAGTCACCGACGGGCGGATCCTGGGCCATGAGGGCGTCGGGACGGTGACCGAGGTCGGCGGTGCGGTCACGTCGGTGGTGGCCGGCGACCGGGTGCTCATCTCCTGCATCAGCGCCTGCGGCGCCTGCACGTACTGTCACCAGGGCCTCTACGCCCACTGCCTCGCCGACGAGGGCGCGAGCGGCATCGGGTGGGTCTTCGGCCACCTCATCGATGGCACGCAGGCCGAGTTCGTGCGCGTTCCCTTCGCCGACAACTCGGTGTACAAGCTGCCAGACTCGGTCAGCGACGAGGCCGCGGTGGTGCTCTCCGACATCCTGCCGACCGGGTTCGAGATCGGCGTGCGTTACGGCGGGGTGAAGCCGGGCGACGTCGTCGCCGTGATCGGTGCGGGGCCGGTGGGGCTCGCCGCCATGATGACCGCGAGTCTCTACGGCGCGGCGCGGGTCATCGCGGTCGACCTCGACGCCCACCGCATCGAACAGGCTTCGCAGTTCGGGGCGACCGACGGTGTCGACAACGGCGCCGACGACTGGGCCCAGCAGGTCAAGGCGATGACCGACGGCCTCGGGGTCGACGTGGCGATCGAGGCCGTCGGAGTCCCTGCCACCTTCGCGGCCTGCCTCGAGATCGTGCGCCCGGGCGGGTCGGTGGCCAACGTCGGGGTGCACGGCGCCCCGGTCGAGCTCCCTCTGCAAGACCTCTGGATCATGGACCTGTCGATCACCACCGGCCTGGTCAGCACGTCGACCACACCGATGCTGCTCAAGCTGGTGGCCCAGCGCAAGCTCGCCGCGGAGCGCTTCGTCACCCACCACTTCCGACTCGACCAGATGTTGGAGGCCTACGACACCTTCGAGCGGGCGGCGGAGACCAACGCCCTCAAGATCGCTATCACCCGGTAGATCGTTATCACCCGGATGCCGGGTGTCAGCCCGATGACCCCAGAGCGAAGGGATGATCCTGGTGTCGGCCGCCGAGCCCCGAACGGGGCTGCCTGAATGGAACGCCGTGCTGGCCGTCGTGGCCCATCCCGATGACGAGTCGTTCGGGCTGGGCGCCGTCCTCGATGCCTTCGCCAGGTCGGGCACGCGCACCACGGTGCTGTGCCTGACCCGCGGTGAGGCCTCGACCATCCATGGAGTGTCGGGCGACCTGACCGCGGTGCGGGCCGGCGAGCTCGAGAAGGCAGCTCGGGCCCTCGGGGTGTCGGCCACCGAGCTCGCCGACCACCCGGACGGCGCCCTGGCCACCATCGACCGGGACGTGCTGGCCGCTGAGGTGTCCGCCGCCGCCGCCCGTCATGACGCCGAGGGCCTGCTCGTCTTCGACCCATCGGGAATCTCGGGTCACCCCGACCATGTCGCGGCCACCGCGGCCGCGCTGAGCGCCGCCGAGCACGACGGGCTCCCCGTGCTGGCCTGGACCCTTCCGCGGGCGGTCAGCGACCAGCTCAGGCAGGAGTTCGGCGTTCCCTTCGACGGTCACGACGACGCCGAGATCGACGTCGTGCTGCCGGTGACGCGAGATCGTCAGCGGGTCGCGAGCCTGGCGCACGCCAGCCAGGCGATCCCGACCAGCGTGCTGTGGCGCCGCCTGGAGCTCCTCGGCGACCGCGAGCATCTGCGCCGGCTCAGATGAAGAGCAACGCGATGAAGTGGGAGCCGGAGACGATTCCCACAACATCGTCACGCGAGCCGCTCCTCGTCCCAGAACCCACTCTGTGCCCAGACTGACCTGCTGCGGCCTGAACGACACTGTCTGGATGTCGGGCGAGACGAAATGGTTTGCTCCACAAGCGAATTCACTAGATCGCCGACTGAGTTCACTCATTGGAAACCTACCCGTCGGGGTATCCTGTCCAGGCGGGGAATGATCCCGTCGACCCTGTGGTTCCATACCCTAGAGGGTATAGAGTCGTCTTACACAGGAGGAAAGCATGGGCACCCGCGAACTCACCGCCGCGAACTTCGAGCAGACCGTCACCGGCAACGACATCGTGCTGGTCGACTTCTGGGCCGCCTGGTGCGGCCCCTGCCGGATGTTCGCCCCCGTCTACGACAAGGCCGCCCAGCAGCATCCCGACATCGTCTTCGGCAAGCTCGACACCGAGGCGGAACCGGCCCTCGCGGGGCAGGCCGGCATCACCTCGATCCCGACCCTGATGGCCTTCCGCGAGGGCATCCTCGTCTTCAGCCAGCCGGGCGCACTGCCGGCCAGCGGGCTCGAGCAGGTGATCGCGGCCGTGCGCGACCTGGACATGGCCGACGTCCACCGACGGCTGGCCGCCCCGACCGCAGCGGAGCCGAGCAGCACCTCCCCCGCCACCCGATGACAAGGGCACCGCGACCACCTCACCACCAGAACGACCACCACCACGATCATCCTGACCACGACCATCACGAAGGAGCTCCCATGGGATACGCACTGACCACAGAGGTCGCCCGGCCGTTCGACGAGGTTCTCGAGCAGACCCGGGCCGCGCTCGCCGGGCACGGCTTCGGGATCCTCACCGAGATCGACATGGCCTCGACTCTCAAGGCCAAGCTCGACGTCGAAATCGAGCGGCAGGTCATCCTCGGCGCCTGCCGCCCACCGCTGGCGCACCAAGCCCTGCAGGTCGACCCCTCGATCGGACTGTTGCTGCCCTGCAACGTCGTGGTCCGCGCCATCGACGTCGGCCGCACCCGGGTAGAGGCCATGGACCCCGACACCATGGTCACCCTGACCGGAAACCCGGCGCTGGCTGACGTCGCGGCGGATGCCCGCACCCGGTTGACCGATGCCCTTCGCGACCTCGACCGCATCCCCGCGTGAGGCAGACTCAGTGCAGCACCGCTCCCACCCCGGCCAACTGAAGGACAACGCCATGGTCACTCTCAATCCCGACGACATGACGCCAGTCGTCAACCGCCTCAAGCGCGCCCAGGGCCAGATCGGCGGAGTCATCCGGCTGATCGAGGAAGGTCGCGACTGCAACGATGTGGTGACCCAGCTCGCCGCGGTCAGCCGCGCCCTCGACCGAGCCGGGTTCGCCATCGTCTCCACCGGTCTGCGCCAGTGCCTCAGCAACCCCGACGGCATCAGCGACGAAGACCAGGCCACCATGGAGAAGCTCTTCCTCACC